>JAQWBL010000004.1 GCA_028706395.1 Bacilli bacterium | reverse complement strand
CTTAAATCAGCGCTTGCGTACAAAGCGATTAATAGTGAATTAATTATTGTTGAAAACTTTAATGTTGAAAGTTTAAAAACAAAGGATATGATTCAAACATTAGAAAAATTAGGAATTACTAATGTAAAAACATTAATTGTTGTTGAAGAGTTAAGTGATAATTTAATTCTTGCTACAAGAAATTTAACAAATATTATGTTGTTACAAGCTGATGAAATAAACACACTTGATATCATCAGTGCTGATAAAATGGTTATTACTGTTGATGCAGTAAAAGCTATAGAGGAGGTGCTTGTCTAATGATGAGTAATTATAGAGATATTATTAAAGCACCAATTATTACTGAAAAAAGTAGTACTTTAGCTACAAATAATAATACTTACACATTTAGTGTTGATATTAGGGCTAATAAAGTACAAATCAAACAAGCTGTTGAAAAGATTTTTAATGTTAAAGTTGATAGTGTAAATATTATCAATGTTAAACCAAAGAAAAAAAGAGTTGGTCGTTACTACGGTAAGACTAATAAAGTCAAAAAAGCAATGGTTAAATTAAGTGAAGGAAGTTCAATTGAACTTCAATAATTTGAAGGAGGATTAATATGGCGATTAAAACATATAAACCTATAACTAATGGTACTCGTGGGATGACAACTGTACAAAATACAGAAATTACAAAAACAACTCCTGAAAAATCATTGGTTGTAACATTAAAAAAATCAGGTGGTCGTAATAATCATGGTAGAATCACAGTTAGACATCGCGGTGGCGGTGCTAAAAGAAAATATCGTATTATTGATTTTAGAAGAGATAAAGACGGTGTTGAAGGAACTGTTGCTTCAATTGAATACGATCCCAACAGAACAGCAAATATAGCTTTAATAAATTATAAAGATGGTGAAAAAAGATATATCATCGCTCCTAATAATTTAAACGTAGGAGACAAAATTGAAAGTGGAGTAAACGTTGATATCAAAATTGGAAATAGTTTACCACTTGAAAATATTCCAGAAGGAACAATGGTTCATAATGTTGAATTAAAACCAGGAAAAGGAGCTCAAATGGCTCGTTCAGCTGGTTCGTCAGTTCAAATATTAGGACATGAAGGAAAATACACATTACTTCGCTTAAGAAGTGGAGAAGTTCGTAAAGTTTTAGGAACTTGTCGTGCAACTATTGGTGAAGTTGGAAATAAAGATCACGAATTAATTAACTTAGGTAAAGCTGGTCGTAAAAGACATTTAGGTATTAGACCAACAGTTCGTGGTTCTGTAATGAACCCTAATGATCACCCTCACGGTGGTGGAGAAGGTCGTGCACCTATTGGTCGTAAAGGACCTGTTACTCCATGGGGTAAACCAGCTCTTGGTTTAAAAACTCGCGACACGAAAAAAGCTTCAAACAAATTAATTGTTCGTCGTCGTAAAAAATAATTGAAAGGATGGTTTAAATGGCAAGAAGTTTAAAAAAAGGACCTTTTATTGATAGTCATTTAATGGATAAAGTAAAAAGAATCAGTGGTTCTGGGAAAAAAGAAGTCATTAAAACATGGTCTCGCCGTTCAACGATTTATCCTGAATTTATCGGACACACATTTGCTGTTCATAATGGTAAAGAATTTATTCCTGTTTATGTAACGGAAGATATGGTTGGACACAAATTAGGTGAATTCGCACCAACTCGTAAATTTGGTGGACATGGCGATGACAAGAAGAAAAAATAATTAGCCAGGGAGGAGGACTAAAATGGAAGCGAAAGCGATTGCAAAAAGTGTTAGAATAGCACCTCGTAAAGCTCGTTTAGTTATAGATTTGGTACGTGGTAAGAGCGTATCTGATGCAGATGTTATTTTAAAGAATTTAAATAAAGAAGCTGCACGTCTAATTCATAAAGTATTAACTTCAGCTGTAGCAAATGCTGAAAATAATTTAGAATTAAAAAAAGAAAACTTATATGTTAAAACTGCATTAGTTGACGAAGGTCAAACAATGAAAAGAATGAGATTTGGTTCTCGTGGACACGTGGATCCAATTAAGAAAAGAACAAGTCATATTACAATAATTGTAAGTGATGAAAAATAGGCAAAGGAGGTAACTGATGGGTCAGAAAGTTAGTCCGATTGGACTTAGAATAGGTATTAATAAAACATGGCAATCAAAATGGTATGCTGGAAATAAAGATTTTTCTAAATTTCTAGTTAACGACATTAAAATCCGTGAATTTTTAGAAAAGAAGTTCAAAGACGCAGCAGTTTCAAGTGTTCTAATTGAAAGAACACCTAACAAAACCGAAGTAATTATTAACACTGCTAAACCTGGTGTTGTAATTGGTCACGGTGGGGAAGAAATTGAAAAAACTAGAAAAAAATTAGCTAAATTAGTAGATGAAAATGTTCAAATTTCAATTATGGAAATTAAAAATCCTAATATTGATGCTGCTTTAGTAGCAGAGGACATTGCAAAACAAATTGAAAACCGTGTTTCATTTAGAGTTGCTCAAAAAAGAGCAATTAGAAACACAATGAAAGCAGGAGCAAAAGGAATTAAGACTTCAGTAGCAGGACGTTTAGGTGGTGCTGATATGGCAAGAACTGAAGGTTATACAGAAGGAATGATTCCACTTCATACTTTAAGAGCAGATGTAGATTATGCTCATAAAGAAGCTGATACAACTTTTGGTAAAATCGGTGTAAAAGTATGGATATATAAAGGAGAAATCCTTCCTGAAAAGAAAAATAAGGGAGGTAATACAGATGGCAGTAATACCAAAAAAGACAAAGTATCGTAAGCCACACCGTATTAGTTATGAAGGCGAAGCAAAAGGTAATGTTGAATTACATTTTGGTTCATACGGATTAAAAGCAATGGAAGGTGCTTGGATTACTCAACAACAAATTGAAGCTGCGCGTGTTGCAATGACTCGTTATATGAAAAGAGGAGGAAAAGTTTGGATTAACATTTTCCCACACTTATCATTAACTAGCATTCCTTTAGAAACTCGTATGGGTAAAGGTAAAGGGCAACCAGATAAATGGGTAGCTGTTGTTAAAAGAGGAAAAATTATGTTTGAAATAGATGGAGTTAGTGAAGATGTTGCACGTGAAGCATTACGTTTAGCAATGCACAAATTACCAATCAAATGTAAATTTGTAAAAAAGGAAAGTGGTGAAGCTAATGAAAATTGATGAAATAAGAAATCTTTCAAGCGAAGAAATCACAAAAAAAATCGAAGAATATAAAGAAGAATTATTTAATTTACGTTTCAGCCAAGCTACTGGGAATCTTGAAAAGCCTTCTAGAATAAGAGAATTAAGAAAATTAGTAGCTCGTATGAAAACCATACTACGCGAACGTGAACTAGGAAATTAAGGAGGGCATTATGAAAGATAAAAGAACTCATGAATTAATAGGAAAAGTTGTAAGCGATAAAAATGATAAATCGATAACAGTGTTGGTAGAAACTTACAAGAATGCAAAATTATACGGTAAGCGTGTTAAAAACTCTAAAAAATATGCTGTTCATGATGAAAAGAATGAAGCAAAAGTAGGAGATAAAGTTCGTATAGTTGAAACAAGACCAATATCAAGATCAAAACATTATCGTTTAGCAGAAATTTTAGAAAAATCAATTATTATATAGTTGAAAACTGATAAAGGAGGATTAATATATGATTCAACAAGAAAGCCGTTTAAAAGTAGCTGACAATTCTGGTGCACGTGAACTTGGAGTTATTCGTGTATTAGGTGGAAGTCATGTTAGAACGGGAAATATTGGTGATATAGTTGTTGGAACTGTAAAGAAAGCAACTCCTAATGGTACAGTAAAAAAAGGAAAAGTTGTAAAGGCTGTAATTGTTAGAAGCAAATTTGGTCTAAGGAGAGAAGATGGATCTTATATTAAGTTTGATGATAATGCT
The DNA here is from genome assembly GCA_028706395.1 of Bacilli bacterium. Lineage (GTDB taxonomy): Bacteria > Bacillota_I > Bacilli_A > RF39 > UBA660 > DUPI01. Next base: position 56,252 of record JAQWBL010000004.1, on the reverse strand, counting down.
TGCGTTATTATTAAAGATGATAAAAGTCCTGTTGGAACTCGTATTTTCGGACCAGTTGCACGTGAACTGCGTGAAAAAAATTATATGAAAATTATATCACTTGCTAAAGAAGTGTTATAGGAGGTAGAACATGAACTTTAAAACAGGAGATAAAGTTGTTGTTATTGCTGGTAAAGATAGAGGAAAAGAAGGAAAAATAACAAAGATATTACGTGATGATAATAAAGTTGTGGTTGAGAATGTTAATATTATTAAAAGACATAAAAAATCAGACGGACAAACACCAGGTAGTATTATTGAAATGGAAGCTCCAATTCATGCTTCTAATGTTATGATTCTTGATCCTAAAACTAAAAAAAGAACCAGAATAGGACATACAATCGATAAAAACAATAAAAAAATAAGAATAAGTAAAAAATCAAACGAGAGTATTGATTAATTGGAAGGAGGGTATATAGTGAACCGCCTAAAAGAAAAATATAATAAAGAAATCATACCTAGTTTAATGGAAAAGTATAATTATAAATCTGTTATGGAAGTGCCTAAAATAGATAAAATAGTTGTTAATATTGGTGTTGGTGATGCATCTCATAATTCAAAAATGCTTGAAGGAGCATTAAGAGATCTTGAAGCAATTACTGGACAAAAACCAGTTACAACTAAAGCTAAAAAAGCGATTGCTGGATTTAAATTGAGAGAAGGTCAAGCAATTGGTTGTAAAGTAACCCTAAGAGGAGAAAATATGTACAACTTTTTAGATAAATTAATTAGTATTACATTACCTCGTGTTAGGGACTTTAGAGGAATATCATCAAAAGCTTTTGATGGACGTGGAAATTATACATTAGGACTAACAGAACAATTAATTTTTTCAGAAATAGAATATGATAATGTTGTTAAAGTACGTGGTATGGATATTGTTTTTGTAACAACTGCAAAAACAAACGAAGAATCGTACGATCTCTTAAAAGGCTTTGGTATGCCGTTTAAGAAGTAACTCTAAAAAGGAGGATATTATGGCTAAAAAAAGCAAAGTTATACAAGCTAGTAGAAAACCAAAATTCAAAGTACGTGAATATACGCGTTGTAAAAGATGTGGAAGACCACATGCGGTTTTACAAAAATATGGAATTTGCCGTATTTGTTTTAGAGAACTAGCATATAAAGGACAAATACCAGGCGTTAAAAAATCAAGCTGGTAAATTGAAGGGAGGATATTTATGGTAGTTAATGATCCAATTGCAGATATGCTTACAAGAATTCGTAATGCAAATCAAATGCGATATAAAGAAGTTGAAGTACCCGCTTCAAAAATAAAGTTAGAAATAGCAAGAATATTAAAAGAAGAAGGATTTATAAGTGATTATCAAATCAAAGAAAATAATATTCAAAATATAATTGTCCTAAATTTAAAATATGGACAAAATAAAGAACGTGTAATTACTGGTTTAAAGAGAATTTCAAAACCAGGATTAAGAGTTTATGCTAAATCAACAGACTTACCAAAAGTTTTAAGTGGTCTAGGAATTGCAATCATCTCAACATCAAGTGGTGTTGTTACTGATAAACAAGCTAGAGAAAAATCTCTTGGTGGCGAAGTATTAGCATACATTTGGTAGAAAGTAGGAGATTATATGAGTCGTATTGGAAATAGAATAATAACAATACCAGAAAATGTTACAGTATCAGTTAACGGTAATATTGTAAGTGTTAAAGGTCCCAAAGGTGAACTTTCTACCGAGATTAATCGCAATATTACAGTTGAAATCAATGAAACTGAATTAAAAGTTGTTGCTCGTAATGAAAATTTTAAAAACTTTCATGGAACAGCAAATGCTAACATTAGTAATATGATTGAAGGAGTAACTCAAGGTTTTGAGAAAAAATTAGAAGCAATTGGTGTAGGATACCGTTTTACATTAAAAGGTAATACATTAGTAGTTGCAGCTGGTTTCTCACATCCAGTGGAAATGGAAATACCAGCAGGAATTTCTGTTGAAGCCCCAAGTAATACTCAATTAGTTATAAAAGGTATTGATAAATGTCTTGTCGGAGAATTCGCAGCAAATATTCGCAAGATTAGAAAACCAGAACCTTATAAAGGTAAAGGAATTCGTTATAAAGACGAAGTTGTTATCCGTAAAGCTGGTAAAAAAGCTGCTAAGTAATCGAAAGTAAAGGAGAGATTTACTATGATAAAAAAAGTATCTCGTAATGAAGTACGAAAAGCTAGACATGAAAGAGTTAGAAGTAAATTAAGTGGAACACCTAGTATACCAAGACTTAATGTGTTTAGATCAAACAATAATATTTTTGCACAAATCATTGATGATGAAAATGCAGTAACATTAGTAAGTGCTTCTTCTATTGATAAAGAATTAAAACTTGAAAATGGTGGCAATACAGAAGCTGCTATTAAAGTAGGAGAATTACTTGCTAAGAGAGCAAAAGAAGCAAAAATTGTTGAAGTAAAATTTGATAGAGGTGGATACCTATATCATGGACGTGTAAAAGAATTAGCTGAAGCTGCACGTCAAAATGGATTAAAATTCTAAGGAGGTTAATGAATGGAATACAAAAGAAGAGAACCACGCCCTAAGCAATACGATGAAGAAGTAATCCACATCGGTCGTGTTACAAAGGTAACAAAAGGTGGTCGTAATTTCCGTTTCTCAGCACTAGTAGTAGTTGGCGATCGCAAAGGTCTAGTTGGACTAGGCGTTGGTAAAGCTAATGAAGTACCAGATGCTATTAAGAAAGCTGTTCAAGCAGCAACTAAAAACATTATTAAAGTAGCTATTGTTGATGAAAGAACAATCCCTCATGAAGCACTTGGAGTTCAAGGAGCTAGTAAAGTATTATTAAAACCAGCATTAAAAGGTACTGGAGTTAAAGCAGGTGGACCTGTTCGTTCAGTATTAGAAATGGCTGGAATTAAAGATATTTTATCTAAATCACTTGGTTCAAGCACTAAAATCAATATGGCACATGCAACCCTTAATGCCTTAAAATCACAAAAAACTGTTGAACAAATTGCAGCCCTACGTGGTAAGAAAGTGGAGGAGATTATATAATATGAAATTACATAATTTATATCCAAATCCAGGTTCTACCAAAACTCGTAAAAGAGTTGGACGTGGACCAGGAAGCGGTTTAGGAAAAACAAGTGGAAAAGGTGAAAAGGGACAAAATGCTAGAAGTGGTGGAGGAGTTAGACCAGGATTTGAGGGTGGTCAAACACCATTATTTAGAAGACTTCCTAAAAGAGGATTTTCTAATGCACCATTTAAAACAGTTTACGCTGTTATTAATTTAAGTGATTTAAATAATTTTGAAGATGGAGCAATTGTTACACCAGAATTATTAAAAGAAATGGGTTTAGTTAAAAAACAATTAAATGGAATAAAAGTATTGGGAAATGGTACTTTAGAAAAAAAATTACATGTTAAAGCACATAAATTTTCTGATACAGCACTATCAAAAATAGAAAAATTAGGTGGAAAAGCAGAGGTGATCTAAAGTGTTTGCAAACTTTAAGCAAATATTTAATCCCAAGAATAAGGATTTACAAAAGAAAATAATTTTTACGTTTTTTTCCTTATTCGTATTTAAATTAGGTACAACAATTATTGTTCCTGGTGTTGATTCAGCACAATTAGGAACAAATAGTTTAGGCTTTTTGGAATTAATTAATGTTATGGGTGGAGGGGCAATGGCTCAATTTTCAATTTTTGGACTTGGGGTTATGCCTTATATCACTGCATCAATTATCATCCAATTAGCGCAAATGGATATAATTCCTTATTTAGCAGATTTAGCTAAAGAAGGACATACAGGTAGAGTTAAAATAAATAAAATCACTAGAGTAGTTGGTATTGTTTTAGCCTTTATTCAAGGTTATATAATGTCATTTGCTTTTATTAAGACAGGAACTGTATTAGAATACATGCAATTTGCTACTGTTCTAACAGCAGGTACCGCTTTATTACTTTGGATGGGTGATCAAATCACTACTAAAGGAATTGGAAATGGTATATCATTAATTATCATGACTGGTATTATTGCAAGTCTTCCTTCAATGTTTTATCAAGCATTTCAAAGTTTCACTGAAAGTGGATCTGTGTGGGGAATAGTTATGTTTATTGTCTTTATCGTTATTTACTTACTTATTGTAATTGGAATCATTTTTGAGCAAACAGCTGAAAGAAGAATTCAAATTCAATATGCTAATAAATCTACAAGTACATTAGGAAAACAAAATTATATTCCATTTAAATTAAATTCTGCTGGAGTAATACCTGTTATTTTCGCATCATCATTATTATCAATTCCGGCTATTTTTGTAGGACTTATTAAAAATCCTAAATATGGTGAGTTTATAGAAAATTATGTAGCAATGGATAGTCCAACTGGCTTTATTCTATACATTTTATTAATTGTTGGATTCTCATATTTTTATACATTTTTACAATTAAAACCAAAAGAAATGGCTGAAAACTTACAAAAAAATGGTGGATATGTTCCCGGTGTAAGACCAGGAGAAGAAACAATCAACTATATAAATGGAACACTTTATCGTTTAACAATTGTTGGTGCACTGGCACTTGCAATTATCGCAGGTCTTCCAATTATATTTAGTCTTATTTCAAATCTGCCATCTTCTGTATCAATTGGTGGTACTGGAGTATTAATTGTTATTGGTGTCGCACTTGAAACATATAAAAGTATTGATAGTCAACTAACAAGTCGTACATTTACTCGTACACGTAGAGGTCGAAGAAAGTGAAAAATATAATCTTCGTTGCCCCACCAGCAGCTGGTAAGGGGACACAATCGCAAATAATTTCTGAAAGATATAACATTCCTCATATTTCAACTGGATCTATTTTAAGAAATGAAATAGCAACTGGTAGTGATTTAGGACATCAAATTCAAAAGGAAATTGATTTAGGTAATTTGGTAAGTGATACACTTATTATTGAACTATTACTTAAAAGACTGCGTAACAATGATTGTATTAATGGTTATATATTGGATGGATTTCCAAGAACTGTTAATCAAGCTATTCTTTATGATAAAATATTAGAAGATAGTAAAAGTCAAATTGATTATGTTTTCTATCTAAATTTACCAATAGAAGAAGCATATAAAAGAATCGTTGGAAGATTAACTTGTAGTAATTGTCAAACTGTATATAATTACATGTATGATGGAACGAAACCAAAAGTAGAGGGTATATGTGATAAATGTAATGGTTTATTAGTTAAACGGGATGATGATACTAAAGAAGTTTTTGAAAAAAGATTTCAAGTATATAAAACTGAAACGGTTCCACTAATAGAGTATTATAAAAAACAAAATAAACTTTATGAAATAGATAGTTCAATAAGCAAAGAACACACTTTTGAACAAATAATTAATATATTAGATAATGGTGATAAGAATGATTAGTATTAAGACACCATATGAGATAGAATTAATGGAAATCGCGGGTAGAATTGTCGGCGAGACTCATAGGCATTTAGAACCTTATATTAAACCAGGTATTACAACTAAAGAATTAGATGAACTAGCTTATAAATTTATAATCAAATCAGGCGCAACTCCATCTTTTAAAGATTATGATGGATATCCCGCATCAATTTGTACATCTATAAACGAAGAAGTTGTTCATGGAATTCCTAGTAACCGTAAATTACAAAAAGGTGATATAATATCTATTGACATTGGGGCTTGCTACAAGGGATACCATGGGGATTCCGCTTGGACTTATCCAGTAGGAGAAATAAGTACCGAAAAAAAAATGCTTTTAGAACATACAGAACAATCTCTTTATGAGGGATTAAATGTAATAAAAGCAGGAGCTCGTGTCGGTGATATTGGTTATGCAATATCAAAATACATTAAAAAATTCAATTTGGGCGTTGTTAGAGAACTGGTTGGCCATGGTGTTGGAACTCAACTTCATGAAATGCCCGACGTACCTAATTATGGAGTACAAGGAACTGGTCCAATCTTAAAAGAAGGCATGGTAATCGCTGTTGAACCAATGATTAATTTAGGGACACGCGAAGTATTTATGGGAGATGACGAATGGACCGTTGTCACTGGAGATGATTCTCCGTCAGCGCATTTTGAACATACAGTCTTAGTAACAAAAGAAGGATTTAAAATTTTAACGAAGAGGTGATACGATGGCCAAAGAAGATACAATAGAAGTCGAAGGTAAAGTTTTAGAACTTTTACCAGGGGGAGTATTTCGAGTAGAACTTGAAAATAAGCATATAGTGATAGCCCACGTTTCTGGTAAAATCCGAATGAATCACATTCGCATTTCAGCAGGTGACAAGGTAACTATAGAACTCTCAACATACGATTTAACACGTGGGCGAATAACCTATAGAAAAAATTAGGAGGGATTTATATGAAAATAAAACCATCAGTCAAAAAAATATGTGATAAATGTAAAATTATCAGACGTAAGGGAAGAGTACATGTAATTTGCTCTAACCCAAAACATAAGCAAAGACAAGGATAATAGGAGGTGTTTTATGGCACGAATTAAAGGTGTAGACATACCAGATAATAAAAGAGTAGAAATATCTTTAACTTATATTTTTGGTATTGGAAAAAATTTATCAAAAACAATTTTAAAAACAGTTAATGTTGATGGAAACAAAAAGGTAAGTGAGTTAAGTAATGATGAATTAACGCTTATCCGTGATGAAGTCGAAAAACAAATTACTGAAGGTGATTTACGACGTGAAACAAGCATGAACATTAAAACAAAAATGGAAATTAACTCTTATGAAGGAACACGTCATCGTCGTGGATTACCAGTAAGAGGACAAAGAACAAATCGTAATGCTAGAACTCGTAAAGGAAAAGGAAAAGTAGTTGCTAATAAGAAAAAATAATTTTTAATTAAAAAGGAGGGTAACTAATGGCTTATAAACCAAGAAAAAGAAAAGTAAAAAAGAATGTTCCAGAAGGAAATGCTTTTATTCATTCAACATTCAATAACACAATTGTAACAATTAGTGATAAAGAAGGAAATGCAATTAGTTGGGCATCAGCTGGAACTTTAGGTTTTAAAGGAAGTAAAAAATCAACACCATTTGCTGCTGGAATGTCAGCTGAAGCTGCAGGAAAAGCTGCTGCAGAAGTTGGTATGAAAAAAGTAGAAGTATTTGTAAAAGGATTAGGATCTGGTCGCGAAACAGCTATTCGTTCATTACAAACTGCTGGTTTAGAAATTACTTCTATAACAGATGTAACACCAATACCACATAACGGATGCCGTCCACCAAAACGTCCACGTGGTTAATATAAAGAAAAGGAGTGTGTTAGAGTGTTAAACTTTGAAAAACCAACATATAAAATAACTGAGTATGTGGAAAATAATAATTATGGAAAATTCGAATTAGAGCCTTTGGAAAGAGGATTTGGTACAACAATTGGAAATGCATTAAGAAGAGTAATGCTATCTAGTTTACCAGGTAGTGCAATTGCAGCTGTTAAAATTGATGGAGTAATGCATGAATTTCAAACAATTGAAGGTGTCGTCGAAGATGTTACAACAATTATTTTAAATTTAAAAAATATTGTTGTTAAAAACCACTCAAAAGAATCAAAAATAATTAGATTATCAGTATCGAAAGAACAAGTTGTAACGGCAGCTGATATTGAATTAGATGCTGATATCGAAATTATTAATAAAGATCAAGTTATTGCTACTGTATCAAAAGGCGGGAAATTAGATATGGAAATAATCGTATCTAATGGCCGTGGATATGTTCCATCAAATGAAAACAAGATTAATGTTGAAGATAGCAAAATCGGATATATTCCAATTGATGCTTTATATTCACCAATTGATCGTGTTAATTATGAAGTTGAAAGTGCTCGTGTGGGACAAGATGATAGTTATGACAAATTAACTCTTAATGTGTATACTAACGGTGGAATGAGACCAGAAGATGCACTTGCATTATCTTCTAAGATTTTAATTGAACACTTAAATGTTTTAACTGAATTAAGTGAAATTACAGATATGACAGGTGTCATGACTGCTAAGAAAGAAGATAGTAAACTTAAGAAATTGGAAACATCAATTGATGATTTAGATTTTTCAGTTCGTGCTTACAATTGCTTAAAAAGAGCTAATATTAATACACTAGGAGACTTAACAGAAAAATCAGAATTAGAAATGATGAAAATACGTAATTTAGGTAAAAAATCATTAAAAGAAGTAACTGAAAAAATCAGAGAAATGGGCCTTAAATTCCGTGATGAAGATCAATAGGTAGGAGGATATCATGTATAGAAAATTAGGAAGAGATAATAAACATAGAAGAAGTATGTTAGCTAATTTAACTAAAGACTTAATTATGAATGAACAAATTACAACTACTGAAACAAGAGCTAAAGAAGTTCGTAAGTTTTTAGATAAAATGGTTACATATGGAAAAAATGGAACATTAGTATCTAGAAGAAAAGCATTAGCTTTCCTACAAAATGATAATGTTGCAACAAAAAAAGTATTTGACGTTTTAGCGCCTAAATATGCTAATCGTAATGGTGGATACACAAGAATTTTAAAATTAAATGAACGTCGTGGAGATGACGCTTTAATGGTAATTTTAAAATTAGTAGAAGAAGAATAATTTTCTTCTTTTTTTTATTAATTTTAAAAATTCTACTATATGATTAGTTAAATAGTAAATTGCGTAAAAGGGAAAGTGTAAAAGATTAATAAATATAGGTTAAATTAAAAAAATTAAAGTTTTAAATTAGTAATTAACATCTTTTATTTAATATAATTGACTTTCAAAATTACTATTGTTACAATTATGGTGTGGTAAAATGTGTATTAGTAGTAAGAAGTAAGTTGTTTGTTGTAAAAAAAACAATGAAAGGGTGATGATTTTGAAAGAAATCAAAATATTATTTTCTCTTTTTATTATTACAGCCATATTTTCAGCTACGGGGGTATTCGCACAAAACTCAATGATTTTTATTAATATTAAAATACCTACTTTAACAAATAGTATAGCTTTTATGGAATACAAACAAAATTATAGTGTCCAGAAATTGATAACTGTCGACAGTGCTAAAGAGGACCACGCATCCAATTGGTTATTTCCTTTTAGAGATATTCAGGTCGAGGTGTTAGGGCATAATTATTTGGGTGAGACAGGTTATGCTCCAGTTACAGTATTTAACAAAAAAAATCAAACTAAAAATATAACATCTACAAGTTCTCTAAGTTATGGTTATTCTCCTGGTAATACTATGATAGATTTTAGAACAGTTTCTTCATATTTGACTCCAACTAGTTATTGGGGCGAATGGATAGTAGACTAATAAAAAAGTGAATTAATTAAATAATACACATTTTCTATAATAGTTGGAGGAATTTATGACAAAACTAAAAATTAATTTAATACCAATAATAATATTTTCTTGTATTTTTATTTGGATAACATTTGAAAGCGTAAATTATTTAAAATTTTACAGCAACCATCGAAAGCAATATACTGATTTTCAACAATATTGTCAAGAACAGCCACATGATTCAATGCATGAATATGTCCGAAAAGAATGTGAAAATTTAAAAGAATATGAACCCTATCAAACAGATGTAGTTAACGCCTTTTTTCAAAATAAGATATCTAGTACATTAAGAATGTTAGATTTAGTCACACCATTTTTGATAATTATAATGACTATTTGGGTAATTCATTCTAAATTTAAAAGTGGTTACCTTAAAAATTTATTATTAAGAGAAAAATATTCCAAAATAGTTTTTAAAGAAATTGTTAAAAGTTATGCATTTGTTCTTGTTATTCCTATTTCATTGATTACCTCCTTCTTTATTTTGTATATTATTACGGGAACATTTGATCCATCATATGCGTTGAAACAAGATACAACTTATGTTTCTGATCTTTTTTTAGAAACACCAATATATTTTCTAACCTTTTATACAATTAGTTTGTTTTTGTATAACTTATTCATTGCAAATATTGCTTTGTTTTTTGCAAATAAAGGTATTAATAAAATTTTAGCAATATTTGCTTCCTTTATTACTTTCTTTATATTAGGATTGTGCTTTGAAGTTATAATTTTTACTATTCTTGCAATTACTTTTAAAAATTTTATGATTCCAGAATTACTATTTTATAGTTTTTGGAATTATGAATCCTCATCAACTATTCTCTTTGAATTTGGTTACAGTCTATTTCTTTTTCTTTCTAGCTTGATAATTGTTTTAATGTCTTATAATAATAAAGAGAAGGTGATTATCCAAAATGAAAAATAATTTTATTTATAATTTTTCAATGAAAATTGTTAATTCGTTATTATTCAAATTACTAACGGGATTAATTTTGATTCTCTCAATTTATATGTTTTTTTCTAGTAATGCAAAAGCTAGCTATATAGACCTACTTATTATTGGGTATTCATCTTCTTGGTATATACTAGCAACAAATTTTTTTATTCCTTTGATATTAATTATAAACTTATATAATGAGTTCAGTAGAAATTTTCCGTATTTTAATCGCTTAAAAAATCATAAACAATATTTATCTAGTTATTTTAAATCAGTTATTATTTCTTATAGTTTTATCTTTTTAACTGCGTTAATAATTAATTTAATTTTAATGAATTTTAGTGGATATCGTTTGAAAATAGAAAGCACTTTTAATGATAATTTTCCTAATATAATTCGCTTAATGATAGTTTTAATTAAAGTTTATTCTATTACTTTGATGATTTGTTTAATTAATTCAACATTAATTCAGTTGTTAAAAACACCAATTTTAATAATAATAAACATTGCTTTTTATTATTGGTATTTAAATCCTACTATAATAATGACCGAGATAAGTACGGTTTTTCCTATCTTTTTAAACCCGAGCAAATATATTATTAAATTAAATTATAGTTCAGTTATTATAGAAATTCTTATGTTTGGGGTATATATAATTATATTACTATCAATTTTCAAATTATTTAATTCACTTGTCTTAAAAAAAATTAAATTAAAAGGAGTAATTTCATGATTTTTCAAAACGAACTTAATATTTTGAAAACTAAAATAATTAAATTATTTTTAATTCAATTAATAGTATTAATTGCTGTGATGGTTATTTTTAAATTAACAAACAATCAAAGTTTAACACCAGGAGCTATCTTGGGTCTTACTTATGATGATAAATCTTTGCCCGTTGAATTGTTTTTATATGGCTTAAATTGGTCATTTGCCATTATTTCATCATTATATATATTTATGGAAAGTTTTAAATTAGGTATTCAAAATTTATTTTTAAGGGGATCTTTAAAAAAATGGATAATAGTTAAAACAATATTAATTATAGGGTATGTATTCATATATAAGTGTATATTCTATATTATAATATCTTTTATTGGTAATATTAATTATCTAAATTTTCAAATGTTTTTATATTATCCAACTGATATTTTACTTTCTTTAATATTTATTTTTATAAGTTTACTCGTGTTAACTTTTTTAAAGAGTTATACCACGAGTATTGTTATAATTTGTATGCTTTTTTTAGTGATATTAATATTTCCTATTACAGTTGTAAGCTTAAAAACTTATCTATATATTTTATTACTCAGTCTTTTAATTTTAGTTGGTCTTTTTTATAGAATATTTAAAAAAAGATATTATAATATTTATGAAAAAATTTAGGAGGAATTATGAAAATAGAAGTTAAAAATGTATCAAAAAGTTTTAAGAAAGTACCAGTTCTTGAAAATATTAATATTAATTTTGAACCTGGCAACATCTATGCTTTAGTAGGTAGAAATGGTAGTGGTAAAAGTGTTTTTTTAAAACTATTATGTGGTTTTTATAAACCAGACGCAGGTGAAATACTAATAGATGGAATTGATATAATAAAAAATGGTGATTTTCCGCCATCAACTCGTGCATTAATTGACTCACCATCCTTTTTGCCCGAATTGTCAGGGTTAGAAAATTTAAGTCTTTTAGCAAAAGTTCAATCTAACTTAACTAAAGAAGATATCGAAAAAACATTAGAAATGGTTAATCTAACAGAAGAAATGAACAAAAACTACATTTTTTATTCTTATGGTATGAAACAAAAACTTGGTATTGCACAAGTATTAATGGAAAACCCTGATTTGATGATCTTTGATGAACCATTTAATGGGATAGAAGAAAAAACAGTTATTAAATTAAGGGAAATATTTTTAAAGTTGAAAGAGGAAAATAAAATAATTATTATTTCCACTCATATTAAAGATGATGTTAAGCTTCTGGCAGATTATATATACCAGTTTGATGATAAAAGAATAACTCTAATAGAAAATGTTGAGTAGATAATAGCTGTTAAAAGCCTAAGTTTTTTTCTTTTTTAAAAATATTTCACCAACTTTCGAATAATCAAATATAGAAGGTATAAGTTTAAAATATAAAGGATTTCCATAGAAAAAGGATAATAACCGTTCTTATAAAGTACATATAATTGAACAATAAACACAATAAGTTTATATAAAAATCATGGAAATTTAGTAAGTGAAATATAATCAAAATAATAATTGGTATACCTACGAATAAATTACTTAATTATAATATAAAGTTGTTTTATGAATAAATATGCTATATAATTATAGTAGTGGAAGGTGTTGATAGTATGAAGGCTTTAATTACGGGGGCTAGTTCAGGTATCGGTGCTGATATGGCGCGAGTCCTTTATGATAAAGGTTATGAGTTAATACTTGTTGCTCGTGATAAAAAAAACTTAGAAGCAATAAAAAAAGAATTAGGAGATAACGTCAAAATAATTTCAATGGATATATCAAGTACTTTTAATTGTATGAAATTATATAATAGAGTTAAGAAAGAAAAAATTGATATTCTTATTAATAATGCTGGTTTTGGTGTTTTTGGTGATTTTAGTGAAACTAATTTAGATCGTGAACTGGATATGATTGATTTAAATATTAAAGCCGTTCATACACTTACAAAGATGTTTTTAAAGGATTTTAAAGAACGAGATAGTGGTTATATATTAAATGTAGCATCAACAGCTGCTTTCTTATCAGGACCGCTTATGGCTACTTACTATGCAACTAAAGGGTATGTATTAAAACTTACAGAAGCTATTTATGAAGAACTTCGTCATGAAGGTAGTAATGTATATATTGGTGCTTTATGTCCAGGACCGGTTAATACTAATTTTAATAATGTTGCAGGAGTGCAATTTTCAGTTAAAGCTATGGAAAGTAAAGTTGTTGCAGAATATGCAATTAATAAAATGATGAAAAGAAAATTAATTATTATTCCAGGATTTTTTATAAAACTTGGTGTATTTATGACAAGAATATTACCGAGAAAATTACTGCTAAAAATAAATTATAAAATTCAAAAAGAAAAAGAAAATTAAAACAGTATAATTTGATACTGTTTTTTTTGTCGATTTATTAATGTGGTAGATAAAGTTATTACCTAATAGTATTTTATAGGTGATAATAGTGAATATAAGAGAAATTGGACTAACAGATAAACAAGTTATTGAATCACGACTTAAAAATGGGAGTAATAAAATAAGTATAAAAAAACAAAATTCCTTTGTTAAACTTTTTGTTGAAAGTTTAGGGGAACCTATGACGAAAATATTATTAATTGCTCTTGCGGTTAAAACTTTATTTTTACTTAGAAGTTTTGACTGGTATGAAACAGTAGGTATCGCAATTGCCATTTTTATAGCATCACTAATATCAACTTTATCCGAATATGGAAGTGAAGCTTCATTTAAAAAACTTCAGGAAGAAGCTTCTAAAATCAATTGTCGAGTATATCGAAATGGTATGTTAACAGAAATTTCAATGGATGACATTGTTCAAAATGATGTTTCTTTATTGCAAGCAGGAGACAAAGTTCCAGCTGATGGTATTATCATTAAAGGTAGTATCGAAGTTGATGATTCAGCTTTAAATGGTGAATCTAAAGAAGTAACAAGAGATATTAATGATAATAAAGTATTGCGCGGTAGTGTTGTCTGCGCAAACGAAGCACTTATGTTAGTGACCAGTGTTGGTGATAAAACTGTTTATGGTAGTATTGGGCTAGAACTTCAAGATGAAAAAAGGGAAGGGCCATTAAAACATCGCCTTCGAAAACTTGCTAAAACGATTAGTAAATTAGGTTATGTGGGTGCTTTCTTAGTTGCTACATCATATTTATTTGATGCAATTTTAATTAAAAATGGTTTTGATAGTAGTGCAATTAAGACAATGTTTAGTAATCACCACTTAATGGTTGGTCATCTTTTACATGCAATAACCTTAGCGGTAACAGTAATAGTTGTGGCTGTTCCTGAAGGATTACCAATGATGATTACTTTGGTCTTATCAAGAAACATGAAAAAGATGCTAAAAGATAATATTTTAGTTAGAAAATTACTAGGGATAGAAACATTTGGTAGTTTAAATATTTTATTTACGGATAAGACGGGTACCCTTACTAAAGGAAAGTTACAAGTTGTAAATTTTATTGATGGCAATTCTAAAGAATATTCTAGTAATCTTTCATTTGGTACTAGTAAATTATTCGAACTATTGGATATATCATTAAAATATAACAATAGTGCTACTTATGATAATGAAAAAAAGATGGCGATTGGAAGTAATGCAACTGACCGGGCGCTTCTTGAGTACGTTAGTTCTAATAAAAGTAATGTCAATATTAGAAAAGAAAAACAAATACCTTTTAATAGTAAAACTAAATTATCAATGACTAAAGTAAAAGGAGATTATAATGTTACTTTGGTTAAAGGCATGCCTGAAATTATAATTGATAAGTGTCATTATTGCTATGATGAGTCGGGTAATAAAAAACCATTTATGAATAAAAGTAGATTATTAAATAAAATGAATCAACTGTCTGAAAAAAGTATTAGATTTATTGCGATTGCCACAACAAATAGTGAAGTTGAAAAAAACATGGAATTAAGAAATTTAACTTTAGTTGGAATTATTGGTATAAGAGATGAAGTTAGAGAAGGTGTTAAGGAATCTCTTGATCAAGTGAGAAAAGCTGGTATTCAAGTTGTAATGATAACTGGTGATGCTAAAAGGACAGCATCAGCAATTGCTAGTGAAATAGATTTATTAGATTCTAATTCGTTAATTATTAATAGTGATGAATTATCTCGAATGTCAGATCAATATTTAAAAGAAAATTTAAAACGAATAAGAGTTGTTTCAAGAGCACTTCCTAGTGATAAAAGTCGTCTGGTTCGAATTGCTCAAGAATTAAATTTAGTAGTTGGAATGACAGGGGATGGTGTTAATGATGCCCCAGCCATTAAAAAGGCCGATGTTGGTATTGCGATGGGAAGTGGAACAGAGGTTGCCAAAGAAGCCTCGGATATAGTTATTTTGGATAATAATTTTGAATCAATATCAAAAGCTATATTATATGGAAGAACCATTTTCAAAAATATTAGGAAGTTTATTATATTACAGTTAACTATTAATATGTGCGCTGTTGGAATTTCTATTATTGGCCCATTTATTGGAATAGAGGACCCTATCACCGTTGTTCAGATGCTATGGGTGAATATGGTTATGGACACGCTTGCGGCTCTTGCATTTGCTGGAGAACCTGCTTTAAAGGAGTATATGGATGAAGCACCTAAAAGACGTAACGAAAACATAATTAATAGATATATGTTTGGTCAAATTGTGTTTACTGGTTTGTATTCATTTATTCTGTGTTTATTATTTATTAAATTGCCTATTATGAAAATAATTTTCATTGATGATACAAATGGATTACATCTAATGACAGCCTTTTTCGCACTCTTTATCTTTATTGGAATATTTAACTGTTTTAATGCAAGAACTCATCGACTTAATGTTATTGCTAATATTACTCGTAATCGAGGCTTTATGTTTATAATGTTATTAATAACGGTTATTCAAGTCTGTATTATATATTATGGAGGTACTCTTTTTAGAGTAATTGGGCTTAATGCATATGAACTTATTTTAGTAATATTAATTTCACTTACGGTAATTCCAGTTGATTGGGTAAGAAAAATATGGTTAAAAAAACACCATAAAAATACTGGTGTGTAATTATTTACAATTTAATTGATTATGATATAATGTAATCATAAGGAGGTTAAAATGAGATTATTTAGATGTGAGATTTGTGGAAATATTGTTGAATTAATCAACGATGGTGGTGGAACATTAGTCTGTTGCGGAGAAGAAATGACAGAAATTGCAATAAGTACTGAAGAAAATACTTATGAAAAACATATTCCATTTGTTGAAAAGGAAGGAAATGAAGTAACTGTTCAAATTGGTAAAACGATTCATCCGATGATTGATGCACATTATATTGAGTGGATTGCAGTTGTTGAAGAAGATCGCGTTCAAAAAGTGTTACTAAAACCAAATGATGAACCGGTTGCTAAGTTTAATGTAAAAAGTGATAATTTCATAGTATATACTTATTGTAATATTCATGGATTTTATCAATTAAAAAATACTAATTAATTTTAGTATTTTTCATTTAGTTGTTAATCGATAAAAATTTATTGATGGTTTATTAAATAACCTTACATCAAGTGTAGATGTTCCTAAACCACTTGAAATATACATCTTTGTATTTTCTAAATTATATTGTTCTCTGTGATATTTTTGAGCACCAATAGGCGTAACTAATTTATTAATAAAAGGTAGTCTTACTTGTCCATTGTGAGAATGACCAGCTAATATTAAATTGAAATTATCATATTTGAATTCATCCACATAATCCGGTTCATGTATAATCATTATATTATAAGCTGGTTTTATTGTTTCATTATTTGGCTTTTCAAATTCTTTTAAGAAATTAAAATGATTTTCCAACTTTTTTTCAATTGTCATGTGATTATGTAAGTTTGAGCTCATTCCGTTAATTAATATTGGAGTAATACCATTATTATAAATTAACTGATAGTTGTCATTTAAATTAATAAAATCGCTATTTTGAACTAAGGTTTGCCATTTATCTATACCGTTATCATAATCATGATTCCCGGCAATAATATACTTACCAATTGTTACTTCGATTTTTTTTAGTTGTTCTGTTAGAATCTTTTGTTGTTCACTAGTTAATTCTTTATCCCTATCCAGTAAATCACCAGTTATAACAACGATATCTGGTTTTAGAATATTAATTTTATCAACAATTAATTTAATTTGTTTTTCTTTAACGCTTCGTCCATAGTGAATATCACTTAAATGAACAACTTTAAAACCATGAAAGCTATTTGGTATTGTATTGTCTGTTATTTTTATTTCTTTAACAACTAATCCTTTTGTTCCTAGAAAATGGGCATAGGCGAAAACTGTTAAAAAAACTAAAATAATAATTCCTATTGTAATTAACAATTTTTTCTTCATCCTTTCACTCCTATCCTAGTATAAGTAATAAAAATTGTAGAGCAATTAAAACTCCGTTATGTAAAAAGTGGAATCCCATTGGTACTAGGACGTTGTCTGTTTCCTTAAGCATAAGGGCGAAAGCAATGCCAGGAATACTATAAGGAATAATATAAATAAAATCAATAAGTTCAGTAAATGATCCAATAACATGAAATGAACCAAACACAAGTGCTGAAACAACAACAAATACTATATCGTCTTTAAAGACATTTCTAAAACTTTGACGGAAGACTAATTCTTCTAAAACGGGCGCTATTAAGACGGCTGACACAAAAACCATAAATGGATTGACAGCAAAAATTTCTCTAATAGCTTTTTCATTTGTAGGAAGATCATTTGGTACAAAATTTAATATAATTAAGTTCAGCAAGGCCATAGCAAAAAGTGCTAAAAGCCAATATTTTAAATACTTTTCAAAGTATGTTTTGTGATTAAGCAAAAGATCTCTAAAATTAAATTTAAGTTTATCTCTATAAATAAAAATAATGGTAAATAATAATAATAAAGAAATAACTAATGAATATAATAAAGACATAGTTTGACTTAATTCTTTTATTCCGAGTAACTGTAGTGGATAACCTTTGAATAATGTTACTAAAGAATATAAGAAAAAAACACCTACTCCAATTAATATTTTTTTACTTTTTTTGTTATTAAATGAGTCTAACATTTTATCATCTCCAATATAATTATATCAAAAATAATAAAATTAATATATATATTCATCTTAAAGTTTCCAAAAAGCAAGAATTATGCTATAATGTTTCTAGAAAGGAAGAGTGGGGCGACCCACTCTTTCGTACAGATGGAGGAATTTATGAAAATAGAAGAAAAGGTAAGAGAATTAATTGAAAATGTTATGAATGAAAATGGCTATCAATTAGATGAAGTAAAGTATGAAAAAGAAGATAATCATCAATTTTTAAGAATTGTTATTGATAAAGAAGGAATTGTTGATATTGATGATTGCGTTTTTGTTAATAATCTTATTAGTCCAATTTTGGATGAAAATGATTTTATTGAAGAAAGTTATATTTTAGACGTATGTTCTAAAGAGAGGGGAAGAGAATAAAATGGATATCAAAGCATTTAATAGTGCACTTGAATTATTGATGAAGGAAAAAGGTGTAAAAGAAGATATAATTTTTGATGCTCTTGAGCTCGCACTTACTTCAGCATATAAAAAGAATTATAAATCATTATCTAACGTTAGAGTAGATATTAATCGTGAAACTGGTGATATTAAAGTATATTCTTTTAAAACTGTTGTTGATCCAGAAAGTGAAGTTGAAATCGTTGTTGATGAGACTTTTGATGGAGAAGATATAATTGAAAAGGTTAAATTACCATTTGATGAAAGAATACATTTAACTCTTGAACAGGCAAGAATGATTGTCCCAAATATTGAACTTGGTGAAACAATTGAAGAAGAAGTAACTCCAAAGGATTTTGGACGTGTTGCAGCTGCTACTGCTAAGCAAGTAGTTATTCAAAAAATTCGTGAAGCAGAAAGAAATATAATTAATGAAGAGTATGGCGACAAACAAGATGAAATGGTTAGTGGAATTGTAGCTATGGAAGATGTTCGTAATTATTATATTGATTTTGGAAAAATCCAAGGGATCTTACCAAAAACAGAAATTATTCCAAGTGAAGAAATCAAAATGGGGTCAAATATTAGAGTGTATGTAACTAAAGTTGAAAGCAATTCAAAAGGAACAGTAATCTTACTATCACGTAATCATTATGGATTTGTAAAACGTTTATTTGAATTAGAAATACCTGAAATTGAAGAAGGAATTATCCTTGTCTATAGTGTTGCACGTGAGGCTGGAAATCGTACTAAAATAGCTGTATACTCTGAAAACCCAAGTGTTGATGCTGTTGGAGCTTGTATTGGTGAAGGAGGAAGCCGTATTAATCGTATTATCAATGAATTAAATGGTGAAAAGATAGATGTTATTTTATATGAAAAAGATCCATCGAAATTTATTGCTAATGCATTAAGCCCTGCTAAGGATGTTAGAGTTTTTATAACTGATGAAGCAAATAAAGGTGCTATGGTTGTTGTTAATAATGAAAACCTACCACTTGCAATTGGTAAAAAAGGATCAAATGTGCGTTTAGCTGCTCGTTTGACACATTATCGACTTGATATAAAAACTTATGAACAAGCCAAAGAAGAAGGAATAAATATTATAGAATAAGGAGGATTTTGATGAAACCAAAAAAAATCCCAATGCGTAGATGTATTGTTACGAAAGAACAATTACCAAAATCTGAACTTATCAGGATTGTTAGAACCCCTGAAAATAAAGTGGTAATTGATCTAACTGGTAAACAAAATGGACGCGGAGCATATCTTAAAAAAGATATTAATGTTATTGAGAAAGCATATAAGAACAAAATATTAAATAAGCATTTAGAAGTAGATGTACCAAATGTGCTTTTTGAGGAGCTACGAGAAATGATTAAATAAGAAAGAGGTGACCGATATGATGAGTGTGCAAGAATACGCTAAAGAAATGAATAAAACGGAAGAGGAAATACTTAATTATTGCCTTGGTCTAGGGATTGAGGTGACTAATAAAGATGACATGTTATCTGAAGATGCTATTATTGAACTAGATAATATTATTGAATTAGATGTTGATGATGAAGAGACTTTAGAACTTGTTGATACTAATAAAATTAAAGTTGAGGAAACTAGTAAGAATCGTAAGGTAATAAAGAAAAAAACAACACCTGTTAATTCGAAGGAAGAATTAGCGAGTCAAAAAAAGAAAATGTATAAAAATAAAGAAAAATTAACTTCTAATGTTTCTGTTACAAATGATAATGTTGTTCTATATAAAGAAAATATGTCTGTTAAAGAATTTGCTGAAGCATTAGGTGTTAGTTCTGCAGAAATTGTTAAAAAATTATTCACTTTAGGAATTATGGCTAATGTTAATAATAGTATTAGTTTTGAAAGTGCTGAGGTTTTAGCACTTGATTATAATAAAGAATTAAAACGTGAAGAAACAGCTGATATTTGTAATTTTGAAGAATTTGAAATTATTGATGATCCCAAGGACTTAGTTCCAAGACCAGCAATTGTTACTATTATGGGACATGTTGATCATGGGAAAACAACATTGCTTGATACAATTAGAAAAGCTAATATAGCGGCTGGTGAGGCTGGTGGTATTACTCAAACCATAGGAGCTTATCAAACAAAATGTAATGATCGTTTAATTACTTTTATTGACACTCCTGGGCATGAAGCTTTTACTGAAATGCGTGCTCGTGGTGCGAGTGTAACCGATATTGTTATAATTATTGTTGCGGCTGATGATGGAATTATGCCTCAGACCAAAGAAGCAATTGATCACGCTAAAGCATCTAATGTACCAATTATTGTTGCTATTAATAAAATTGATAAACCAGGTGCTAATCCAGAAAGAATAATGACTGAATTATCAGAATATGGATTAATGCCAGATACTTGGGGTGGAGAAACTTTATATAATCAAATATCTGCTCTTAAGGGTGACGGAATAAGTGAATTACTAGAAAGTATTTTATTAATTTCTGAGATGCAAGATTATCGCGCAAATCCAAATCGTTATGCCAGCGGAACTGTTATTGAATCACGTTTAGACAAACATACAGGATCAGTAGTAACTCTTATTGTTCAAAATGGAACATTAAGAATTGGAGATCCAGTTGTTGTTGGAACTTGTTTTGGTAAAGTAAGAACTATGAAAAATGAAAATGGTCAAGAAATAACGGAAGCATCACCTTCACAACCCGTTTTCATTACCGGTTTATCAGAAGTTCCTGTTGCGGGTGATAAATTCATGGCTTTTGAAACAGAAAAAGAAGCTAGATGTATTGCTGAAGAACGTAAAAGAAAACAACAAGACAATACTAGTAACATAAAAGAAGCAGTCACTCTTGATGATATATTTTCTAAAATTCAAGATGGTGTAAAAACTGTTAATGTAATTGTTAAAGCTGATTTAAACGGTAGTGCGGAAGCAGTTAAGTTTACTCTTGAAAGAATTGATGTTGAAGGAGTTCGTGTTAAAGTAACAAGAAGTAGTGTTGGTGCAATTACCGAAAGCGATATTTTACTCGCTAAAGCAGCCGATGCTATAATTATTGGGTTTAATGTTAGACCAAGTAATGAAATTAGAAATTATGCAAAAGATAATAATGTGGAAATAAGATTATATGATATCATTTATAAAGCCGTTGAAGAAATGGAAGCAGCTATGAAAGGTATGCTTGAACCAACATATGAAGAAAAGGTTATTGGTAGTGCAGAAGTACGTCAATTATTTAAATTTTCAAAAGTTGGAACAATTGCTGGTTCATATGTTATAGATGGTCTTATTAAGTCAAATTCACAAGTTAGAATTATCCGTGATGGAATTGTTATTTACACTGGTCAAATTCAAAGTATTCAACGTGAAAAAGATTCTGCTAAAGAAGTTAAAAAGGGATATGAATGTGGAATTACAATCGAAGATTATAACGATTTAAAAGTTGGAGATGTTATTGAAGCTTTTGAAATGGTCGAAATAAAGAAATAGGTGAAATATGAGTATTAAAATAAGTAGATTAGCAAATATTCTTCTTCAAGAGATTAGCTATATTTTATCAACAGAAGTAAAAGATAAAAACATTAAATTTGTGACTGTAACTGATGTTAAGTTAACTAATGATTTAAGTTTTGCAAAAGTTTATGTTACAGTATTAGACGATGATAAAAGGGACGAAACAATGGCTTCATTAAATAAAGCCAAAGGTTTTATTAGAAGTGAATTACATGATCGTGTCGATATGAGATATATTCCTGAAATTACTTTTGTTTATGATGAGTCTATTGAGTACGGAAGTAAAATTGAAAATATTATTAATGAACTTAATAACTAAAAAACCTGCTTAAGCAGGTTTTGTTTTTATTTATTTTTATTCTTTTTACCAATTCGAACATTAATCGATTTAATATTAGGGAAAGCTTTTATTAAACGTTTTGTTAATAAAGATTTTGATAATAAAATTTCTTTAACTTTTTCAGTAATCTCATCTGTATAGTCTTTTTTTAATACTTCAGCAGTTGTTTTAATTTTTCTAATAACTTTAAATGAGACAACAACATCAACAATAAATATAAAACCTACGATAATCGTTAATATTGTTACTGTTTTAATGTCTAAGTTATTAATAAAATTAGTAAGTGGAGGATTTAATATGTAAATCATAAAAGAACCAAGTAATCCAAAGAATATCAGATTTTGTAAGCAAATTCTTCCATTAAGATTAAATCTTTGAGTAGAATAATCCCACCATCTCGCACGAAATGCTTTTTCCATAATGTAACTTGTTAAGTATTCCACAATAGCGGCTATCAACATAATTATTATAAATAATAATAAAAAATTTTCTTTATATTTACTTGCTAATAAAATTATAAAAACAGCTGATAGTCCATATATCGGACAATATGGTCCAATTAAGAAACCTCTATTGGCAAATTTCTTTTTACCTAGACTAACAAAAAATGTTTCAAATACCCAACCGAAAAATGAATAAATCATAAATAGTGAGTAATAAAATAAAAACCAATTCATAAAAATCCTCCTGCGTTTATTTGTGTATATATTTATTTTACACTTTTTTTTATAACTTGTCTATTAAACATTATGTTCTTAATATAAAAAAAGAGAACCATTGGTTCTCTATCATAGGCTCAGTTATTTGTCACATTCAGTATACACATTAATATCAACACAAGTGTTGTTATCTTCTTCGCAACAATAAGGGTTTTCTTTTTCGCATTTTACATAAACATTTATAGTTACGCAATTTTCCTTTTTAGCGGGATGTTTTTTTACATCCTTTTCCATTTCTTTTTCTTTCATATAATATCCACCTCCTAAGATATAATATGCTTAACACTTTTTTCTTAAATTGTATATGTCTTAGAAAAAATAAATTGATTAAAGAAATTTGTAAAATCAATTTTGAAGTGCTATAATAATATTAAAATATATAGATAGCCATGATAACAGAGTAGGGAGGAGATGTTATTAGAATAAATGTTTTGTTGTTCGATGTAAAAAAATATTTTAATGAAGGGTGATTTTATGAAAGAAATTATCAAATTATTTTTTGGTACTATAATTTTATTCATGATGATTTCCTCAAGCATTGTAAATGCAGCTCCAACAATAAGAGTAACTGATTGTGCATACACTATACCTTATACTTTTGCACAAACTGACTGGACTGGTAAACAAAAAATTACATATAAAAACGAATCTATTTACAGTGTTGCTAATGAGGCTGTAAAATGGTCTAATTTAGGTTTGGTATCCATTTTCCCAACATTGGTTTCCGATTATGATGTTAGGATAGCAAATTATAGTCAAGTAGATAATATATATGGATATACCAATTTCCTTGCTTCTGTAATTGCTTACAATAATTATTATTTTAAATCCATGAATTCTTATCAAAGAACCTACACAATACTTCATGAATTTGGTCATGCTCTTGGCTTAGATGAAAGAAATGTAGTGGGTCATAATACAGTAATGAGACAAGGAAATTATTCGCAAACAAACATAGGTAGTCATGATATAGCGACATATAATTGTCATTGGGGAAAATAATATGAAAAAAGAAAAATTAATCTTTATTGGTTTATTATTTTTAACAATAATTGGAACAAACTTATGTGTTGAAAATAACATTGTTTACACAAATAATAATGAAAAAGGAATGTCTTATTCTAACTCGATAGCCGATAGTAATGATTTACAAAAATTTTCTGGTTTGGTAGATTATATTTTTGTTGGAAAAGTGGAAAATGTAATTGGGACTTTCTTTAATGAAAGTTTACCGGAAATTCCATACACAAGGTATGGGATAAGAGTACTAAAAAATTTAAAAGGTAATTTAATCGAAAAAACAATTGTTTCAAAAAATGGTGGATATGAAAATAATAAGTTAATATTATTTGATGATAATGGTTTTCCACAAAAAAACGAAATATATGTTTTTTTTGCCTTCGCTCAGGAAGATGGTGAAATTTTATTAGCAACTATTGATGGAAACATAAAACTAGATATTAATGATTTTAACTTTAGTATCGATGGTACGTCAAATCTGAAAGAAGAAGAAAAACTATATAAATATACAAATGCTATAAAAAATCGAAAAGAATACGATCGAGAAAGGTATATATCAAAATATGAAAAGTAAAAAAATTATTTCGATTTTATTATTCGTGATAGCAATTATTGTTGGTTTCCTAATTATAAATAATGATAAGATAAAATGTGGTCATTATTATGAAAATAGTAGTATTATTTCTATTGTAAATATGGATGTAAAATCTTGTGATTATTATATGAATATAAAAAAAGGAAATGTTATAAAGAAATTAAATCCTAATGATAGTCACAAATTTGTTGTTGATTTTAATATTGATTTGAATACAGTTCTTAATATAAGTACCAATTTTAAAGATGTTTACTATTTAGAGTTAATTGATGAAAAAAGTGCAAAGGCATTAGGCATTTTTGAAATAAGAGACAACTTCTTATTTGTTAATCAAAAGTATTTTAAAATTATTAATTCAACTGATTTACAATCCTATTTAAATAAACTATTTAATCAATAATTATTTAGTGTGTATATTATTAAAAAGACTAATCATTTTTGACTAGTCTTTTTTCTATATAGTAGACAATATAATACATAATTGCTGATACGATTGCAAGTATTATTACCCCAGTTATTACTAAGTCTAAGTTAAAGACTTGCGAACCATACATTATTAAATAACCGATACCTTTTTTTGATACTAAAAATTCTCCCATTATAATTCCAATTAAAGACATACTAACGTTTATTTTTAATGCACTTATAATGTTATTGAAACTACTAGGTAACACAAGCTTGAAAAATGTTTGACCTTTACTGGCTCCAAGTGATTTCATTAATTTTACTTTTACAGGATCGGTTTCATTAAAACCTTGTAACACATTAATAATAGTAACGATAACTGAAATAAGTAGTGCCATAACAATAATTGAACCGGTTTTCGCACCTATCCATATAATAATAATTGGTCCTAGCGCTACCTTTGGTAAACTATTTAATATTATAAGATATGGTTCTAGAATTTTAGAAATAAATTTATTCCACCATAAAGCTGTTGCAATAATTATTCCAATGATTGTTCCAAGGGTAAAGCTAATAACTGTTTCATAGACTGTTGTAAAAATATGTTGATATAAATTATTTGTTTGATGTAATGTTATAAGCGTATCAACAACTCTCGTAGGACTTGAAGAAACAAAAGTATTAATGAGTTCAAAATTGGCGAGCAATTGCCAAATTACAAAAAAAAGTATAGATAAAAAGATTTGAATAAACAGAACAAGAACCTTTTCTTGTTTTATTTTTTTTAAATATTTAATATGTTCTTTGCTATACATGAAAATCAATTTCTTTCCAAATTAAATCATAGTAATATGCAAATTCTTTTGCTTTCCTATTTTCAATTGGTGATGATTTATCTGTTAATTCAATATTATAGATACTTTTAATTGTACCAGGCCTCTTGGTCAAGACGATAATTCGGTCGGCCATACTTATGGCTTCACTCATAGGTTTAATTAGTATGATAATATATTAAGTTTTTGCATAAGATTAATTAGGTGATGTTATGATATGGTTAACTAAAGAACAGCAGACTAGAATTATTGCATTTTTATTAAGGACTTCAATTCCTAGAATGCTTCAAAAAGGTTACAAAGTTGAACAATAGTTTAAAGGTTGGGATTTATGTCAGAGTATCGACTGAAGATCAAAAGGAATTTGGTTATTCAATTCCCCAACAAATAGATCTACTAACAAACCTGGCTAATAAAAATAATTGGATCATATATAAGATATATAATGATGCTGGAATAAGTGGTAAAAATACAGAACGACCAATGCTTAAACAATTGTTAGACGATATAAAGAACCAAAAAATAAATAAGGTTTTAATTACTAAACTTGATAGATTATCCAGAAATGTTGTTGATACGGCTACTTTATTAAATATATTTAATAACTTTAATTGTGAATTAATTGATAGTACAGGAAGAAAAATAGAATCAGATAATCCTAGTGATTGGCTATTTACGATTATTCAAAGTGCTTTTGGGCAATATGAAAGAAAAGCTATTATTAATCGCATCAAAGATGGTTTTGCTGGTAAAGCGAAGATGGGGAAGACTTTATGTAGCTCAACTCCTCCATATGGATATAATCGTGAAAAAGGAAGTAATGAATTAATTGTAAATGAAGATGAAGCAACTATTGTTAAGCGAGTTTATAGCATGTATCTCGATGGAAATTCTTTTTCCGATATTGCTAGAGCGCTTAATGCTTCAAAAGTATTGACAAAGCGATCTAAAATAGGAAATAAAATTACTAAATGGACTTCAAAAACAATAAAACTTATCTTATCTAATTCAACTTATATTGGCAAAATCAGATATCATTTGAATAGGGAGGATTATCAAGAATATAATGGGAATCATAGTCCTTTGATAGATGATGAAACATATAAATTAGTTCAAGAAAAACATCTAAAAAATAATTTAAAACTTCGTACTAATAAACCAAAGGATGATGTTTATTTTTGTGGAACAATTGTATGTGGTTGCTGTAATACCCTGTTAACAACTCAAAGAACTAAGAGAAACAATAAAATATATTATGGATATAGATGTCGTAATCGGGAACTTGGAATGTGTGAAGGAAGTGGTGTAAGCCATATAAAGATGGAAAAAGCTTTTCTTAAATATTTGAAAACAATAAGTGGTTTTGATGTAATCGACAGTTTTGATATTTGTCTTGATAATAAAGAAAATCTTGAAATTAATGACTTGAAAAAAAATATTCGTAAAAATAAAGTTAAAGAAGAAGAAATAATACAGTTATTTATGGATAATAGCATTTCTAATGTTCAAATGCAATTTATGATAAAAGAAATTAATTTGAAAAATAAGGTAATGAGTGAGAGATTAAAACGGTTGGAAAATATTAAAAGAATCAATCATCAAAATGTTGAAAATATTTTGATTAATCTCAGTGATCATTTTGAAATGTTAACAAATTTTGAAAGGCGTGATTTTTTAAATCAATTTGTTGAATATATTATCATAAAAAATGATGAAAAGAATAAAATGAATGGTTGTCCTATAATGATAGAAGTTAAGCTTTATGATTGATAAAGTGCTTTGAAAGTCAAGGTTATAAAGTTTTAATTTGAATGATTATGTGATATACTATATAAGTAGTAAGATAAAAAAGTAGAGGTGGTTAAAGATGATAAGCGGTAATGAATTTAATAAGATAAGAAAACATTATAATAAATTAATTAAAATGATTAATAATCATTTTTTTGTAGGCATTGTTAATGAATGGATAATAGATAATTACTATTTATTAGTTGAACAAAAGGACTCTATAAAAAAGTTTACTAAAGATAAAAAGGCATATAGTTATACTAGTAAATATTTAGATATGTATGATGTTTTTAAAACCATTTTAGAAAAATATAATTATAAGATTAATGAAAACATTATTATTAAAGAAGTAATCGATTATCAAAAAAAATCAGGTTATAACTTAAAATATAAGGAATTAGCAATTATACCTTTGGTTATTAAAATATTATTATTAAAAGAAGTATCGATTATTTGTGAAGATGAATCATCTAAGTTACGGGATAAAAAAGAAGTTAAGAGTATTATTAATAAACTAAAGAAAAAGGTTTTAAATAATGAAGAAATAAATTTGAAAAAATATATAAACTTAAATAAAATGTCTGGTTATAGTATTGTTTATTTTAATGAGCAACTTAAAGAATTGGGCGAATACACAAATGATGTTTTTAAACAATTCAATAGTATATTAGAAAATAATAACAAAGTAATGATTGACATTATTAATGAAGAACATTTAAAAACTACTGAGTCTAATATAGTTATTAATAATATTTTTGTTAGTTTTAAAGAAACTAGTGTTTTTGTTATGGAAAATATTTTTGAAAAAGTTAATGATGTTGAAAAGTTACTTCAAGAAGATAAATTATATTCGAAGATGACGCTTGATACTAAAAATTTAATTCGTCAGCATTTGCTCAAACGTGCAAGAAAAAGAAATGTTACAGCTGATACTTTAGTAAAAGACATTTTGGATGAGTATAATAATATCAGTGATGGACTTTTAAAGAAAAAGGATTATAGTTCATTAAAAGTTATAATTTATTTAGTAATTGTATTTGGTATAACAGCGGCTTTAAGTTATTATTTATCAGGCTTATTAACTAGTTATCGATTACTAGGTTTTATAGTACTCCTAATTCCTATTAGTGAGATAGTAAATATTATTGTGCAAAATATATTTTTGAGATTTTTTAAAGCAAAACCATTGGCTAAATTAGATTTTTCTAAGGGGATACCGTCTAATTATAAAACAATGGTTGTTATTCCAACAATTGTTAAAAATGACGAAAAGATTAAGCAAGTTTTTGCTAGTTTAGAAAAATATTATTTAATTAATAAATCCAAAAATTTATATTTTACATTATTAGCTGATGCTTTTGAAAATAGTGAAGAAAATCATAAAAGTGATCCTGATATTATTTCTTCTGGTGTTGCAGAAGCTGAAAGATTAAATAAATTGTATGGTAAAAATATTTTTAATTTTGTCTATCGCCGTCGTAAGTATAATAAGGGTGAGGGAACTTGGTTAGGTTTCGAACGAAAAAGGGGCGCCCTACTTCACTTTAATGATTTATTATTAGGTAACAAGAGTTTAGAAGAACAAGAAGAATGGTTTAAAGTTCATACCTTTCATAATTTTAATCATAAGATTAAATATGTAATTACTTTAGATGTGGATACGGAGTTGGTACTAAACAGTGCCTTAAAACTAGTTGGGACTATGGCTCATCCTTTGAATAGACCTATTTTAAATGAATCAAAGACTAAGGTTATTGCCGGATATGGGATATTACAACCTAGAATTACTTTAGAAGTTGAAGCAAGTAATAAGTCGTTGTTTTCACAAATATATGCAGGGATTGGTGGGTTTGATCCATATAGTAATCTTTTTCCAAACTTCTATCAAGATGTTTTTAAAGAAGGATCTTTTTATGGAAAAGGAATTTATGATTTGAATGTTTATCAACAAGTTTTAAAAAATCGGTTCCCAAATAATTTAATACTAAGTCATGATTTAGTTGAAGGTAATTATCTTCGCGCCGGTAATGTAACTGATATTGATTTAATTGATGGCTTTCCATCTAAATTTTTAGTAGATGCTTCTAGACGTTCAAGATGGGCGAGAGGAGATATGCAAGTAATTGGATGGGTCGGAAATAGGGTTCGAAATGAATCTGGAAAAAAAGAAAAAAATCCCATCAGTTTATTAGGTAAGTGGAAAATCATCGATAATATTAGACGCGGATTAATTAATGTTTTTTTATTAATAATTCTTTTTATTGCGCTTAATAGTAATATTGTGGATCCTAATTGGTGGTTATTGTTTGTTATTTTAATATATATCTTACCAATAATTATTCAGGTAATCGAAAACTTTGTAATTAGTCGTTCTAGTTTTAGTTCTTTAAAATACTATCGAATACTAGTGTTTGGTTATAGGGCTCTTATTTTAAGAGCGGTTACTGAATTATCAACAATTCCCTATAATGCTTATTTATATTTAAATTCGTTTATTCGTTCAATATACCGAATGACTATTAGTAAAAAGCATTTACTTAATTGGGTTACAGCAGACGATGCTGCAAAGTTAGTTAAGACAAATTTATGGAATACAGTTAAACAATTTTGGATTAATATAATTGTTGCCCTTATTTTAATTGTCTGGTCTCTATTTTCTAATGAACATCAAGTATTAAAACTTGTTATTTCCTTTATTTTTATGCTGGGTCCAGTTATTGTTTATTTAATTAGTAAAGATTTAGTACAAGATAAAGATCAGGTTGAAGAGGAAGATATTGAATCATTAAATAATCTAGCTAAGAATACTTGGAGTTATTTTGAGGACCATTTAATTGAAGAAAATAATTATTTAATTCCTGATAATTATCAAGAAAATAGAGATGTTAAACCGGATATAAAAACGTCCCCAACTAATATCGGACTTTCTTTAGTATCCGTTATTTCAGCGTGCGAATTAAAATTAATAAGTGTTGATAAAGCTCTTGAATTACTTGAAAAAATTGTTTCATCTGTTAAGAAACTAGATAAGTGGCATGGTCATCTATATAATTGGTACAATATTAAAACTTTAGAAGTCATGTACCCACATTTTATTTCAAGTGTTGATAGTGGTAACTTTGTAGCCTCTCTAATGGTAGCAAAAGGATTTGTTGAAAAACACGGACGCCTTGAATTATTAAGGATAATTGAAAGATTAATTAATAAAACGGAATTTAATTATTTATATACAGATACTGACGTATTTAGTGTTGGTTACCATGTTGATCAAGGCCGTTTAGAACCATTTAATTATAATAAGTTTATGAGTGAAAGTCGTATTTTAAGTTATTTAGCAATTGCTAAAGGCGATGTTCCTAGTAAGCATTGGTTTGGGCTTGATAAAACTTTAATTGCTTATAAAAATAAAAAAGGTTTATCATCGTGGTCTGGTACTTTTTTTGAGTACTATATGCCACTTCTATTTATGCCAAGTTACGCTAACACAATAATTGATGAAGCTTATCATTTTGCGCATTATGTTCAATGCGATTATATGAAAAAATATAATAAGAAGTATCCATGGGGGATTTCTGAGTCTGCTTATAACGAGTTGGATGATGCTCAAAATTATAAATATAAAGCGTTTGGAATTCCACAGTTAAGACTTCGTGAGGAAGCTAGTGAAAGGGTTGTCATATCGCCATATAGTTCCCTTTTGGCACTACCTTTGTTTCCTAAAGAAGTTGTTAAAAATATTAAAAAATTTAAACCACTTAATATGTTTGGTAAATATGGATTATATGAATCATATGATTGCTTGGATGAAGTTCCAGTCGTGTCATATTATGCCCATCATCAAGGGATGATTTTAGGAAGTCTGACCAACTTTTTAACTGATGGTGTTATTCAATCTTATTTTTATAAAGATATTCGTAATCAAGCTGTGGACATGTTGATAAAAGAAAAAGTCCAATTAAGACCACATATTAATTATGAAACTATGAGATATAAAAAATATACTTACGAGAAAGAACCGTTTGTTAATGATATTAGGGTTTATAATCAAATATCAAAACTACCCGAATTGTCTGTTTTATCAAATTCTAAGTATAGTGTGATTATTAATGATCGTGGAAACGGGTATAGTAAATACTACCAAATCAGATTAAATAGATATCGTAAGGTTACTGAAAGAGATTATGGACAATTTGTTTATATTAAGGATTTGCAAACGAAAAAAGTTTGGTCTAATACATATGCTCCAATTAATGTTAAACCAAGGAAATATGAAATTGTTTATGCTCTTGATAATATAAAATTTGTTAGAGCTGATAGGGATGTTATTACGACTACAGAAATTGTGGTAACCAAATCACATAATGCGGAGATAAGAAAGATAACTTTTAAAAATAATGGAAATAAAGATAAGGAGTTGGAATTAACAACTTATACTGAACCTATTTTAGGTCTTAATTCTGATGATATTGGGCATCCAGTATTTAATAATATGTTTGTTTATAGTGAATACGATGAAAATACCGATTCTATTATTATGAAAAGAAAATTAAGAAATTCTGATACGAATTATTACATGATAAGCCGATTATTAATTGAAGATCCAATTGGTTCTTTTGAGTATGAAACAAATCGAGATAATTTTATTGGAAGAGGTCGTAATACTAATAATCCTAAAGCAATTCATGAAAAACTACGTAATTATGTTGGAACAACATTAGATCCAATTATTAGTTTAAGAAATAAGCTTTTGGTACCTAAAGATAGTGAAAAAACGGTTTATTTAATAACTGGTTTTGGTAGATCTAGGGAACATGTTTTAAATATCGTTAGAACATATTGCAATAAACAAGTTATAAATGAAAAAGGATTTGAAACAGCAATTATTATGAGTAATGCTAGTAATAAAATGGTTAATATGAGTAGTAATGACCGTCGTTTGTATAATACTATGCTTAATTATTTACTTCAAACAAATTATATTGTTGTAAGTGATGAAGTTATTAATAATTTAACTAAAAACACTTTAAATCAAACTAATTTATGGGGTTTTGGAATATCTGGAGATCGTCCCATAATTTTACTAGATGTAAAAGATTTAAGTGATTTAAGTTTAGTTAAAGAATTATTACATGCTTTTGAATATTATAAGAGTAAGGCCATTTTTGTTGACTTGGTTATAATCAACAGTGAAGATGAAGAACAATCAAAAGTAATTGCTAAGGAAATTGAAAATGAAAAATATCATATGTATGCTATTAATGATTTCTTTAATACCCCTGGTTCAATCTTTGTTTTAAATAGAAAAACTATTAGTGAAGAAGATTATGTGTTATTAAAAACGGTTGCAAGATTAAAAATTGATAGCACCCTTCATAATTCATTGCAGTATTATATTGATGAACTTCAAAAATTAAATACTGTAAAAACTAAAAATAATGAAAATGAAGTTCCTAGTTTACCAATTGTGTATGATAAAAACAAAATAAAGTTTTTTAATGAATTTGGTGGTTTTATTAATAATGGTAAAGAATATATAATAGTTGATCAAAATACCCCAGCCGCTTGGAGCAATGTTATTTCTAATAAAAACTTTGGAACGGTTGTTACTAACAATAACTGTGGATTTACTTATGCTGGCAATAGTAGGGAATATAAATTAACTTCATGGACAAATGATGCTTTAGTTAATGATTATTCTGAAGGATTTAAAATTAATGATATGAAAATCAATTTCAGTCACGTTAAATTTGGATTTGGCTATAGTGAATATATTGGAAACTTTAAACATATTAATCTTAATTTAATTCAGTTTGTTGCTAAAGAAGATAATGTTAAGTTTTATAAGATGAATTTAAAAAACAATTCTGCTCGTAAACAACGAATTATTTTGAAGTTTTGGATTAATCCTAATCTTGGGTTTACTGAGGAAAAAACAGGACGATATTTATTAAGTGAATTTAATCAAGATAATAATTATTTAAGCATCAGAAATGTTTATAGTCAAAAGTTTAATCATTTATATGCCTATATGTCGAGTACTGAAAAAATTGATAATGCTTTAATTAATAATTTATTAGTTAAAGAAATTGAGGTTGATTTCTATCTAGAAGAAAAAGAAGAAAAAGAATTGGTCTTTACTTTAGGTAGTGCTACAAAAGATAATTTAGATATGTTAGTTACAAAATATCAAGATGTTGCTAAAGTTAATGAAGAGTTAGAAAATGTAAAAAGTCATTGGAATAATATATTAACTACTGTTCAAATAAAAACACCAGATGATAGTTTTGACTACATGATAAATGGGTGGGCCTTATACCAAAGTATTGCTTCTAGATTGCAAGCTCGCGCCGGATTTTATCAAGTTGGTGGAGCCTTTGGATTTCGTGATCAATTACAAGATTCTATGAATGTATGTAGTGTTGATCCAAGTATTACAAGAAATCAAATATTATTTAATGCTGCTCATCAATTTAAAGAAGGAGATGTTCTTCATTGGTGGCATCCTAAATTAGATATTGGATTGCGTTCATTATACAAAGATGATTATTTGTGGTTAATCTACGCAATTAGTGAATATTTAAAGATTACTGAAGATTTCAGTATTTTAGATGAACAAGTTCCATTTATTACCGGTTTTTCACTTGAACCACATGAACATGAAAAGTTAATTGATTATAAGGTTAGTGAGGAAACATCAACTCTTTATGAACGTTGTCAATTAATAATTAATAAAGCCATGAATGAACTCGGTCACAATGGTCTACCTTTAATGGGTGGTGGTGACTGGAATGATGGAATGAACAAAATAGGTGCGGGCGGAAAAGGAACCAGTGTTTGGTTAGGTTTCTTCTTGTATCAATTGATTAATGAATTTATGGTTTTTGGCAAAAGATATGACGCTAATATTGATTTAAGTGTGTATAAAGATTTTAATCAAAAACTAAAAGAATCTTTAAGAAATGTTGCTTGGGATGGTAAATATTATTTAAGAGCCTTCTTTGATAATGGTCATCCAGTTGGATCAAGTACTAACGAAGAATGTTCAATAGATTTATTATCACAAAGTTTTGCAATTATATCGGGTGTTGCTGATTCTAAACAAATTGGTACGATGATTGATTCGGTTGAAACTAAATTGGTTGATAATGATTTAAAAATTATTAAGCTTTTAACACCGGCTTTCTCTAAAAATAAAGATAATCCGGGATATATTATGGATTATCCAAAAGGTATTAGGGAAAATGGAGGGCAATATACTCACGCGGTTGCTTGGTATATTCAAGCTCTACTAAAAATCGGAAAGAACGATTTAGCATTCGATCACTATCAAATGATGAATCCAATTAATCGTACTAAAACTAAAGAGGATGCCCTAAAATATAAAGTTGAACCATATGTTTTTGTGGCAGATATTTATAGCAACGAAAGCTTTGCGGGTCAAGGTGGTTGGAGTTGGTATACGGGTACTAGTGGCTGGTTCTATCGTGTTGCCCTTATAGATATTATTGGTTTTAATTTAAGAGGTAACAAACTATATATTAACCCTAATGTTCCAACTAAGTGGAAAAATTTTGCAATAACATATCGTTATAAGGATACTATTTATGAAATCAAGGTTAAGTTAAAAGAACCAAAAGATGAGATTATAATTGATGATAAATCCACTAAAAATAATTATATAGAATTAGTTAACGATAAAAAAACACACGTCGTTATAGTAAAGATAGGTGAAAAGAATGATTAAATTTGATTTTAGTACTTATATGAAACCATTTAATAATATTTTGGATTATCAACCCAAAATAAATAAAATTATTAATCTACTAGAAACAGGTACATCAATGAATGATTGGTATGATTTAGGTAAGTGCATTACTCCTGAAACTTTAGAAGATGTTTTAAAAACAAGTGATTATATTCGTAGTAATTGTGACGTTTTTCTTGTTATTGGTGTAGGAGGTTCATCATTAGGGGCGAAGGCTGTTATTGATGCATTTAAACCATACTTTAAAAAAAGCAATCCTGAAATAATCTTTTTAGGATCATCATTATCATCGACTTATCTAGAAGAATTAATAAAATATATTGACGATAAAGAAGTTATTATTAATGTGATTTCTAAATCTGGGACAACTTTTGAAACAAATTTATATTTTGAATATTTATATAATAAGCTTAGTAAAAGATATAGTGCTGAAGAACTTAGCAAAAGAATTATTGTAACAACCGATGCAAAAGAAGGCAGTCTGAGACAATTAGTTAATGAAAAAAATTATAAATCGTTTGTTTTACCAAGCAATATTGGTGGAAGATATTCTGTTATGACTGTTGTTGGTCTTTTACCAATTGCCGTAGCAGGTGTGGATATAAATGAAATGATTATTGGAGCGAAGGCCTTAAATAAACAAATGGCATTTGATTACGCTGTTATTAGAGATCTTTTATACAAAGAGGATAAGAAGGTTGAATCAATTACCATTTATGAACCTAAATTATTGTCATTAGTCGAAAGTATTAAACAAGTACTTGCGGAAACTCAAGGAAAAGAAGGTAAAGGCATTTTGCCAATTGCTTCTATTAATACGGGTGATCTACATTCTTTAGGACAATTTTATCAAGATGGTAGCCAAATATTATTTGAAACAGTAATTAATATTGAATGTAACAATGAACTTGTTATACCTAAATACAATAAAGAATTAGATGAAATAAATAAAATTGTTGCTAATCAAGTGGCAACTTCTCATATGAAAAACAAAGTTTGTAGTAATTTTATATCACTTGATGCGTTAACACCATTTAATATAGGTCAGCTAATTTATTTTTTTGAAATAGCGGCCGCAGCTGGTGCTTATTTGCTTGAAGTTGAACCATTTAATCAACCAGGAGTGAATGAATATAAAAAACTAGTTTTAAAGGAGCTTGATGGTAATGAGTAAAATAAATCCATTAATTTTTAGAGCTTATGATATCAGAGGAATCTATCCAATTGATATTAATGAAGATATGGCTTTTATATTAGGTCGTAGTTTTGGGACATATATTACCAGTGTTGGTAAGACTGAAGCTTTGGTTGGTTATGATAATCGTTTGTCTTCGCCGTCTTTAAGAGATTCTTTAATTAAAGGGATTATTAGTACTGGTATCAATGTTACCGATCTAGGACTTGTTACAACCCCAATGTTTTATTATGCTAGAACATATTTAAATATATGGTCAGGAATAATGATTACTGCAAGCCATAATCCTAGCGATCACAATGGATTTAAGTTATCATTTAATGAAATTGGCAATGCTCTGGGGAAAGAAATTACCGACTTTTATAATTTTACAATTAAAGGGGAATTTATAGATGGAGATGGAACTATAAATTACTATGATATTAAAAATGATTATGTTGACCTTATTAAAAAATCTCTTGATTTAGGAAATGAAAAAATCAAAATAGTTGTTGATTGTGGAAATGGGACAACATCAGTGGTTATCAAGGACATTCTTGATTCATTACCAATTGAATATGAGTTAATCTATGCAAAAAGTGATCCGACTTTTCCAAATCATCATCCAGATCCATCAGTTCCTGAAAACTTGGTTGATCTTCAAAAAAAGGTGGTTGAACTAAACTACGATTTAGGACTTGCTTTAGATGCAGATGGGGACCGTATCGGGCTTGTTGATAATTTAGGTAATGTTATTAATAGTGATTTATATATGATTATAATGTATCGTTATTTAAGCAAAAATATGAAAAATAAAACAGCTCTTTATGATGTAAAATGTTCGAAATCATTAATTAATGAAATCGATAAATTAGGCCTTAAGCATATTATGAATCGTACAGGAAATTCATATGTATATAGAAGACTTCACCAAGAAAATGTTGAATTTGGCGGTGAATATTCAGGACATATCTTTTTTAAAGATAAATTTCCAGGTTTTGATGATGGCATTTATGCTGGTCTTAGAATGGTCGAAGTATTATCAACAACAGGCAAAACAATAAGTGAGTTATCAGAAGGAATTGATAAGTATTATTCAACTGATGAAATCAAGGTTTCTGTTGCTGATGAAAAAAAATTTAAAGTAATAGATCAGATTAAAGAAATATTACAACACAAAAAAATACCATTTAAAGATATTGATGGTGTAAGAATTGAAAAAGATGAGTTTTGGGTATTAGTTAGGGCTTCTAATACAACTCCTAACTTAACAGTTAGATTTGAAGCTAATAGTGAGGAATTACTTGAAAAAATCAAAGAAGAATATTTTGAGTTAATTAATAAAGTGATCAAAGGATAATATAATTATCCTTTTTTTAATATTTATTTAGAGTATACCTTCACTTATATCATGGGTGACCATTATGACACTTTTTTTCTCTTTTTTAATAATCTTATAAACATCATCTGATACGGCTAACCTAGTTTGATAATCAAGTGCTGAAAAAGGCTCATCTAATAAAAGAATATCTGGTTTAGTAGCTAATGTTCTAATTAAAGCCGCCCTTTGTCTCATTCCACCTGATAAACTATTTGGATAATTATTCATAAAATCACCAAGTCCATAAGTATTTAATAATTTTATGACATAATCAATATTTTCTTTTGTTAATTCATTTTTTATTTCTAAACCAAGTAAGCAATTATTTAAAATTGTTCTCCAATTAAATAAATTATCTTGTTGTAGCATATAACCAATCATAGAATTATCATTAAAATTAACGGTTCCCTCTGATACTTTCTCTAAACCACATAAAATTGATAAAATAGTTGACTTTCCACATCCGCTTGGGCCGACAATGGCCACAAACTCTCCTTCGTACAAATTAAAAGAAAAGTTATCAACCGCTAATATTTCACCTTGCTTAGTATGATAAATTTTCTTTAAGTTTTCAATATTTAATATTTTATTCATTATTATTTTCTGTGGAAAAACTTACATCAACTAATTTATTATATGGAACTTTTTTGTTTAATTCTCCTGCTGATTCCATTATTTCTTGAACATGTTCAAAATCTTTTTCTTCGATTTTGGTTGTTTTGTACCATGAATCAATACTTTTATATCTGTCTACCACTTTAGTAACATCATTAATTGATGTGTCAGGGAAATAATCGATTATGTGTTTGGCAATTTCTTCAGCAGTATTGTTATGAACATAATCTAAGCCTTTCTGAATTGCTCTTGTAAAGCCTTCAATTGTTGTTTTATTGTTCTCTATATAACTTTTCTTGGCACTGTAAGTTGTATAAGGAACAGAACCACCAAGTTCGCCAACAGAAGCAACAACATAACCATATCCTTGTTTTTCTATTTGAAGTGCTAAAGGTTCAAATAGGGTAACAAAATCGCCATTTCCACCAATAAATGATCCTGCCATTGCGGCAAAAGCAATACTTGTGTCAATGTTAACGTCTCTTTTAGGATCAATGCCATCAGTCTTAAGTGCCCATTCAAATGTCATTTCTGGCATTCCACCTTTTCGACCACCTATAACATCCAATCCCTTCATGTCACTAAGTTTAAAATTATCAATTTTTTTCCTAGATACTATAAAGCTACCATCTCTTTTAGTTAATCCTGAAAAATTAATTAAATAATCTGCTTCACCTTCATTGTAAATATATATTGATGCTTCACTACCACAAAAACCAATATTAACATCGCCTGATAAAACAGCAGCGGCTACTTTATCAGCACCAGGTACTAATATTAATTCGACATCTAATCCTTCTTCTTCAAAATAACCTAAAGAATGCGCTATATACTGTGGGGCATAAAAAATACTGTGAGTAACTTCTGCAACTTTTACTTTGGTTAAGTCTTTATTTTTATCTTTTAAAGCAAAAAAGGTTCCTAATGCAATTAATAAAACAATAAAAATTGATATAATAATTTTTTTCAAAATAAATTCCTCCTTTTATTTCACTGTTATTATATTCATTATGTTTTTATGGGTGCCATGATAAAGCGGATATAAAATATGATTATAATGATTACTTTACTTTTTATTAATTAGATGTTATTATAACACTTAAATAATTGGGGGTGCTAATGTGAATAATTATCAATTTGGAAAGCAGTTAAATATTAAGGAAGTAATGAAAAACAAGGAATACTATGCAAAGGTTTTTTCTGAAGGTAGTATTGAATTAGAAGCATTGTTATTGAAATTATGGAATAATAATATTGAGACTTTTATGTGTTGTACTGGTCATGAAATGGATGATGCTGCTTATATTATGATGTATTTACCAACTACTAATAAAGAATTAATGTATACCATTATTAACTCTGTCTATAATGAAGATCAAACATATATAACGGTTGGAAAGGAACACGATAGAGAAGAAATACTAATTGATATTAAGTCTTATTGTGGTGGGAATTTTTTTAAAAAGATTAATGTGAGTTTAGACAATCCCATCACTAATAATAAAGTTGATAATAATATTTACAATATGATTGGTATCTTAAGTGAATTTAATTATAAGACATTTGATTTATACTATGAAATATTTAATATTAGAAATCAAAAAAGATTAGATATATATGCAAATTATTGTAAAGATAATGGTGATGGTTTAACTCGTCATCTTCATGTTTTAAGAAAAACAACAAACCTAAATGATGAAGAACTTAAAAAAGATGCTTTTTCTAAAGATGAATTTGAAAGTAAAATAGATGATATAAATGAACGTGGTCGTCAAAAAACAATATTTAAAAGATAGCAGTCATGTTATAATAATATAGAGGTGATTATATGTCAGAAAAGGATATTGATAAGGCAATTAATGAATCAGTTGCTAATGTGGAAACTGAAGAAACTTATCATAATGAAGAAGAAATAAATGAAATAAAAGAATCAATAATGAAAAATAAAACATCACATAGTTTTTTGAAAAGATTAGTTGAACTTCATAAAGCTAAAAATAAGGAAGAGTATAATGAAAAACGATTACGATAGATGGGACAAGGTTATTAATTTTGAATCCCTTTATTGTTATCCAGGAACTGATGTATTAATTAATAAGTTAGGCATAAAAGATAAACAATTATTAGAAGATGTTGATCGAGGATTTTCAACTTTCAAATTATCTAAAATATATTTAAGAAAGTTTACAGGTAATTTTGATTTAGATCATTATTTAAGTATTCATAGATATGTGTTTGAAGATTTATATGACTTTGCTGGTGAAATAAGGAATGAGAATATTCAAAAAAGTGGGATTCCATTTTGTCGACCAGAGTTTGTTGGTCAATATTTAGAATACACACTTTTGCAAATGAAAAAAGATTTAAGAAAAGTGGTTGATGAAGATTCGTTACTTGATTATCTTGCCTATTATTACGGTGAAATAGATATTATTCATCCATTTAGAGAAGGAAATGGTCGCGTTCAAAGGGAGTTTTTTAGACAATATATGGAATATATTAATACTAAATTAAAGATGACTGATTACACTTTTGAATATAGTAGGTGGTCGAAAGATGACAAAAAACTTCTTATTGAAGGATGTGTTGCAAGCGCGAAATCTGGTGATAAAAGCATATTAAGGCAAGTTTTGGCTAAAGCTATTGTACCGGTTGTAGAAAAGGAACACAGGAAAACAAGATAATGGTGGTGAATTAGTGGTTGATAATAACGAAATATATAAAGCAATATTAGACTATGAAAAAGAATTTTCTGATAATGGATATAATGGGGATTTAACTAAAACAACTTCCTTTACTTATATAAAAGGGACAATCCCAATTCTTTTGTCAGCTCCTCATACTGTTCAAAATTTTCGTGATGGTAAATATAAAAGTGCTGAATTATTAACAGGCGGGCTAGTAAAGATTCTTCATAACTTAACGGGATGTCACATTATATATAAAAACAAAAATGATGGATACGATTTTAATTATGATGAAAATGGAACTGCTCACGATTATAAAAATAAAATTATTAATATTATTAATAAAGAAAATATAAAATTATTTTTTGATATTCATGGTATGAGTGAAGATAAATTTTTAGATATTGATTTAGGAACTGATTTTGATAATAATTTAAATAACCATAATTCTATACCAATGATTATTAAACATTTTTTCGAAGAACAAAGTATAATGAATATTGGTTTTGATCAAATTTTTACAGCACAAGGAACTAGAACAATTACCAAAAATACATCATTAAATACAAAAATCCCATCTATTCAAATAGAAATCAACAAATTGTATAGGGA
Organism: Bacilli bacterium; assembly: GCA_028706395.1. Taxonomy (GTDB): domain Bacteria; phylum Bacillota_I; class Bacilli_A; order RF39; family UBA660; genus DUPI01. The sequence continues at coordinate 14,215 of JAQWBL010000004.1, read as the reverse complement.
TGTCGATAATCCTGAAAATATTATTAAATTAATAAATGTCTTAAAAAACATTATTACTCATTTCAAAGATTAAAATATATAGTAAAAGGACTTATAATGTAAGTCTTTTTATGTTATGATTAAATAGGTGGTAAAATGAAACTAGATAATTTAAATGAACAACAACTTGAAGCGGTAACGACCACAGAAGGGCCATTATTGGTGCTAGCTGGCGCAGGTAGTGGTAAAACAAAAGTTTTAACAACTCGTATTGCATATTTAATTACTGAAAAAAATGTTCATCCTGGTTCAATTTTGGCCATTACGTTTACAAACAAAGCGGCTAAAGAAATGAAAAGCCGGGTTATAAATATTTTAGGTCCAATGGCTCATGAAATTCAAATATCAACTTTTCACTCTTTTGGATTGTTGATTATAAAAGAACACTGTGAAAAATTGAGTTATAAAAGAAACTTTACTATTTTAGATAGTTCTGATTCTTTAACGATGATTAAAAAGGTGATGAAAGAATTAAATCTTGATCCTAAAGTTTATAATCCTAAATCAATTAAAAATATTATTAGTAGTAATAAAAATGAGTTAATTGATGCGGAGGGTTATAGTAAATTCGTGCATACAGAATTTGATGAAAAAGTTTTAGAAATATTTAGAAGGTATGAAAAAAGATTGTTTGAAGGTAATTCATTAGATTTTGATGATTTATTAATGTTACCTTTAGTATTGTTTAAGAAGTATCCTGATATTTTAAAAGAATATCAAGAAAAATATAAGTATATTCTTATTGATGAATATCAAGATACTAATGAAGCACAGTATTTATTAACTAAATTAATAAGTGCGAAATATCAAAATATTTGTGTTGTTGGTGATGAATCGCAATCTATCTATTCGTTTAGGGGTGCGAATTTTAGAAATATCTTGAATTTTGAAAAGGATTATAAAAATCCTAAAGTAATATTACTTGAAAGGAATTATCGCTCGACTAAGTATATTTTAAATGTGGCCAATGATATTATTAAAAATAATAGTCAAAGGAAAGATAAAAATTTATGGACTGACAATAATGACGGATCAAAAGTTGTCTATCATCAATCATTTAGTGAAAAGGATGAAGCATCATTTGTTGTTGAAAAGGCTACTGAGTTAATAAATGAAGGAATTAGTGGTGGGGATATTGCAGTTTTATATAGAACTAATGCTCAATCGAGAAATTTAGAAGAAGCTTTCTTAAAGGTTCGTCTTCCTTATAAGGTCGTTGGAAGTGTTTATTTTTATAATCGTAAAGAAATTAAAGATTTAATTGCTTACTTAAAGGTTATATATAATGAAGCTGATAATATTAATTTTTTAAGAGTTATTAATGTTCCTAAAAGAGGAATTGGTGATAAAACTATTGAAAGATTATCAAATAAAGCAATTGATGAAGAAACTTCTTTATATGGTGCAATCGAAAGTGGTAAGGAATTAGAGTTTAAAAAAATTATTGAAGATATAAAACTTAAAACTGAGAATATGACATTAACTGAATTGGTTGATTATGTTTTAGATAAAAGTGGAATGCGCCAAGAATTACTTAACGAAAAAACTATCGAATCAGAGATTAGATTAGAAAACCTTGAGGAATTTAAAACAATTACTAAAGAATTTGAGGAAAGAAATGGTATAATATCTTTAGAAGAATTTTTATACGAGATAAGCTTGGTGGCTGATGTTGAAGAATATAAAAATAATAAAGATGCAGTAACTTTAATGACGATTCATTCTGCTAAAGGATTAGAGTTTGATTATGTTTTTATTGTTGGACTTGAGGAAACTATTTTTCCGCATAGTAATTCAAGCGATAGTCTTGATGAGATTGAAGAGGAACGCCGATTATGTTATGTTGCTGTAACCCGTGCTAAAGAAAAGTTATGGTTAGTAAATTCAAGGAGAAGAACTATTTATGGATTAACCAGTCAAAATTTACCTAGTCGTTTTATTGGTGAAATAAATGAAGAAAACTTAGAAATTGATGATTATAATCCGCAATTTTCAACTAATGATTTTAGTGATTATATTGATAAGACAGCTGAATATAAAATAGGTGATAGTGTCATGCATGATGTTTTTGGTAAAGGACTTATTGTTGGTATTGATAGAGAAATATTAACAATTGCCTTTTCTAGGCAACACGGTCTTAAAAAGTTAATGAAAGGTCATAAGAGTATAAAGAAAGGATGATAAACGATGAATATTTTTGAAAAACTATACAAATGGTTAGAAAAAGTTATTGAACCACTTCGTGAGTTTATTTTCGAACATCATAATAATCCAGTATTCTGGATTGTCATATTTGTTGTGGCTATATTATTATTCTGGTTTACCTATGATGCATTAAGAAAGGAGAAATAAAATGTTAAAGATTAGAAAGGCTGTTATTCCAATTGCAGGGATGGGTACAAGGTTTTTACCAATTACCAAGTCAAATGCTAAGGAAATGCTTCCGATAATCGATAAACCAATTATTCACCTTATTGTTGAAGACGCAATTAAAAGTGGAATCGAGGAAATTTTATTTGTTACTAGTTCAAGTAAAAAAACAGTTGAAGATTATTTTGATCTTAATTATGAACTAGAGGCAAGACTTGAAAAAAGTGGTAAAATGGAACAATTATCAATGGTTAAAGAAATAACTAATATGGGTAATTTTCATTTTATTAGACAAGGAGAACCATTGGGGACCGCGCATGCAATATCACTTGCTAAAACATTTGTGGGTGATGAGCCATTTGCTGTTCTTTATGGCGATAATTTAATTAAATCATCGATACCTGCTTTAAAGCAATTGATTGATACATATGAAAAATATGATTGTAATGTGGTAGGGGTTCAAGAAGTTCCCAAAGAAGAAATTTTTAAGTATGGCATAATGGATTATTATAATAGCGATAGTTTAAAAATTAAAAAGATGGTTGAAAAACCTGCTGTTGGAACGGTTAAAAGCACTAGTGCGAGTCTTGGAATGTATATTTTAAAGCCTGAAATATTTGATGAAATTGAGAAAGTTGAAGCTAAAAACGGTGAATATTGTTTGACTGATGCAATGGAGACTTTGATAAATAAACAAGATTTTTATGCTTGTATTCTTGATGGAACTTGGTATGATACTGGAAATCAAGTTGGATTTTTAAAAGCAAATATTGCATATGCATTTGATAATCCCGTTTATAAAAAAGAAATTTTAGAACTTGTAAAAGAATTAGATAAGTAGAAATATTTATCTATTTTCTTTATATAAAAAAGTGGCTGTGATATAATATAGGAGGTGATAGCATGGTAGAAAAAAGGATGAATGAACTTATAGAATTGATAAAACGTGCGAATTATGAGTATTATGTTTTAGACAATCCAACTATAAGTGATCAAGAGTATGATCGTTATATGCAAGAACTTATTAGACTTGAAAATGATAATCCAAGTTTGGTTGTTGATAATTCCCCAACTAAATTAATTGGTGGTAAAGTTATCGATCAATTTTCTAAAGTTATCCATCAAATTCCTATGCTTAGTTTAGGGAATGTTTTTAATGAAAGTGAAATCATTGCTTTTGATGAGAGAATTAAAAAGGAAGTACCTAATCCTCGATACGTTTGTGAATTAAAAATTGATGGTTTAGCGGTGTCTTTAATTTATAAAGACGGACAACTAGTAAAAGGTGTTACCCGTGGTGATGGTGTTGTTGGTGAAGACATTACTCATAATGTTGTAACCGTTAAAACAATTCCTAAACAACTTAAAGAAAAGATTGACATTGAAGTTCGTGGCGAAATATATATGAGTAAAAAGGTATTTAATAAAATAAATGAGGAGAGAAGTAAAGAAAATTTAGCTCTTCTGGCAAATCCTAGGAATGCAGCTGCTGGTAGTATTCGTCAATTAGATTCTAAAGTTGCTGCTAAAAGGGATTTAGATTGCTTTGTTTATCACATGCCAGAGGCTACAAAGTATAATATAAATAGTCATTATGAGACAATCAAATATATGGAAAAAATGGGTTTAACGGTTAATCCTAATATTAAAAAGGTTGAAGATATTAATGGTGTTTTAGAGTTTGTTTCATATTGGTCTTTGAATCGTGAATCATTACCTTATGAAATAGATGGAATTGTTATTAAAGTTGATGACATAAATGATCAAATCAAACTTGGATATACTGTTAAGTATCCTAAATGGGCGACAGCTTATAAATTTAAAGCTACGGAAGTTACAACTAAAATAAAAGATATTATTTTTACCATTGGAAGAACTGGTCAAGTTACGCCTAATGCTGTTCTTGAGCCTGTTAGAGTGGCTGGTTCAGTAGTTTCAAAAGCCACCCTTCATAATGAAGATTATGTTAATGAACGTGACATCAAAATTAATGATATAGTGGTTGTTAGAAAAGCTGGCGATGTTATTCCAGAGGTTGTTAGTGTCGTTAAAGAAAGACGAGATGGTCATGAAATTGACTTTAAGATGATTGATAAATGTCCGATTTGTGATAGTAAGTTAATTAGAAAAGAAAATATGTCAGCATATTACTGTATAAATGAAAATTGCGATGCGAAACGTCAAGAAGGATTGATTCATTTTGTTAGTCGAAATGCTATGAATATTGAAGGATTTGGCGATCGTATTATTGAAGATTTTTATAATTTAGGGTATTTAAAAACTATAGATGATTTTTACAACTTACATCTTTATAAAGAAAAGTTAATGGAGCTAGAAGGATTTGGCGAAAAGAGTATTGGTAATTTGCTTGAAAACATTGAAAATAGTAAAAATAACTCTTTAGAAAAACTTTTGTTTGCCCTTGGAATTCGTCATGTTGGAAGTAAGACAGCTAAGGTGCTTGCAGCCCATTATAAAAATATTGATGAATTGTCAACTGCAACTTTTGACGAGTTAATTAATATAAAAGATATTGGTGAGGTTATAGCAAGAAGTGTTGTTAATTATTTTCATGATGAAGAAAATTCTAAACTAATAAACAAATTAAAAGCTCATAATTTAAATATGAACTATTTGGGTCAAACTAAAACTAACAATGAGTTACTTGTTAATAAAACATTTGTTATAACTGGTACATTAGAAAGTATGACAAGAGATGAGATAAGTGATTTAATTATCTTAAATGGTGGTAATGTTACTAATACGGTTAGTAAAAAAACTGATGCATTAATTGTTGGAAGTAATCCAGGAAGCAAATATGAGAAGGCTAAAGAATTAAATGTAACCATTTTAAATGAATTTGAATTTCGAAATTTAATAAAAAAATAATAAAGCATTTTTTACTACTTTAGTTACAAGAAATGAACTATAAAAAGATGATAATTAAGGTAGACTTTTATCATCTTTTATATTATAATAAACACCAATTTACCGGGAGGTGTATTATAAGTGAAAATGAATTTACCAGTAGTACTACTTAAAGGTATTGTCTTATTACCGAATAATGAGATTCGGTTAGAATTTGATAATACGGTAAGTAAAAGTGTTATAGATGTATCAGAATTATTTCATGATAATAATGTCCTAGTCGTAAGTCAGGAAAACTTATTGGAAGAATTTCCCAAAATAAGTGATCTACCACGAATTGGGGTTATTGCTAAAATAATTCATAAAATAGAGCTACCAAATGGCAATGTTAGGGTTGTTATAAAAGGTAGTCGCCGTGGGAAAGTCCTTGAATATTTAAATTTAGAAAAAGGTTCAGATATTTTAGAAGCTATTGTTGTAGAACTTTTAGATACTGTGATTGATAAAAGCGAAGAGGCAATTTTAACTAATAAACTATATCGTGAAGTTGAAGAATATATTAAAGGTATTCCATATATAAGTAATAATATTTTAGGTATTATTGAAAATATTAACAGTTTGTCTGAAATGACTGATGTGTTGGCATCTTTCTTACCAACAAAGTTAGAGAGAATTCAACAATATCTATATAGCAATGATGTTAAAAACCGCGCTAAAATGATTTTAACCGATATTAATGATGGTAAAAAAATATATGATATTGAAAAATCAATTGATCAAAAAGTTAAACACGAAATAGATAACAATCAAAAAGAATATTTATTAAGAGAAAAAATTAAAGCTATTAAAGAAGAACTTGGTGATATTTCATCTAAGGATGAAGAAATCGATAAGTTAAAAGAAAAAATCGAATCGTTGGTAGCTCCAAAACATATAAAGGAACGATTAGCTAGTGAAATTAAAAGATATGAAGGTCTTTCACAAACATCGCCTGAGGCGAATATTGTAAGAAATTATATTGACTGGTTACTTAGTTTGCCTTGGAGTGAAACAACTAAAGATAATGAAGATTTAAATGATGTCCGTAAAAAACTCGATATTTCGCATTACGGACTTGAAAAAGTTAAAGTTCGTATTATTGAATATTTAGCTATTAAGCAAATGACTAATAGTTTAAAAAGTCCAATTATTTGTTTAGTTGGTCCACCAGGAGTTGGTAAAACTAGTTTAGCATTTAGTATCGCCTCAGCTATTAATCGTAATTTTGTTAAGATGTCGGTTGGTGGGATTCATGATGAAGCTGAAATAATCGGACATCGTCGTGCTTATATTGGTGCGAGTCCAGGTAGGATTATTCAATCACTTAAAAAAGCTAAAAGTACTAATCCAGTTTTCTTGATTGATGAAATTGATAAAATGACTAAAGACTTTCGAGGTGATCCAGCTAGTAGTTTATTAGAGGTTTTGGATCCAGAACAAAATCAGTTCTTTAGTGATAATTATATTGAAGAAGAATACGATTTATCTAATGTAATGTTTATTGCAACCGCTAATTATATCGAAGATATTCCAGAAGCTTTAAAGGATCGTTTAGAAATTGTTAATTTATCAGGATATACTGAATACGAAAAATTAGATATTGCTAAACGACACCTAATTGGTAAGATTTGTAAAAATCATGGTATTGATTGTTCAAAAATATATTTTAGTGATGAAATCTTGTTATATATAATTAGAGGATATACTAGAGAAGCAGGTGTTCGTGAGTTAGAGCGCCAGTTATCAAATATTATTAGAAAAATAGTTGCTGATATTGTTATGGATAAAGTTAATTATGAAAAATATCGCATTACTGTGAAATTAGTAACTAAGTTTTTGGGTAAAGTTAAATATAATTTTAATGAAATAAATAAATTATCAAAGGTTGGTGTTGTTAACGGACTAGCGTATACTAGTTTTGGTGGTGACACTTTACCAATTGAGGTAAATTATTTTAAGGGATCTGGTAATTTATTCCTTACTGGTTCACTTGGAGATGTTATGAAGGAAAGTGCTCATATTGCTCTTAGTTATATTAAATCAAATTATAAGCAATTTGGAATTGATTATGAAAAACTGACTAAAAATGATATTCATATTCACGTTCCCGAGGGGGCAATTCCTAAAGATGGTCCAAGCGCGGGAATAACTTTAACAACGGCTTTAATAAGTGCTTTTACGAGTAAGAAAATTCCTGCTAATCTAGCTATGACTGGGGAAATAACTCTAAGAGGTAATATTTTACCAATTGGTGGTTTAAAGGAAAAAAGTATTGGAGCAAGTCGTAATGGAATTAAGAAAATTATTATTCCTTATGGTAATTTAAATGATTTAGATGAGATACCAAAAGAAATAAAAGATAATATAGATTATATTGCTGTTAAAAACTATAAAGAAGTAATGAATATTATTAATGAAGAAAAAGTATTAAGTAAAGTATAAAAACTTTACTTTTTTTCATATTTAAGAAATGTCTTCATATAATTAAATGAAACAGAGAGGGTGATGTTTTTGAATAAAATAATTCCATTTAAAAAAGAGATTATTTTTAAAACCAATTTATCAGAAATAACAAGTATTTCACTTGAGCATACATTACAAGTTGATAAAGATAATATGGTAACTGGAGAATTTATTATTAGTGGTGACTATAAAATGGTTGATACTAGTGTTAATGTTGAATCCTTTTCTTTTAATATACCATTTGAAGTTAGTATTGATGAAAGATATATAATTGATAATGTCGTTGTTGATATATATGATTTCTATTATGAAATAATTAATAATAATATATTATCGATTAATATCGAAGTTTTAATTGATCAATTAGAAGAAAAACCATTAATAGAAGAACCGTTAATAGAGGAAACCATTACAGAAGAACCAAAAATTAACCAGATTTATGATGTAGAAGAACCGGTTTTAGAAGTTGAAGAGCCATATGTTGAAGCATTAAGAGAAGAAAAGAGAGAAACAAAGGAGAGGGAAGAGGAAACTTCGATGGTTAGTAATAGAAATGAAGAGATAACCAATTCATTATTTGATAATTTTGATAGTAGTAGTGAAACTTATACAACTTACAAAATTTATATTGTTAGAGAAGGGGATACTTTGGAGTTACTAATTCAAAATTATGGAATTAGTAAAGAAGAATTAGGACTCTACAATAATATTAACGAAATAAGTGTCGGTGATAAGCTAATTATTCCATCAGTATCAAATGAAAAAAATCAATAATGTACTAGAAAGATATAATTTAAAAGCAAATAGATACCGTTTTGTTGGCAAAGCTGTAATAATTGAAACCGAAGAAGGTAAATATGTTTTAAAACCTAAACTTCGAGATGAAAATAGTGACATTTATCATTATTTAGATTCTAGAAGTTTTAATTATTATCCCAACATTATTAGTTCTAAAGATGATGATTATGAAATAATGGAATACCAAGAAGAAGTTGAAATGCCGCTTGATCAAAAAATGATTGATATGATAAATTTGGTTAGTCTTCTTCATAGTAAAACGACTTATTACAAAGAAGTAGATGAATCAGATTACAAGAAAATGTATGAAGATGTTACTAATAATATTGAATATTTATATGGTTATTATAATGATATGGCAACTCATATTGAAACAAAAGTATATATGAGCCCTTCTGAATATACACTTATTAGAAATATTTCTAAAATTTATTCAGCACTCAGTTTTTGTAAGCAGGAAATAGAAGAATGGTATAAATTAATCAAGGAAAAAAGAAAACAACGATTTGTTATTCTCCATAATCATTTAGAACTAGATCATTTTATTAAAAATAAAAATTCGTATTTAATTAGTTGGAGCAAAGCTAAAGAAGGTATACCTATTTTTGATATATATAAATTATATCGGAAACATAGCCTTGAATATGAGTTTTCAGAGATTCTTAAGCAATATGAAAAGGGTTATCCTTTATTGGAAGAGGAACGAAAACTATTGTTTATTTTAATTTCATTACCAGATAAAATAGAATTTAGTGGTAGTGAATATGATATGTGTCGGGAAGTTAGTAAAAAAATGGATTTTCTATATAAAACCGATTTTTTAGTTACCCCTTATTATTCTAAGAAAGTGAAAAATTAAAAAAATAATTGCTGCTATTATAATTAGTTTGAAAAGATTTTTAATAATAATTATAATTAATAAAAAGATAAGAACTCCTGTTATTAATTTTATTAGATTAATTGACATATAATCACCTACTATAATTTATTCAAGGGAATAGATTATGAATAGGTAACTTGTAAACTTATATCGAAAGATATAGGTTTTTAAATATATATAAGTTGTAAAAGACACAGAAAAATGATATTCTAATATATAGATAGTAGTGGTGATTACATGGAGATAAGAAAAAATAAAAAATGGATTGTGGGATTACTAATACTTATTATATTTATTATTTTAATAAGCGTTTTTTGGATTATAAATAAAGATAGCAAAATGATTGATTTGAAAGATAAATCAATTTCTGAAATAAAAAAATATGTTGAAGATAAAAAGTTAATACTTGAAATAAAAAAAGAGTATCATAAAGAAATTAGTAAAGATAAAGTTATTAGTCAAAATATTTTACCTGGGAGTATTTTAGAAAAAAATCAAAAATTAATTATAATAGTATCATTGGGTAAAAAGGACAAAGTATTTTATGAAAAGTATAGGGTTAATGAAGTAGGGAACGTTCCCATAATGATGTATCATGGAATCCAAAATTTAAAAAATGCTGATACTGCTTATACTGGAGGAAATGTCGACAAAGATGGTTACCAAAGAACTCTAGAAGCCTTTAAAAGTGATTTGGAGTTTTACTATCAAAAAGATTATCGAATGATTAGATTAAATGATTATGTTAATGGTATAATAGATGTAGAGGTAGGTAAAAGTCCAATTATATTAACGTTTGATGATGGTCTTAAAAATAATATAAGGGTTACTGGATTAGATGAAAAGGGAAATATTATTATTGATCCTAATAGTGCCGTTGGAGTTTTAGAAGGTTTTAAAAAAAAATATCCAGATTTTAATGTTACAGCCACTTTTTTTCTAAATGGTAGATTGTTTGAACAACCAGAATACAATGAAAAAATACTTAAATGGTTAATTGATAATGGTTATGATATTGGCAATCACAGCTATGGACATTCGAATTTAACTAGTATTGATAATTCTGATACTCAAAAGGAAATTGGTCGGTTATATAATCTGCTTGAAACTAACATAAGTGATAAGTATGTCAAAATAGTTGCCCTTCCGTTTGGATCTCCTTATGAAGCGAGTCATCCCAACTTTCAATATGTATTAAAAGGAACTTATGAAGGTAAAGGATATAAAACAATTGCAACTTTAAGAGTTGGTTGGGAAAGTGAAAGTTCACCTTTTAATAAAAATTTTGATAGAACTTTTTTAAAAAGAATAAGAGCATATGATAATTTAGGTACTGAGTTTGATATTGAACATAATTTTAAAATATTGGAAAAAACTCGTTATATTTCTGACGGTGACAAAGAAACAATTGTTTTACCTGATGGTCAAAAAGATAGATTACAAGAAAAACCAAGTTTAGAAGTAATTACTTATTAAAATAGGAGATGATTTTATGAAGTTAAATAATAAAGGATTTGCGGTAACAGGTATTCTTTATACAGCACTGTTAATGTTTTTGGTGCTATTAACAGGAATTTTAAGCATGATGTCAACTCGTAAAGTGTTACTTGATAAAATGAAAAAGGATGTATACACCAGGTTAAATAATATGGAAAACATTGTTTATTTCTTTGATTATACAGGTACTCCTCAAGAATTTGTTGCTGAGTATGATGGTAATTATAAAATTGAATTATGGGGTGCTAGTGGAGGAAACACTAAAACCAATTTAGATACAACTGGGGATGATGTTTTTGGTGGTGCTGGAGCATATAATAGTGGTGTCATTAAATTAAATAGTAATGAATCTTTGTTTATTTATGTTGGAGGTAAAGGAGATAATGGTGGAGAATTAGTCCAAACTAAGCCATTGGGTGGATATAACGGTGGTGGTGATGCCTTTACTGGAAGATTAACAGAACAAACAGCCGGTGCCGGTGGTGGTGCTACTGATGTTCGTTTAGTTAGTGGATTATGGAATGATGAAGCAAGTCTTAATAGCCGAATTTTAGTATCTGCTGGTGGTGGTGGAGCTTCGAATTGGCACAATACTAAAGTTGGTGGTGCTGGCGGAGGACTTATTGGAGAAGATGGAAAATTGAATGAAGGTTCGGTTGCACATCCATTAGCAACTGGTGGAACAAATACTTCTGGAGGTACTGGTGGCGGTAGTGAAGGTGTCGGTGAAGCTGGTATTTTTGGAAAAGGTGGAAATAGTTCTGAAACCCATGGCGCTGGTGGTGGCGGTGGCTACTACGGTGGTGGCGGAAGTGGATATATCTCAGGCGGTGTTTCATCAGGCGCTGGTGGTTCATCTTTTATTTCTGGACACAATGGTTGTAATGCTATTGATGCTTCAAGAGTTCACACTAATCAACCTAATCACTATTCCGGGAAAATATTTAATTCACCAATAATGATAGATGGAAATGGTTATAAATGGACAGATGTTAAAACTGAACAAATTAAGATGCCAAGTCCTGATGGAACACTATATGATCTTGGAGTTGGTCATATGGGTGATGGATATGCACGAATTACATATTTAGGTAAATAATAAAAAAGCATTGATTAAATAATTTAGTTATTATATAATAAAAAAAGAAATCAAAGAACTTGAGGAGTAAATATAATGAGTTTATAGAGAGTTAGTGGCTGGTGGAAACTAATAATAAGTTATGTTGAAAGTCGCAAGGGAGATTAATATCTGAATAGTTAGGATATTACGTATATATGCGTTAAATATTTGAGATATAGTAATTTTTGATTGCTATAAATTAAGGTGGTACCACGTCATCACGTCCTTATGTTTTATAAGGGCGTTTTTTTATAGGAGGATTTATGATAGAAGAATTTAAAAAATATGTTAGTAATTACAATTTAGAAAACAAAAACATTAAGTTGAAATATGAGCATTCATTTAGAGTAATGGAACAAAGCGTTAATATTGCTAAAAGTTTAGGACTAGATGAAACTGATAGGAGACTTGCAGAATTAATTGGTTTACTTCATGATTTTGGTAGGTTTGAACAATTAAAGGTTTACAATACTTATAATGATTCAAAATCAATTGATCATGCTAATTATTCTGTTGATGTTTTATTTGATAATGGTGAAATTAGAAATTATATTAAAACTGATTCATACGATAATATTATTAAGGCGGCAATTAAAAATCATAACAAATTTGAGATTGCAGAGGGGTTAACTGAAAAAGAATTAATGCATTCATGTATTGTAAGGGATGCCGATAAAATTGATATTTTGTATCTTATTACTATACTAAAAGAAATTGTGATTAAGGATACAAATGATGAAATAAGTAAAGAAGTAATTGATCAATTTAATAATAAAAGCACAATAAAGAATGCCACTATCAAGAATAATAATGATCGAGTTATATCATACTTATCGTTTGTCTATGATATAAATTATCCATATACTATTAAATATATATTAAATAATAAGATTATGGAAAAATATTATGAGTTGCTTAATAATAAGGAAATATTTAAACCGTATTTTGATGAAATAAATAAATATATGGTAAAATTTATAAAGGAAGGTGAATTAAATGTTAAAGCCTAAATATAATCATTTAGAAGTTGAAGAAGGAAAATATGAAGAATGGAATAATAAAGGTTATTTTTGGTCTGGAGACTTATCAAAAAAACCGTTTTGTATAGTTATTCCACCACCTAATGTAACTGGGAAACTTCATCTTGGTCATGCTTGGGATACAACCCTTCAAGACATTATTATTCGTTATAAACGAATGGATGGTTTTGATGCTTTGTGGTTACCAGGAATGGATCACGCCGGAATTGCTACCCAGGCAAAGGTTGATGCGAAACTACGTGAACAAGGAATAAATCCGCGTTCTATAGAGCGTGAAGAATGGTTAAAACATGCTTGGGATTGGAAAGAAGAATATGCTAAAAACATAAGGGATCAATGGTCAAAAATGGGACTTAGTTTAGACTACACTAAAGAAAGATTTACTCTAGATGATGGATTAAGTGATGCTGTAACTCATGTTTTTGTTGAGTTATATAATAAGGGTTTAATCTATCGTGGTGAAAGAATTATTAACTGGGATCCTGTTCAAATGACAGCTTTATCAAATGAAGAGGTTATTTATAAGGAAGAAAAAAGTTCTTTTTATCATTTAAAATATTTTATTGAAGGAACCAATGATTTTTTAGAAATTGCTACAACACGACCAGAAACTTTATTTGGAGATACAGCTGTTGCTGTTAATCCACGCGATGAACGATATAACGATTTAATCGGAAGAAATGTAATTTTACCAATTGTTAATAAATTAATACCGATTGTTGGTGATGATCATGCTGATCCGGAGTTTGGAACTGGTGTTGTTAAAATCACCCCAGCTCATGATCCTAATGATTTTGAAGTAGGAAATCGTCATAATCTTGAACGTATTAGAGTTATTGATCCAAACGGAACTATGAATGAAAATGCGGGTATTTATAATGGGTTGGATCGTTTTGAATGCCGTGAACAAGTAGTAAAAGAATTACAAGATAAAGATCTAATTGTTAAGATTGAACCAATTGTTCATTCAGTCGGACATTCTGAACGTAGTGATGCAATTGTTGAACCATATTTATCAAAACAATGGTTTGTTAAAATGCGACCACTTGCTGATAAAGTTTTAGAAAATCAAAAGGGAAAAGATTCAAAAGTAAATTTTGT
>JAQWBL010000016.1 GCA_028706395.1 Bacilli bacterium | reverse complement strand
AAAAGCAGCAGGAATGCCAATAAATAGCGAAACCGTGTGGATTTTAGAAAAGATTAATCAAACCTTGGTTAATGGCTTGGAAAAAGAAAAAACACTTGTTAAAACAGCTAATAAATAGCATTTTATGTTTATAATTGAATATAATAAAAACCCTTGAATATCAAGGGTTGTTTTTTATTTGGAGCAAGTGACGAGAATCGAACTCGCGTCTTCGCCTTGGCAAGGCGACATTCTACCATTGAACCACACCTGCATATATAAATTATACCTTATTTTAGCTAATTTGTAAATGGCTTATAATAAAAAAACAATGATAATTATGTTTGACTTTAAATCAAATATAGGTTATTATAAGTTTTACAGGGGGAAGTTATGAGTATTGATGTAGTAAAGTTAATAGATGAAATAAAAAAACTAGAGCTAATGTATGATAGGGCGAAATCACCATCTATGAAAGCTGTAATTTCTAATAGTTTATTGCCACTATATGATGTCTATGAATTAGTAAGTTATGGTGAAATAGTAGATGACCACTTGGCTGCTTTATATGATGCTCAAATAAAACACTTTGAAAAACCAGCATCTAAATATTATGAAGATATAAATGCTTTAAAAAGTTATCACGAACTTACTTCCAAAAATATTTTAAAGATGTTTAAAGATACTGATTTTAAAGCTTATAACCAAAATGAAATAACCTATTTTAAACCAGAAGAGGCAATTGAAATATTATATGATTTTTTTAATAAATATGATCATCATTACTATAAAATCGTAAAAGGAATGATTGATAATAATCAGTTATCAATTCAAGAGATGTATGAGAATTATCAAGGCGTTTGTTTTAAATCCTCAAAACTAGGGAAGTCTTATATTATATGTGATATCGATAATTTTGATGTCGGTGCGATTGCTACTTTAGCCCACGAATTCGGACATGCTATTCATAATGAAATGGTTTATTATAAGAATCCTAAACAATCAATAGAGTATGCTTTTACGAATTATCTTGAAGTGCCATCAGTATATTTTGAAAGATTATTTTTAAATTATTCTCTTGAAAATAGATTAAGTCCTTATGATACACTATTTGAATTAAATGGTTTATATAACGAAACTTTAGATAATTTTACCGCCATTCGTTTCTTTACTCATCCAGATTTAAAACCTAGTACTCTTAGTGAAGGAATGTTTATTGATAAAAACGTAGTTACGAAAATTTTAGGAAAAGTAATACCTGAATTACCACCTTGTAAACATAAAACTCTTAAGTTTAATATCAGGGATGGCTTTATCTATGGTTATGGAATGCTTGTTGCTACTTATTTTGTAGAACAATATAAACAAGACCCTAAAGAAGCTAAAAGAAATTTTAGTAACTTTATTAATACTATTGGTTTACAAGAGGAATATGAGTTATTAAATACTAATGGTCTAGATGCCGATGAAATTTCTAATCCTAAAGTTTTAAAAAAGGAACTTAAATGCCATATGACAAATATGAAAAAAGAACTTAAAATTAATTACTAAATGAAAAACACTTCAATGAAGTGTTTTTTATACTAATTCTTTACGATTGTACCTATAATATATCCCACCAACACTAATAATTATAATAATAACAGAAATTATTAATGAGGTAAAATTTAAACTATTATTTGTAATAATATCTCTTCCATCAGACAATGTAAACAATGAAAAGTATTTTAAGAAATTAACATTATCATTAATTGCCGACACTAATTGTAGAAAGTAACTAACAAATACTAAACCGATACCAATCCCATTAACTTTAGATGTTTTATTAAAGAAAGTCGAAATTAGCATACAAACAAAGAATAACGGAATGGCGGTTGCCATAGGTGCTAAACTAAGCATTAACAATAATTTTAGATGTAAGTCATCACTTAAAACCATTCCACTAATATTAAATAATGTTAAGACTGCAAACATTATACCGATATTGATTAAACCACACCAAATTTTAGCAGAAACAATATTGCTACGGGTAATTGGTTTAGAGTGTAAAAACTCAATGGTTTTATCACTTTCTTCTTTAAGTAAAATATTAGAACCAAGAATTGCGGCATATAAGCATGTAATTAAAGTAATAAATGTATAACCTTCTGTTTTAAACCATCCGAAGACTGTATCTATACCTACAATATCCATATTAAACATTTTAAGAATTTCTTTTGGCATAACTGCTAGCATATCATTTATGGATTTAGATGTTTCACTCATGTCCATATTAAAGTAAGTGATATATGTAATACTAAACAAAAATAAACCAACAATAGTCCATATTATTAAGCCTTTTCTATTTATTTTTAATTCCCTTTTTAACATATTTCCTCCTATTTATAATAATGCATAAAGATATCTTCAATCGAAGGATCTTCCATCAATACTTTCTCAATCTTATAATTACATAGCAACTTAATTAAAATGTTAATATCATCTTTAAAAATAAATTTAAGTTCATTGTTATCTTGACTAATTATATCTTGATTTAATTCCTTTTTTATTTTTAAAATATCTTTTGACACAACAGTTATTATTTGTAAATGATTATTAGTTAATTCTTTAATTGAATCAACGGCTACTAAATGCCCATCTTTAACAATACCAACTCGATCACAGATTCTTTTTAATTCACTTAAATTGTGTGAAGAGAAAAAGATCGTTGTACCTTTAGCTTTTTCTTCAAGAAGGAGTTCATAAAATGTTTCCTTAATCAATGGATCAAGGCCACTAGTTGCTTCATCTAAAACAAGAATTTTAGGTTCATGCATCATGGCTAAAACAATACCCACTTTCTTCAAGTTTCCTAAAGACAATTCTTCTATTTTTTTAGTAGTGTCTATATTTAATTTTTCAACTAAATACTTAATTCTTTTAGAATAGTTTCTTTTATAAAAACTATTAGAATATTCCAACATTTCACTAACTGTTAAATCATCATATAAATGAACCTCATCTGGTAAGTATCCAATCATCTTTTTTAATTTCAAATCATTTTTGTCGTTGATAACTTTATTAATGTAAATTTCTCCAGATGTAGGATTTATTTGATTCATAATACATTTAATCGTCGTGCTTTTACCTGCACCATTAGGTCCGATAAAACCAAAAATTTCACCTTTGTTAATAGTTAAATTTAACTTTTCAATTCCTCTTATGTCTCCATAATATTTTGTAAGATTTTTAATTTCTAACATAACTTTTCCTTTCTACTGTTATATATATTTTAACAAAAATTGGTGGATTTGTCATTATAAATCATTTAATATATAGTACCATTTAAAATCTATAATAGAATGTTCAAAAATATCCCATAAATCTGATTATTGAATATATTACTAAAGGGGGTTTTTATGGAAATATTAACGATCATTTTGTTTTCATTAGCAATCAATCTTGATAATTTAACACTAGGACTTTTATATGGTATAAATAAAGTCAAAATAAGTTTGTTTTATCAAATATTAATTGTTTTTATAACTACACTAGGTACAATAATATCAATGGTGTTTGGAAAACTAATAAGCAAATACTATCTTGAAGAAATTTCCTCAATTATTGGATTTATAATATTATTAGTAATTGGTATCGTAACCATTGTTAAATACAAACACGAAACAAGAATAGAGGAACAAGCAATAAAATATTTGCCCAAAATTAGTTTGAAGGAAATAATTTTTGTTAGTTTATTTTTAAGTATAAATAATATTGGTATAGGTATTGGATTTAGTCTTCATGGATTTAATATTTTTTATACTTTAATTTCAACAGTTATAATTGGATATGTTTTGCTTATTATAGGCTTGTATATAGGAAATAATTTTAAATTAAAAATTATTGAAAAGTATGAATCATTAATAACCGGAATTATAATTATTATTTTGGCAATTATGCAGTTTATTATCTAAGAGTTTTTAAACTCTTTTTTTTTGTGAAAACTTAACTCTACTTATAAAAAAGAAACGAAAGTCATCGTTTCTTTTCAATAAGCA
Organism: Bacilli bacterium; assembly: GCA_028706395.1. Lineage (GTDB taxonomy): Bacteria > Bacillota_I > Bacilli_A > RF39 > UBA660 > DUPI01. The sequence continues at coordinate 12,759 of JAQWBL010000016.1, read as the reverse complement.
AGAAATACTTAATCTATTATTTGTTCTTTAAATACTCTTGATATAAAATATCTTTAAGTATTAAAACGGTATCTTGATTCGATGTTTTATATTCTTCTTTAAATGCAATATATAATTCTCTAATTTTATTTTGATAATTCTCGATATTTTCCATACTTTGATAAGCGTTCAATATTGGATATTTTTGATTCCAAATTTTTGACCAATTAACCTTGTTAATATCTTCTTCCTTAATTTCATTAATAACCTTGTTAATATCTTCTTCCTTAATTTCATTAATAACCTTTTTAATATTCATTTATCATCACCATAAATATTATAACATACTTCATAATAATAAAAGATAATTAAATTTATTTGATTTTTTAATAATAATATAATTATAGAAATATTTAAGATTATGAAACTTTCAGCAATTACTTTACATGGTAAATAATTTGTAAAGATGTATTTTATGCGTAATCCCCATTTAACTCATTATATAGTTCAAATAAAACATTTTTTTCAAGAAATGTAGATGACCTTTTTCCTAACTTTTCTTCTTTTTTATGTAAAGTATCTTCACAATAAAAATAAAGTTTATTGTTACACCAATCTAAGTAAACGGGCAAAACTAGCAACGATAAAACAAATAATTATGCCAGTAATAGTTGGAATTAATATAGAAACAAGTGTCCATTTTTTACTTTGAGTTTCATTTTTTATAGTTAAACATGTTGTTCCGCATGGCCAGTGCATAAGGGAAAAAAGCATTACACATATTGCTGTCAACCAAGTCCATCCATTATTAACTAACAATGTTTTTAATTCATTTAAACTTCCAAGTTCTATTATGTTTCCAGTCGCCATGTAGGACATTATAATTATTGGAACAACAATTTCATTAGCAGGGAACCCTAATATAAAAGCCATTAAGATGTAACCATCAAGACCAATTAAAGTTGCAAAAGGATCAAGAAAATTCGCACATTGACTTAATATATTACTACTTCCAATGTTAATATTGGCGAGTAACCAAATGACTAATCCGGCTGGGGCAGCAATTAGAACCGCCCGACCTAAAACAAATAATGTTCGATCTAAAACAGATCTTAATATAACTTTTCCGATTTGTGGTTTACGGTATGGTGGTAACTCTAATGTAAAGGTAGAAGGTATTCCCTTTAAAATAGTTTTGGATAACAGTTTGGATATAAAAAGGGTCATCATCACACCTAAAATAATTACACTAGTTAAAATAAGAGTTGAAAATAAAGGCTGTAAAGGGGAGACAATAATTCCTGTGAAAAACATTGTTATAACGGCTATCAAAGTTGGAAAACGACCATTACAAGGAACAAAATTATTAGTGATAATGGCAATTAACCTTTCTCTTGGTGAATCAATTATTCTGCATCCTATTACTCCAACTGCATTACAGCCAAACCCCATACACATAGTCAATGCTTGTTTCCCACATGCATTAGCTCGTTTAAATAATTTATCAAGGTTAAAAGCTATTCTTGGTAAATAACCTAAATCTTCTAGAAGGGTAAATAAGGGGAAGAATATTGCCATTGGTGGAAGCATAACTGATACTACCCAAGCTATTGTCCGGTAAATTCCTAAAACCAAAACACCGTGAACCCAAGCTGGTGTCCCAAGCCACAAAAAGAAATCAATTAGGATGTCTTCTATCCAAAATAGAAAGTCTGCGATAATGGCAGAAGGAACGTTCGCACCGCTTATGGTGATGTAAAATATCAAACCTAATAAGGCAATCATTATTGGAATTCCAAACAATTTTGAGGTAAGAATTTTGTCTATTTTGCGGTCTCTTGAATGGTTATCTTTTGTCTTAGTTGTTACAACCTTTTGGTTTATTGCTTCAGCCCGTTTAACAATAGTTGAAACAATTTTATCCCGTAATTTATTTTTATCTAAATCAACACTTGCTAAATTATCTTTACTGCTTTGAATAACATTTATTAGTTTATTGTTTGTGGATAAATCTAAATCAATATATTTATTAATAGAATTTAATAATAATTCATCACCATCAATTAATTTAAGTGATAACCATCTTGTATTGATATTTTTATGATCAATTGCTAATAATTCTTTCTCAACTTGAGTTATTTCTTTTTCAATTAGTGGATCGTAATTAATATTAATTATTTTATTATTAATATTAGAAAGGAATTGATGAATTGTCTCCATTAATTCATCTAAGCCTTTTCTTATGTTCGCACTGGTACCTATAACTGGAACTCCTAGTTCAGATGATAATTTATCAATATCAACCTCAATCCTTTTTCTTGTTGCTTCATCCATTAAATTCACACAAACGATAACATTGGAAGTAATTTCAATTGTTTGCAAGACTAGATTTAAGTTCCGCTCTAAACAAGTTGCATCAACTACAACAAGAGTTAAATCAGGATTGCCAAAACAAATAAAATCTCTTGCCACCTCTTCTTCAACGGAATTGGCCATTAATGAGTAGGTTCCGGGCAAATCAACTAAAATGTAATTTTTGTTCTTATAAACATAATTACCCTCAGCAATAGTAACCGTTTTTCCAGGCCAGTTACCAGTATGTTGGTTTAAACCAGTTAATTCGTTAAAGACAGTACTTTTACCAACATTGGGATTTCCGGCAAGGGCAATAACAATATCATTTGGTGTTTTTTTTTCGATTTTTATTTCATCTTGATAGTTATTTTCTTTATCATTAAACATTTATCTCACTCCTTAAAAATAACTAAATCTTTTCAATTAATATTTTAGAGGTTATTTCACTACGTAGGGCGATAACGGCGCCTCTAATCTCATAGGCAATTGGATCACCAAATGGACTTTTTTGCAGCACTTCAATTATTGTATCTTCAATAAGACCAAGATCAAGTAATCTTCTTCTAATTGGTCCATCAATTGTAATCTCTTTAACTTTCACTTTGGATTTAACTGGCGCATGTAATAAAGGTATAATTTGATTATTTATATAACCATCTCCTTATAATTTAGACCAGAGAAAAAAGTTTTCTCTATACTAAAATATGATAATCTATCATGGAGTTGACATTAAAACATAAAATATTAGTAAAAAGGGAAATGAGGTATATAAGTGGACAATGAATTTCATACCGTTAGGGGATACGAATTAAAAAATAATGCAAAAAAAATCACTCCAGCAATGGAGGATTATTTAGAAATGATTTACAGGACTAGTTTAGAAAATAATTATATTCGGACAAATCAATTATCAAAATTATTAAATGTACGTAACTCATCTGTATCAAAAATGACACAAAAATTAGGTGATTTAGGACTAGTAAATTATGAAAAATATGGAATTATAACATTAACTAATAAAGGGAAAAAACTGGGATCATTTTTGTTAAAACGTCATTTAACACTTGAAAGTTTCTTGAAATTATTAGGATGTCAGCAAAATATATTAATTCAAACCGAATTAATGGAGCATGTTATTGATAATGAAACGGTTGAAAAAATGCAAACGTTTATAAATTTTTTTGATCAAAACAAAGATATTCTAAATGATTATATTTTGTTTTCTAATAATTCCTAGTCACGCAGATTTAATTCCATTACTCGGGATTTTTCATTCATCCCCAAATGCTCATAAAAATTAATCGCTCTTTTATTTTTACTATCAACTTGTAATTCTATCATTTCGCAATTTTCTATTTTCGCATCTCTAATTATGTAATTCATCATTTGTTTTCCTATTCCAAGACCAATATAATTATTATCATTAGCGATTGCTTTAATATACATTATTTTTTTATTGATTAGCAAAGGTTCATTTATTATTTTTGAGTAAAAGATGGCATAACTGACAACTTTATTATTAATTTCTCCAACTATTATAGAATTATTATCTAGTATCTCTATAAACCAATTATTAGTGAGAACAGTGTTACTAGGATTATATAAACCAGGTCTTAATTGTACGTGCATTTCGTGCTCTTGAATAGCAATTTTATTTATATAATCAAAGTCATCAAGAGTAGCTTTTCTTATTAAAACTTCCATATTTCACCTCTATAATTATTATACATTAAATAAAAAAAAAGAAAACCGTGTTTACAGCACGATTTTTTATAATTATTCCTTATTGGAATTATTTTCATTTGGAGGGCCTAGTCGGATTTGAACCAACGATCAGGGAGTTGCAGTCCCATGCCTTACCACTTGGCTATAGACCCATGTGTAAAAATTATATCAAACAAATTAATTAAAATCAATAATTTGAGAAGATTTTATTTAAATAACAATAGATAAAGGTATTTTGGTAATATTATATAATAGTGTCAACTTATACTTTTGAAAAATATTTTCTTGTTTATTATTTGAAAAAAGTATATAATGTTATTGTTGATTTGGAGGTAAATTTAAATATGTTAGAAAAAATAATGAAAAATACTCGAGCTTTTTGCACAATTGCTATTTTAATAGCATTACTTGCTGCAATAAATATTCATTTAATTTATTCCATTTCATTGTTAACTGGAATTGAAACAATTTTAAGAATTGTTGGTAGTATTATTATTATATTAATTTGGTTATTATTTGCTTGGTTAGCTGTTAAGGTTTTACTAAAAAATAAGAAAAAAAATTACATATTCTTTTTAATTGGAATATCTATATATATTATTATCTCATTTGTAATATATTTAAACTTTAATAAAGTATATTCAAAATTAAGTAATATTAGTAATAATCATACAATGTATTCAACTAGTTTAATAACTGATCATGAAAATAGTGTTTCATCGATTGGAAAAATAGGAGATTCTAAAATCGGAATCTTAAATGATGAAAACAGTATCGATGGTTATCAAATTGCTAAAGATATTATAAAAGAAAAAAAATTAAAAAATGAAATTGTTTATTATGATAGTTATGCATCATTAATTGAAGCATTAGATAAAGGTGAAGTATTATATATCTTTTTACCAACTAATTATAAAATAATGTTTCAAAGTATCGAAACAATTAAACCAATATTAGATAGAACTAAAGTCATTTATACTAAAGAAAAAATGATTGAAAGAAAAATTGTTAATCGTGGGAAATCGATAGATAAACCTTTTACAATGTTGTTAATGGGAGTTGATTCTGAAGCTGAAGATATAAGTTCAGGGACTTTTAATGGCGATGCTTTAATGGTTCTTACTTTTAATCCTAAGACTTTAAAGACAACAATTGTTAGTATACCAAGGGACAGTTATGTTCCAATTGCTTGTTTTAATAATCAAAGAAAAAATAAAATCACCCATGCTGCTTGGTATGGCGAAGATTGTATGACAAAAACAATAGAAAACTTTTTAGATGTTACGATTGACTATTATTTTAAAATTAATTTTAAAGGTGTTGTTAAATTAGTTGATGCTCTTGGTGGAGTGGATGTTAATGTTCCTTATAATTTTTGTGAACAAGATAGTAATCGTCGTTGGGGAAAGAACACAATATATTTAAAAAAAGGATTAAAGACTCTTAATGGTGAAGAAGCTTTAGCGCTTTCTCGTAATCGCAAAGATAATAGTGATATTTGTGGTAGTCAATGGGGTTATGCGGCTGCTAATGATTTTACACGTGGTCAAAACCAACAACTTGTTATAAAGGGAATTCTTAATAAACTTAAAAATATTAAAAGTATCAATATGATTTATGATCTACTTGATGTAGTTAGTTTGAATATGGAAACAAATATGCAAACTTCTGAAATTTTATCATTCTATAATATTGGAAAAGATGTTTTGGATAAAACAAAAGCTATGAAAGTTGAAGAAGTACTTGGTTTCCAAAGACTATATATTAGTGGATACAGTGAACATATTATGGATTATAGTGCATTTGATAATCAAGGTATGAGAATAAATCTTTATAATTTTATACCATATAAAGGTAGTGTTAGAGATATTACTGAAGCAATGAAAATAAATTTAGGAAAAAAAGAAGCAAAAGTTATTAAAACATTAAGTTTTGATATTAATGAACCTTATACTGAAAAGGTTATCGGTAAAGGCGATTATAACGAAGCTAAGCTTCCGCTACTTCCAAATTTTGTTGGAAAGAACGAAGCATCAGTTGATGAATACGCTAAAAAGCAGGGATTTAAAGTAGTTAAAAATTATATTACTTCAAGTAATCCATCACACACAGTTGGTTCAGTTACTGCTCAAACACCATATGCTAATATGGATATAAATTATGTTAGAGATATTAAGGTGGATATTGTTGAAAAGTTAAACATTGTTGAAACACCACAAACCATTCCTGATTGTTCAATGGAAGAAAATAAGGAACATAGTTTATGTATATTACCAAATTTTGTTGGTGGTGATTATGTTACTTTTAAAAATTGGTTAAAAAAATATAAAATAAGTATTTTAGTTGATGAAGTACAAATAAAAGAAGGGGATTCAGAATATAGTAAGTCCCAAATTGGTAAAGTAATTTATCAAAGTAAAAATCCTGGAATGAGTTTATTTGATTTGATTGATAAGAGTTTACAAATAAAGTTTATTGAAGAAACAGTGGTTGAACAAGAACCAACAGGACCAGGCCCGGTTGAAGAAATTCCCGGTAGTCCAGTTACAGAAACAGAGAAACCAGTAGAAACTGATAATACTTTAGAAAATCCAGAATTAAATCAGAATTTAGAACTAGAAATTCCTACTCAAAGTTTAGAATAAGTACCAAATGGTACTTTTTTATTTTTTTATATTCTTTTATTATGTTATAATTAGATTAGGTGAAAATATGGAAAAGATAATCATGGTCGATGGTAACAACTTATTATTTAGGAGCTATTACGCAACTGCGTACAATGGCAATTTCATGCAAAATAGTAAAGGTTTTCCTACTAATGCTATATATGGTTTTGTGAATATGATTAATAAAATCATTAATGAAGAAAACCCAATTTATATGATCGTAGCCTTTGATAAGGGTAGGACTTTTCGCCATGATAAATATAATGAATATAAAGCTGGTCGTATTGAGACGCCTGATGAATTGAAAAAACAATTTCCAATTGCAAAAGAAATATTAACGCATATGGGTGTTAAATATTATGAAATAGATGATTATGAAGCTGATGATATTATTGGAACCTTCTCGCAGTATTGTGATGATGAAAGCAAATATATTGGAACAATAATTAGTAGTGATAAAGACTTATTACAATTAATATCAACTGATGTTGATATTAAATTATTGAAACAAAAGGATTATATTAGATACAACGACAAGAACTTTTTTGAAGAATATGGAATTGAGCCCATTAAAGTTATTGATTTAAAAGCTTTACAAGGTGACCCTTCGGATAATATACCGGGAGTAAAAGGCATTGGCGAGAAGACTGCTTTAAAATTACTACAAGAATATGGTAGTTTAGATAATATTTACCAAAATATCGATAATATAAAAGGAAAATTAAAAGAAAAGTTAATAGCAGATAAAGAAAATGCTTACTTAAGTTATGAACTTGCAACTATCGTAAAAGATGTTCCAATGGAAATATGTATTGATGATATAAAATATACTAGTGGTAACCATGAAACTTTAAACAAAATTTATGAAGAATTAGAATTTTATTCTTTCTTGAAAAAAGATGAAGTTAAAACTCATAAAAAAATAGAAGTTAATATAATAAATAATGTTGATGATATAAAAATAGATGGGACATGTGCTGTTTATTTAGAAATCTTAGGCGTTAATTATCATCAGGGTGAAATTTTAGGAATGGGTGTTTATAACGACCAAAACAGTTTTTTTATACCTAAAGAAGTTTTGCTTGAAAGCCCTGAGTTTTTAAAGACTAATCCTAAGTATACTTATGATATTAAAAAAATGTATGTTTCACTTAAATGGCAAGGAATTGAAATTGATAATGTTATCTTTGATACTATGCTTGCAGGATATTTGTTAGATTATAATGTAAAAGATGATCTTGCTTATATGGCTAATCAAATGAATTACGATATACCTTTTTATGACAAGGTCTATGGTAAAACTAAATTTATCAGGCCCGATATTTCTGATATCGCATATAATGCTATTGTAAAAGCTAAATTTATTTATGAATCTCGTAATACCCTTCATGATAAAATGGAACAAGAAGAAACCTTAAAACTATATAATGAGATAGATTTCCCGCTAGCAATCGTACTTGCTGATATGGAATTTGCAGGTGTTAATGTTGATAAAAACATTTTAAGTTCCATGGGAGAAGAGATAAAAATAAAAATTGAACTACTTAGTAATGATATTTATAATGATGCGGGTATTGTTTTTAATATATCTTCGCCTAGTCAATTAGGTGAAATATTATTTGAAAGGTTAGGCCTTAAACATGGTAAAAAGGGTAAAACCGGGTACTCAACAGCAATTGATGTTTTAAACAAATTAAAAGGAAGCCATCCAATTATTGAAAAGATTATTGAATATCGTACATTAACTAAATTATATACAACTTATATTGATGGATTATTAAATACCGTTATGGATGATAATAAAATCCATACAATTTATAACCAGACTTTAACTAGAACCGGTCGCCTATCATCTGTTGAACCTAATTTACAAAATATTCCGATTCGTTATGAATATGGAAGGTTGATAAGAAAAGCTTTTGTCCCTAGTACTGATTCCTTAATTTTAAGTTGTGATTATTCGCAAATTGAACTTCGTATTCTCGCTCATATGTCTAAGGTTGATGCCTTAATTGATGCTTTTAATAAGGATATGGATATTCATACAAAGACTGCCATGGACATTTTTAAAGTTGAGGATTATGCCGTTACTTCTAATATGAGAAGAATTGCGAAAGCAGTTAATTTTGGTATAATATATGGAATTAGTAGTTTTGGACTATCTGAAAACTTAGATATTTTAATAAGCGAGGCTAAAGATTTCATTGATGAATATTTAGCGACTTATCCAGGTATTAAAGAGTATATGGATAATACTGTTAAGGATGCTTATGAAAAGGGATATGTAAAAACTTTGTTTAATCGTAAACGTAATATTTTAGAACTATCTAATAAAAATTATATGATTAGACAACAAGGTGAAAGAATTGCTTTAAATACTCCAATCCAAGGAACAAGTGCTGATATTATTAAAAAATCAATGATTGAGATTGCTGAACAATTTGAAGCAAAAGAATTAAAAAGTAAAATGATTTTACAAGTTCACGATGAATTAATTTTTGATGTTTTAGAATCAGAATTGGACATCGTGACTGAAATAGTTAAAACAACCATGGAAAACACTTATAAATTATTAGTTCCTTTAAAGGTTGATATAAATTATGGTACAAATTGGTACCAAGCAAAATAAATTGAAAGAGGATGTTATTGTATGGTTTTAAATAATAAACCAAATTTTTCGATAGGAAAAATAGAAAAAGTCATGATTGTTAGTTTTTTTGTTAATATTTTATTAGTTATTATGAAAGTTGTAGTTGGTATTCTTGGTTCTTCTGGAGCTTTAATAGCCGATGGAATTCATTCGTTTAGTGATCTGGTTACTGATGTTATTGCTATTATTGGAAATAACTTTGCTAAACGACCAGCCGATAGTGAACATCCATTTGGACATGGCAAGACTGAATATATAACAAGTTTAATTATTGGAATAATAATAATGTTAGTTGGATTTACACTAATTAACGAAATGATGAAAAGTCAAGTAACTAATCCGAGTAAAATTGTTATAATAATTAGTTTTGTAACTATTGTTACTAAATTATTGTTAGCTCTTTTCTTAGTTAATAAGGGTAAAAAGTATGATAATAGTATTTTAATTGCTAGTGGTAAAGAGAGTACAACCGATGTTCTTAGTTCAATAATTGTAATGTTTTCAGCAATTGCTATGCAATTTACTGATAAATACACTTTTTTACAATATTCTGATAAAATTGCGGGGATTATTGTAGGTGTATTTATTATCAATGTTGGGTTTGGAATTGTCAAAAAAAATATTAGTATGACAACTGGAGAACAAGTAACTGATGAAGAATATTTGACAAAAATAAATGATATTATTATTAACAATGATGATGTTACTGGTGTTGAAAAATTAGTTATTTTAAAATACGGTCCATATTACAAATTAGAAGGTGATGTAATTTTTAAAAACAATATATTATTAAATGAAGCTCATGATAAAATTGATATTATTGAATCTAAAATTAAAGAGTATGATGAAAGAATAACTTACATCACAATTCATATGAGTCCAAATATTGAAGAAAATGAAATACAATAGCCATTGACTTTAATTTTAATAAATGGTAATATTATAAATATATTGATTAAAGTGTTGAAGGAAATTAGTAGTAAAAGTAATTATTTATAGAGAGTTAGTGCATGGTGGAAGCTAATAATAAACTTTTATGAATCTATTCTGGAGTGAAATGCAAACATTTCCGGCGATGCCGTTATCAAAATTAAGACTATTAGTAGGATGGTACCGCATTTTTATGCTCCTACAAATAGTCTTTTTTTATAAGAAAAGGAGAGAATTATGATAGATTTAAATTTAATTCGAAATAACAAGGAATTAGTAAAAGAAAATATTAGAAAGAAATTTCAAGATCACAAGTTACCGTTAGTTGATGAGGTTTTAAAACTTGATGAAAAAAATCGTGAATTAAAATCAGAAGGTGACAATTTGAGAAGTGCTAGAAATAATAAGTCTAGTGAAATAGGCGCTTTAATGCGTGAAAAATTAGTTGATGATGCTAATAAGATAAAAGAGGAAGTTAATGAAATAAACAAAAGAATTGAAGAATTAGAAGCAGAGGAAACTGAAATATCACAAAAAATTAAAGACATTATGATGAAAATTCCTAACATTATTGCCGATACAGTACCAATTGGTAAAGATGATAGTGAAAATGTTGAAGTTGAAACATTTGGTGAAAAAACTAAATATGATTTCGAAGTGCCATATCATGTTGATATATTAGAAAAATTAGATGGGCTTGATTTAGATAGTGCCCGTCGTGTTAGTGGGTCTGGTTTTTACTATTTAACTGGCGATATTGCACGACTACATTCAGCAATTTTAACATATGCTAGAGATTTTATGATTGATAAAGGATTTACATATGTTATTCCACCTTTTATGATTAGAGGTGATGTTGTTGATGGTGTTATGAGTTTTGATGAGCGTGATGCTATGATGTACAAAATTGAAGGTGAAGATCTATATTTAATTGGTACTAGTGAGCATTCAATGATCGGTAAATTTAAAAATACAATTACTGATGTAACTGAATTACCTATTGCTTTAACTAGTTATTCACCTTGTTTCAGAAAAGAAAAAGGTGCTCACGGTTTAGAAGAAAGAGGAATTTATCGAATTCACCAATTTGAAAAACAAGAAATGGTTGTTGTATGTAAACCAGAAGAAAGTGAAGAATGGTATCACAAAATGTATGGTTATACTGTTGAATTGTTTAGAAATTTAGATATACCAGTTAGAACTCTTGAGTGTTGTTCTGGGGATTTGGCTGATTTAAAATATAAGAGTTTAGATGTTGAAGCTTGGAGTCCGCGACAAGAAAAATATTTTGAAGTGGGTAGTTGTTCAAACTTAACTGATGCTCAAAGTAGAAGATTAGGTATTAAAGTAAAAGATGGTGATAACAAATATTTCGCGCATACTTTGAATAATACCGTTGTCGCACCACCTCGTATGTTAATTGCTTTTGTTGAAAATAATTTAAATGCTGATGGAAGTGTCAATATTCCTGAGACTTTAAGACCTTATATGGGGAATCTTGATAAAATAAATGTAAAATGAGAATAGGACTATTTGATTCTGGTATTGGGGGATTAACAGTTTTAAAAGAATTTATAAAAAAACATCCCAATAACCATTATGTTTATTTTGGTGATACTAAAAATATGCCATATGGTAATAAAAGCAAAGATGAATTATTCGAGTTAGCTGATAAGAGTATTCAATTTTTAATTGATAAAAAAGTCGATATAATTATTATTGCTTGTGGAACAATTAGTTCTAATATTGATGATCGTTTTAAAAACAAATATGATGTTCCATTAATTGATATTATTAGTCCAACAATTGATTACGTAAGTAAATTTAATTATGATAATATTGGATTGATTGCTACAAGCATGACGATTAAAAGTGGGGCTTTTACAAGTGGAATAAAAGATTTAAAAGTAATGGAATGTCCTGATTTCGTACCACTTATTGAAAATCAACAACTTGATAGTGAAATATGTGACTTAAAAATAAAAGAATATTTAGAACCATTAAAAAAAGATAAAATAAAATATTTGATTTTAGGATGTACTCATTATCCAATTCTTGAAAATAAAATAAGAACTTTTTTTGATAATGATATCAAACTAATAAATATGGGTAGTGTATTGTCTGAGTCTTTAAAAATAAAAAGTGGGCATGAAACTAAACTTGAACTATACTTTAGTAAAATAAATGACCAATTAATTAGTAATGTTAAGATGATAATTGGCGATGAAGAAATCAAATTAAAATAGTAAGAAGGTGTTATATGCCAGAACTACCAGAAGTTGAAACGGTAAAAGAAACATTAAAAAGACAAATATTAAAAAACCGTATTATTGATGTAAAAATTAATTATCCAAAGACGATTGAATTTCCAACTGTAGAGGAATTTAAAAAACAAATTAAAAATCAAAAAATAGTGGATATAAAACGTCGTGGTAAATGGTTAATGTTTGAACT
>JAQWBL010000049.1 GCA_028706395.1 Bacilli bacterium | reverse complement strand
AAATATGATAAATCTTTAGTCGATATCATATTTGGTACTTTATCCATATAATCATTCCTTTCATAATTATTATGGTAAAAGAGTGGATTAATATACAAAAATGGTAGTAAAATTTTAAAAACATGATATAATTATATAAATTAAATGGAGTGATAATATGAAAATGAAATCTAGTTTCTTTTATACAATAAGAGAAAACATCAAGGATGAAGAATCTAATAGTGGGAATCTATTAGTCAGAAGTGGAATGGTTAAAAAAGTTGGTAATGGTATATATATGTACATGCCACTTGGTTTTAACGTTTTAAAAAAGATTGAAAATATTGTTCGTGAAGAAATGAATAATGCTGATGCAATCGAGTTGATTATGCCTAATATATTACCAGAAGATATTTATGTTGAGAGTGGAAGACGTGATGTTTTTGGTGATAGTATGTTTGGTTTGAAAGATCGTTACAAACGTAACTATGTTTTAGGACCAACTCATGAAGAATTATTTGTCATGGCAGCTAAAGAAAAAGTTAAATCGTATAAAGACTTCCCGTTTAATTTATATCAAATAGGAATTAAGTATCGTGATGAACCTCGTCCACGATTCGGATTAATTCGAATTAGAGAGTTTGTTATGAAAGATGCATATAGTTTTGATGCTGATCTTAAAGGACTTGATTTAGCATATCAAAAAATGTTTGATGCTTATAAAGTTATTTTTGATCGTATTGGAATAGATTATAAAATAGTTACAGCTGATACCGGAGCCATGGGAGGACTTTTATCAGAAGAATTCCAAGCCGTTACTGATATTGGAGAAGATACTTTAGTATTATGCGAAAGTTGTGATTATGCTTCAAATATTGAAGTTAGCAAATGTGTTAACTTAGGTATTTCAAGTGATGAAGAAGAATTAAGTAAAGAAATGGTTTTAACACCTAATGCGGGTACCATTTTAGAAGTTGCAAACTTACTTAATGAAGAACCATCAAAATTTGTAAAAACTTTAATTTATAATATTGATAATAAGTTTTATGCTTGTTTAGTTCCTGGTGACCGTGAAGTAAATGAGACTAAATTATTAAAATTATTAAAAGGTCAAAACATTGAACTCGCACTTCCTGAAGATGTTATTAGAATTACTAATGCGAACGTAGGATTTGCCGGCCCAATTGGGCTTGATATTCCTGTTATTATTGATGATGAAATTGCGAATATGAAAAACTTTATTGTTGGTGCCAACAAGAGTGATTATCATTATAAAAATGTTAATCTTTGTGATTTTACTTATACGATTAAAGATGATATTAAAAATGTTAAAGAAGGGGACCCATGTCCTGTATGTTCAAAACCATTAATCTTTAAAAAAGGAATCGAAATTGGGAACACCTTTAAACTTGGTACTAAATATTCTAAAGATTTGAATTTATATTATACTGATCAACACAATAATTTATTGCCAACTTATATGGGAAGCTATGGAATTGGAATTGAACGTATTATGGCTAGTGTTGTTGAACAAAACAATGATGAGCATGGAATTATTTGGCCAATGGAAATCGCGCCTTATAAAGTGGCTATAATTATTATTAACACAGAAGATGAAGCACAAACTAAATATGCCAATGAATTATATAATGAATTAAATAAAATGGGAATTGAAACGATCTTAGATGATCGTGAGACTCGTCCTGGTGTTAAATTTAATGATATTGATTTAATTGGAATTCCAATTAGAATAACAGTTGGATATAAAATAAAAGAAAATATTGTTGAATTGAAATTAAGACGTGAAAAGGATAGTAGCGATGTTTCTATTAATAATGTAAAAGAAAAAATAAAAATTTATACTAATATTGATTAAACGACAAAAATCGATAAACAAAAATATCATAATATATTTGGTGATCATATGAAAAAATATATAATGCCAGTTATATTGTGTATCTTTATCGGTTTTTTATTGTCTAAATTTATGCTTAATCAATATCAAAACAAACAAAAAATAACTCCTGTTTTCAATACTGGTGAAACGTTATATTTTATTCAATATGGAGTTTATTCAAGTGAAGAAAGTATGAAAAATAATACTGATAAATTAAATTACTATATTTATAATTTAGAAAATAATATGTATTATGTTTTTATTGGAATTACTAAAAGTATTGAAAATGTTTCGAAATTACAAGGATATTTTAAAAACTTAGGATATGATACTTATATGAAAGAGTATAATGTTAGTGATAGTGAATTTTTAGAAATGATTAGCTATTACGATCAATTACTTTCTGCTACTACCGACTATGAAGTTATGAAATCAGTTAGTCGTCAAGTCTTAGAAAAATATGAGGAGAGTATTAAAAATGAACGTTAAAATAAAAGATATCCCCAATAATGAAAGACCCCGAGAAAGACTAATTAATATGGGTGCTGATAGTTTAAGTAATGAAGACTTATTAGCTATCATTTTAAAAACTGGGACTAAAGAGGCTTCTGCTAAAGTATTGGCAACAAAACTAATATCTCAAGTAGGTAATATTAAAAACTTAATAAAAATGAATTATCAAGAACTGACAAATATTAAAGGAATTGGTAGTGCGAAAGCCTGTACGATTTTAGCAATAAGTGAATTAGTTAAAAGAATAAATAAGGAAGTACCAACTATCAACAACTTAAAAATTACTAATTCGAGTCTTGTTTATAAATACTATAAAGATATTCTAGGTGAGAAATTACAAGAATATTTTTATTGTCTTTATTTAGATAACAATAAGAAAGTTATTAGTGACAAATTATTATTTAAAGGCACCCTTAATCAAAGTTTAGTTCATCCCCGCGAGATATTTAAAGAAGCTTATTTATTAAGTGCTTCGACAATTATTTGTCTGCATAATCATCCTAGTGGTAACGTGATTCCTTCAAATGATGATCTTATGGTAACTGATAGGTTGGTTGAAACGGGTAACCTTTTAGGAATAAAAGTTATTGATCATGTTATTATAAGTAAAAACAATTATTACAGTTTCTATGAAAATGATTTAATAGGTAGAAAAAATAGTAAAAGTATAATATAATGTATTTGGTGATTATATGAATAAAAGACGAAATAGAAATAAAAAATATTGGTTAATTTTAATCTTTTTAAGTATTATTATTGTTATTGGTGTTATTTATAAAATGGTCAATGATGATCGTAATTTAACAAAGATTGAAAGTTTGCTTAAAGATACCGGTTTATTTGTTAATAAAGTTTTTTATTCACCAATTAAATTTATTGATAAATTGGCAACTGAACAAAAAGAAAAAAAAGAAATGTATGAAAAATATAGTGAATTAAAAGATAAAAGTGATAATTATGATTTGCTCCAATCAAAGTTTAATGAGTTAGATTATCAATATACTGAGTTACAAAAAACATTGGATTTAAATAAAACTTTAAGTAAAGATAGCTATTTAAATGCCACCGTTATTAATCGTAATATTGGTGTTTGGTATAATACTATAACCATTGATAAAGGACTTAAAAATGGTGTCAAAGAGGATATGCCTGTTATTGTAAAAGAAGGCTTAATTGGTAAGGTAATTAAAGTTAGTAATTTTAATAGTACTATTAAACTCTTAACTAGTGATGATATAACAGAAAAAATATCTGTTAAAATCAAAAATAATGATGACTATATATTTGGTCTTTTAGTTAATTATGACCTTGATAATGATGTTTTTATAATTGAGGGAATCGATCAAAATGTTAGTATTGAACCAGGTTCAGTAGTAACGACAACAGGACTTGGGGATTATTTTACTAGTGGAATAACCGTTGGTAAAGTTAAACAAGTAAAAACTGATAATTTTGATTTAGCTAAAATAGTTGAAGTAACTTCTGATGTTGATTTTTCAAAATTAAATTATGTTACTATTTTAAAACGTGAGGTTTTAGAACAATGATTGTTTTTATGATTATTTTATCACTAATATTAGAAAGCCTTGTATCTAATATTGTTCCACTTGGTTCTGTGTTTACGCCACTTTTTTCAATTGTCTCGTTAGTCCTTATTTATCCCTTTTTTAATAACAATGATTTAAGATATATTAAGTATTGTGGTATAACTGGGTTGATTTATGATATTATTTTTAC
>JAQWBL010000015.1 GCA_028706395.1 Bacilli bacterium | reverse complement strand
GATTTAATATGGCAAAAAATATGTATCAAAAAAGAGAAGAAAGAAAACAAAATAGATTAAATAATGATGAACAAGGGGGGTTTAAAAAAACCGTAATCAACTGGTATCCTGGTCATATGGCAAAGACAAGAAGACAAATGAGTGAATATATGAAATTGGTTGATATTGTTTATGAAGTAATCGATGCTCGTATGCCATATTCATCAAGAATTAAAGATATCAATAATATTATAGGTTCGAAACCACGAATTATTATAATGACTAAAATGGATTTGTGCGATGTTAAAGAAACAAACAAATGGATTAAATATTATGAAAAACTGGGTCATAAAGTTATTGGGCTAGATTTGGAAAAAACAACTAATCTAAATTCTTTAATATCCTTAACTACTGAAGTGGTTAAACCATTAAATGAAAAAAGGGAACGACTTGGATTAAATGCAAGAAAGATTAGAGTGATGATTATTGGTATTCCTAATGTTGGTAAATCAACCCTTATTAATCGATTAGTTGGAAGAAAAGCAACTAAGATTGGAAATAAACCAGGGGTTACCAAAAGTCTTGATTGGATTAGAATTAGCAATGATTTAGAGCTACTTGATACTCCTGGTATTTTATGGCCGAAATTAGATGATAAAAAGGTGGCCTTTAATTTAGCTAGTTTAACGGCTATTAAGGAAGAAGTTCTACCCCTTGATGAAGTAGCAGTATATATTCTAAAAGTATTAAATAAGTATTATAAAAACATTTTAGAAGAGAGATATGGTGTAAGTGATATTGATTTTGAAGATATCGTTCCAACATTTGATCTTATTGGAAAAAAAAGAGGATGTTTAATAAAGGGTGGAGAAATTGATTACGATAAGGTTATTAATATAATTATTAATGATCTTAAAAATGGAATTATTAAAAATGTTACATTTGATAGATACGAGGAAAAAAATGCGAACTAATGAAATGAATGTTTTAGTTCTGGCTTATTTAGGTGATGCAATATATGAAGAGTATGTTCGATTATATTTAATTAAAAAAGGAATCGCCAAAGTTAATGATCTTCAAAAAGAAGCGGTTAAATATGTTAGTGCGAAGGCCCAAAGTGGATTCTTGCACGAATTGCTTGAAAAGGATATTTTTGATGAAACGGAATTATCAGTTATTATGCGTGCTCGTAATCATAAAGGAAAGTCAAAACCAAAACATACCGATATCGTTACTTATAAACATGCTACGGCTCTTGAAGCAATAATAGGTTATTTATATTTAGAAAAAAGAAATGATAAGATAGATAAAATTATGAATTTTATTACGGGAGAATAAATATGTATATATATGGAAAAAATGTGGCTTTAGAAATATTAAAAAATAATAAAAAAATAGATAAAGCATTTATTTATAAAAACTTTAGTGACAAATTTATATTAAATGATTTACAAAAACAAAACATTGATATTGAATGGTTAGAAAAATATGAATTAGATCGACTTGTTAAAGAGAATCATCAAGGTATAATATTAAAAGTACCTGATTACCAATATAGTGAATTAGAAGATTTTATCGATAATGAAGATGCTTTAGTTATTATTTTAGATCATCTAGAAGATCCTCATAACTTAGGAGCTATTGTTAGAACTTGTGAAGCTGCAAGTGTTGACGGAATAATCATTCCAAAAGATCGTAGTGTTTCAGTTAATTCAACAGTAATGAAAGTAAGTGCTGGAGCTCTTGAAAATGTTAAAATTTCTATGGTAACTAATCTAGTTACAACGATTAATGAACTTAAGAACAGAGGTTTTTGGATTATTGGAACAGATATGGATGGAACTGATTATAATGAAATTGATTATAAGGGCAAAATCGGGATTGTCATTGGTAATGAAGGAAAAGGATTAAGTCGTTTAGTTCGCGAAAACTGTGACTTTATTGCAAGTATTCCAATGTATGGTAAAACTAATAGTCTTAATGCATCAGTAGCAGCCGGGATTGTTATTTATAAAGCAAAAACATCAAGGAGGTAATATGAATTATAGAGATTATAATGATTTTGAATTAGTGTCAATTATTTCTGAAAATAATGAAGAAGCTAGAAATATATTATTTGAAAAGTATAAACCATTCATCATTGCTAGTGCGAATAAAATGCATAAAACATGTAAGTATAATGGTCTAGAAATTAATGATTTAATTCAAGAAGGCTTTCTAGGTTTATCTAATGCCATCATTCATTATAATGAACATAAGGATACAACTTTTTATACTTTTGCTAAAACTTGTATTGAGCGAAAAATGATTAGTTTAATTGTTTCGACAAAACGTTTAAAACATAAGATATTAAATGAATCTTTATCACTTGAAGGAAATGATGAAGAAAACTCTAAAGTTAGTTTAGAACATTTTTTAGGGGATAGTAATAATGATCCTGAAAACGTTATTATTCGTGAAGAAGAACAAGAAGAATTAATTCAAAGTATAAAAAAAAGATTAACCGATTTTGAAGAACAAGTTTTCGAATTAAAAATAAATAATTTTAATTATAAAGAAATTGCTGATATTTTAGGTAAAAATCCTAAAGCCATTGATAATGCCTTACAAAGGATAAAAATAAAGGCTAGGGAAGAATTAGCGATTAAAAACTAGATATTATAGTAGTTCTTAAGCAAATAGATAATTTAAAGCTTGATTAAACATAAAAATGTGTTGACTTTTGATATAAGTTTGTGATAATCTTATATCAGCACGTGAAAGTGTTTTTTATTTGAAATAAAGCATAAACTATAAGGTGGTGTTTGAATGAAAAAAATAATGAATTTTTTCAAAGAAGTTAAAAAGGAAATGAAGAAAGTAAGATGGCCTAACAAAAAGGAAATGGTAACTTACTCAGTAGCAACAATTTCGTTTGTAATTGTATTCGCACTTTTCTTTGTTTTGACTGACATTGTTCTAGCTATGATTAAGACGTGGGTGGCATAATGGAAAAAGAATGGTATGTTGTTAATACTTACTCAGGTCATGAGAACAAAGTAAAAGAAAAGCTAGAGATGCGTGTTAGTTCCATGGAAATGGAAGATCATATTTTCAGGATTATCGTTCCTGAACAAACAGAAGTTGAAATAAAAGATGGCGTTAGAAAAGAAAAACAGAAGAAGATGTTTCCTGGTTATATTCTAGTTGAAATGATTATGAATGATGAAGCATGGTTTATTGTTCGTAATACTCCTGGTGTTACAGGGTTTATTGGTTCATCTGGTAAAGGTGCGAAACCATTCCCATTAACTCCACAAGAAGTCGATAAAATCTTAAATAGTATGGGATTAACAAGACTTGAATTAGGTAATGAACTTAAAGAGGATGATATGATTAAAGTCATTCAAGGACCATTTGCTAATATGTTTGGGAAGATTAAAAGTTTTGATCTTCAAAATCAAATATTAGAAGTTAAATTAGATCTTTTTGGACAAGAAACAGTTGTTGAAATACCACTTGTTGATGTTGAAAAAGCCTAGTTTACAAACACATAAAATTGTGTTATTATTAGATGGCTATATTTATTGAATATAGATTTGAAAGTGGGAGCGCGGACACAGAGACCACACAGATTACTCGCATTAGGACCACTCGCGAAAAAAAATAGGAGGTGTTTTTCGTGGCAAAGAAAGTAACTAAAAAGATAAAACTACAAATCCCAGCAGGGAAGGCAACACCAGCCCCACCAGTTGGAACAGTTTTAGGGCCAGTTGGAATCAACTTGCAAGAATTTTGTACTAGATACAATGATGCAACAAGAGATAAAATGGGAGATATTTTACCAGTTGAAATTTCTGTTTATGAAGATAGAACATTTGACTTTGTAATTAAAACTCCACCAGCAGCATTTTTAATTAAGAAATATGCAAAAGTTAAATCTGGTTCAGCTAAGGGTGCAAATGATAATATTGCAACTTTAACTAAAGACCAAATTAAAGAAATTGCAGAAATTAAATTGCCAGACTTAAATGCATATACTGTTGACGAAGCAATTAAAATCGTTGAAGGTACTGCAGTTAACATGGGCGTAAAAGTAGAAAAATAAGAAATATATGACATATAGGGATAACCCTATGTGGGAGGCATAGTCCGCATATACCACATAAGGAGGTAAAAAAATGAACAAAGGTAAAAAGTACATTGAAGCAGCTAAATTAGTAGATAGAACAAAACTATATACTAAAGAAGATGCAATTAAATTAGTTAAAAAAGTAGCACCAGCTAAATTTGATGAGTCAATCGAACTTGCGCTTAATTTAAACCTTGATACTAAAAAGGCTGACCAACAATTAAGAGGAGCGATTGTATTACCAAATGGAACTGGTAAAACTAAGAGAATATTAGTTATTACTAAGGGAGAACAAGCTAAGATTGCCAAAGAAATGGGCGCAGATTACGTTGGGGATATGGATATGCTTAACAAGATTGAAAAGGAAAACTGGTTTGAATTCGATATTATTATCGCAACACCAGATATGATGCCTGCATTAGGTAAAATTGGTAAAGTTTTAGGACCTAAAGGTTTAATGCCAAATCCTAAGACTGGAACAGTTACAACTGATGTTAAAAGAGCAATTGAAGATATCAAAAAAGGACGTGTTGAATACCGTGCTGATAGTTATGGTAATATTCATGTTATCATTGGTAAAGTATCGTTTGACGATGCTAAATTAGTTGAAAACTTAGATGCTTTTATGAATTTAATTATCAAAAGTAAACCATCTGTTGTTAAAGGTAAATATATTAAAAATATTGCTGTTTCATCAACAATGGGACCTGGAATAAAAATTGATCAAAATAGTTTTGACATGTAACATATAATGTGTTATAATCAAGATGTTTGAAAAAAGAGCAAGACCGTAGACAGTGGGGACAGCAATGTTTAATAATCCTACCGAGGACTTATTTATTAAGACTTCATGCTACTACGGTTATTATGCTCGTAGTAGTTTTTTATTAATTACTAAAACAAGAGGAGGTGCAAGGTGGCTAACCAAAAAATATTAGAAAAGAAACAAGAAATTATTAATGAAATTTCTAATAACATTAAAGAATCACAATCAGTAGTGTTCTTTGAATACAGTGGATTATCAGTTGTTGACTTAACAGAGTTAAGAAGAAATTTGAGAGAAACTGGTTCAGAATTTAAAGTATATAAAAACACTTTAGCTGAAAGAGCTTTAAATGATTTAGAAATCGATTTGAAAGACTATTTAGTTGGACCTAAGGCTATTGCGTTTGGAACAGATGCAGTCGCACCAATTAAAATACTTAGTGAGTTTTCAAAGAAAAACAAATCACTAGAAATGAAAGTGGGAATCGTTGAAGGTAAAATTACAACAATTGATACCTTAAATGAACTTGCGAAGATCCCTTCAAGAGAAGGATTATTAACTCAGGTAGCATCTGGATTAATGGGTGTTGTCCGTGACTTATCTATTTGTTTAGATTTACATAGTCAAAATTTAGAAAAATAAAAAAGAGGAGGAAAAATAATATGGCAAAATTTACAAAAGATGAATTTATTAATGGTTTAAAGGAAATGACAATTCTTGAAGTTAAAGAATTAGTTGACGCAATGAAAGAAGAATTTGGTGTTGATCCAAGTGCAGTAGCAGTAGCAGCTCCAGTAGCAGGTGCAGCAGCTGAAGAAGGACCAACAAGTGCAAATGTTGTACTTACAGCAGCAGGTGCTAACAAATTAGCAGTTATCAAAATTGTTCGTGATATCACTGGCTTAGGACTTAAAGAAGCTAAAGACATCGCTGATAATGGTGGAGTTGTTAAAGAAGGCGCTAGCATGACTGAAGCTAATGAATTAAAAGCTAAATTCGAAGAAGCCGGAGCAACTGTAGAATTAAAATAATTAATAAAATTATAGGCAGCCTATACTAAAATTTTTAGTATGGGCTTTCGCCGTCTATAAAGGAACAAATATTGTTGCTAGATTTTAATTAAAACAGGTGTTAAAAATGTACTTAGATTATAAAAGTAAACAAAAGATTATTTTATAATGTATAATAGCAAGAAATCGTTGACAAATTGACACAATTTTGTTAAAATCATAAATTGGTAGCGCATTTCTATTTTTAGAAATAAATTCGAATAAATATATTATTAGGGGTGAGAAAGTGTCTTATACTGTCAAAAAATTTGGTGACCATCGTGAACGTAGGGATTATGCAAAAACAAAAAATGCTATTGAACTTGGTAATTTATTAGAAATTCAGAAAAAATCTTATAATTGGTTTATGAATGAAGGAATCAAGGAAGTCTTTGAGGATATTTTTCCAGTGGAAAGTTTTACCGGAAATCTATCTTTAGAATTCGGTGATTTTTACTTTGAAGAACCAAGATATTCAATTAAAGGTTGCAAAGAACGTTATGCAACTTATGCATCTCCTATTAAGGTGGCAGCGCGTCTGTTTAATCATGAAACAGGCGAAATAAAAGAACAGGACATATATTTGGGTGATATGCCGATTATGTCTGAAACAGGGACATTTATTATCAATGGGGCTGAGAGAGTTATTGTTTCACAATTAGTAAGATCTCCTAGTGTTTACTTTGTAAAAGATATTGATAAGAAAAATGGTCGAGTTATTATTAGTGGGCAAGTGATCCCCTCAAAAGGAACTTGGTTAGAGTATGAAACAGATGCTCGTGACGTTGTCTATGTTCGTATTGACCGAACTAGAAAAGTTCCAATTACTACATTACTTAGAGCTATTGGTCTTTCAAATGATGAAGATATCATTAGTTTGTTTGGTGAAAATGAATATATCACTAAAACATTAATTAAAGATGCTAACAAAAATACTGATGAAGCATTAATTGATATTCATTCAAAATTAAGACCTGGAGAACCATCTACTTTAGATAGTGCTAAAAATCAATTAATTACAAGATTTTTTGATTCTTTTCGCTATGATTTAGCAAAAGTAGGTCGTTATAAATTTAATAAAAAATTATTAATTACAGAAAGATTACTTAACTGTGTTTTAGCTGAAAATATTAAAGTTGGAAAAGATGTAATATTTGAAAAAGGTACTCTTATTACTAAAGAAGTATTAGAAGAATTAAGACCTATTCTTAAAGATGGATATGGAACTCGTGAAGTATTAATTAATAAGGATTTAGATTCTTATAATCGTGTTCAAACAATTAAAGTGTTTTCAAAAGTTGATCCTGAAAAAATTGTAACCATTATTGGTAATGATCATACAATTGATGAAAAAAGATTAACGGTATCAGATATTTATGCAACTGTTTCATATTACTTAAATCTTTTAGAAGGTATTGGTAATTTTGATGAGATTGACCATTTATCAAATCGTCGTGTTCGTCAAGTTGGTGAATTATTACAAAACCAATTTAGAATTGGTGTTAGTCGTATTGAAAGAGTTATTAAAGACCGTATGTCAACTCAAGATGTATCTGAAGTAACTCCTAAATCATTAATAAATATTAGACCGTTAACTGCCGCTATTAAAGAGTTTTTTGGTAGTAGCCAGTTATCACAATTCATGGACCAAACAAATCCAATTGCTGAGTTAGCAAACAAACGTCGTTTATCATCACTTGGGCCTGGAGGTTTATCAAGAGATCGAGCTGGAATGGACGTTCGTGACGTTAATCCATCGCATTATGGAAGACTTTGTCCAATTGAATCACCAGAAGGCCAAAACATTGGACTTATAACAGCACTTGCAAGTTATGCCGTCGTAAACGAATATGGATTTATTATGACTCCATATCGTAAAGTTGTTGATTCAAAATTAACAGAAGAAATCGTATATATGACAGCTGATGAAGAATTAGATTATTATATTTCTCAAGCAGCGGTGGATGTTAATGAAAATAATGAAATCATTGAAGATCGTTTGCCAGTTCGTTATCGTGATGAAAACGTTATGGTAGAAAAATCAAAAGTTGACTTTTTAGACGTTTCACCACAACAAGTTGTTTCAATAACAACAAGTGGTATTCCATTCTTGGAACATGATGATGGTAAGAGAGCCCTTATGGGTGCAAACATGCAACGTCAAGCAATACCTTTATTAGTTAGTGAAGCGCCATTAGTTGGAACCGGAGTTGAAGCAATTGCTGCTCGTGATTCTGGAGCCGTTGTTATTGCTAAAGGTGATGGAATTGTTGAATATGTTGATGCAAGAAGAATTGATGTAAAAACCGTTGGTGGTAAAGATACATATTTCTTAAATGATTTTGAAAAGAGTAATAATGGTACTTGTTATTTACAAAGACCAATCGTTAGATTAGGTGATACTGTTAAAAGTGGTATGGTTATTGCAGATGGACCAAGTACTGATTTAGGTGAAATGGCTCTTGGTAAAAACGTTAAAGTGGCATTTATGAACTATGATGGTTATAACTATGAAGATGCTATTATCTTAAATGAAAGATTAGTTAAAGATGATGTTTATACATCTATTCATATCGAAGATTATCAAATTGAGTGCCGTGATACCAAACTAGGACCTGAAGAATTTACAAGAGATATTCCTAATATTGGAGAAGATGCTCGTAAAAACTTAGATGAAAATGGGATTGTTATAATTGGTACTGAAGTTAAAGATGATGATATCTTAGTTGGTAAAGTTACTCCTAAAGGTATGGTTGAATTGACCGCTGAAGAAAAATTATTACATGCTATTTTCGGTGAAAAAACTCGTGAAGTTAGAGATACATCACTTCGTGTTCCACATGGTGGTGGTGGTATCGTTCATGATATTAAAATCTTTACAAAGAAAGATACTGATGAATTACCAGCTGGTGTTTCAAAAGTAATTCGTGTATATATTGCTCAAAAACGTAAAATCACCGTTGGAGATAAAATGGCTGGACGTCATGGTAATAAAGGTGTTGTTTCATTAGTGTTACCAGAAGAAGATATGCCATACTTAGAAAACGGAGAAACCGTTGATATTATTCTAAATCCACTAGGGGTTCCATCACGTATGAATATTGGTCAAGTACTTGAAATGCATTTAGGAATGGCTGCTAAAGAATTAAATATTCACGTAGCAACTCCAGTATTTGCTGGGGCAACACGTACTGAAATAATTGATGCTTTAAAAGAAGCAAACTTAAGTGAAACTGGTAAAACAACATTATATGATGGTCGTACTGGGGAAGCATTTGACAATCAAGTTAGTGTTGGTATTATGTACATGTTAAAACTTCATCACATGGTTGATGATAAATTACATGCTCGTTCAACTGGACCATACTCATTAGTTACTCAACAACCACTTGGAGGAAAAGCTCAATTTGGTGGACAAAGATTTGGGGAAATGGAAGTTTGGGCATTATATGCTTATGGTGCTGCTAGCATCTTACAAGAAATGATTACTATCAAATCTGATGATGTTGTTGGTCGTGTCAAAGTTTATGAAGCTTTAGTAAAAGGATTGCCAATACCTAAATCAGGAATTCCTGAATCATTTATGGTTTTAATTAAAGAGTTCCAAGCACTTGGACTTGATATTACTATTCTTAATAATGAAGGTAAATATCTAGAACTTAAAGAGTTAGAAGCTATGGATCGTGATTCATTCTTAACAACAGATGAACTAGAAAAAAGTATTGATTCTGATTTAAAGGTTGAACCGGTTATTGAAGATACTGAAGAAGATGATTTGGAATCAGAAGAATTTAATGAAGATGATGAAGAATTTGAAAATGAAGATGTTGAAGAAGGGGATGAGGAATAATGGATGTAAATAATTTTGAAGGATTAAAAATTGGTATTGCCTCACCTGAAAAAATAAGATCATGGTCTTATGGAGAAGTTAAAAAAGCCGAAACTATTAATTATCGTACTTTAAAACCAGAACGTGATGGATTATTCTGCGAAAAAATCTTTGGTCCAACTAAAGATTTCGAATGTTCATGTGGTAAATATAAACGTCTTCGTTACAAAAATATTATTTGTGATCGTTGTGGAGTTGAAGTTACTAGAACTAAAGTCCGTCGTGAAAGAATGGGGCATATTGAATTAGCAGCTCCAGTTTCACATATCTGGTTCTTTAAAGGAATTCCATCTCGTATGGGTCTGGTACTGGATATGTCACCTCGTGACTTAGAAGAAGTATTATATTTTGTATCTTATGTTGTTTTAGATCCAGGGGCTGCACCTTTGGAAAAGAAACAAATAATTTCAGATAAAGAATACCGTACTTATTATGAAAAATATGGTGAATCATTTAGAGTTGGTATGGGAGCAGCTGCAATCAAAGAACTTTTAAGTCAAGTTGAACTTGAAAAAGAGATCGACGAAATCAAAGAAGAAATTGAAGAAATTAAAGATTCAACTTCTCAAAAAAGAATTCGTTTAATTAAAAGACTTGATGTATTAAATGCTTTTGTGGAATCAGGAAATCGTCCTGAATGGATGATTTTAGATGCTCTACCAGTTATCCCACCAGAACTTCGTCCAATGATTCAATTAGATGGTGGACGTTTTGCAACAAGTGATTTAAATGATTTATATCGTCGTGTTATTAATCGTAATAACCGTCTTAAAAAATTATTAGAACTTGATGCCCCATCAATCATTATTCAAAACGAAAAACGTATGTTACAAGAAGCGGTTGATGCATTATTTGATAATGGTCGTCGTGGTCGTAATATTACTGGTGCGGGAAATCGTCCTTTAAAATCATTAAGTAGTATGCTTAAAGGTAAACAAGGAAGATTCCGTCAAAACTTATTAGGAAAACGTGTTGATTACTCAGGTCGTTCAGTTATTGTTGTTGGACCTAACTTAAAAATGTATGAGTGTGGTATTCCTAAAGAAATGGCTTTAGAATTATTTAAGCCACATGTTATACATGGTTTAGTGTCAAAAGAAATCGCTTCAAATATTAAAGCGGCTAAAAGAATGATTGAAAATCAAGATCCTAGAGTATGGGATATTGTTGAAGAAAAAATTAAGGAACACCCAATCTTATTAAACCGTGCACCTACGTTGCATAGACTTGGAATTCAAGCATTCCAACCTAAATTAACAGCTGGGCGTTCGATTAGACTTCATCCACTTGTGTGTGCTGCCTTTAATGCCGATTTTGATGGTGATCAAATGGCGGTTCACGTACCACTTAGTGAAGAAGCTCAAACAGAAGCACGTGTTTTAATGCTAGGTGCTAATAACATTCTAAGTCCAAAAGATGGAAAACCAATCGTTACTCCATCTCAAGATATGGTTTTAGGTAATTATTATTTAACAATCGAAAAAGCAAACGAACCTGGGGAAGGGCGAATCTTTAAAGATTCTAATGAAGCAATGATGGCTTATGAAAGACAAGAAATTACTCTTCATGCAAGAATTGCAATTCCAGTAAGATCATTTAAATATAAAATTTTCCCTGATAACCAAATGGATAAGTATTTAGTTACTACGGTAGGTAAGGTAATTTTTAACGAAATATTTGCTGATTCTTTCCAATATATTAATGAAGGAAGTACGGAAAATATTGAACGTTTAACACCTAATAAATTTTTTATTGATCAAGGTGAAAATATTCCTGCAAAAATTAAAGAAATGCCTCTAATTGATCCATTAAATAAAAGTAGTTTTAGTCAAATAATAGCACAAAACTATAAACGTTATCATACAACTGAAACATCAGTAATGCTTGATAAGCTTAAAGATTTAGGATTTAAATATTCAACTAAGTCTGGTATTTCAATATCTATTTCAGACTTACATGAAAGTAAAATCAAAAAAGATCTTTTAGTTGAAAGCCAAGAGAAAGTAGATCTTATTAATAAACAACATCGTCGTGGTTTAATAACTGAACAAGAACGTCATGAACAAGTTACTAAGATTTGGTTTGAAGCAACTGATAAAATTTCAAATGAATTAAAAGCAATCGTTAATGAAGATAAATATAATTCAATTTCAATGATGATGTTATCAAAAGCCCGTGGGGATATTAAGAGTTATACTCAATTAGTTGGTATGCGTGGATTATTTGGTAAACCAAGTGGTGGATATGTTGAAATTCCGGTTACTTCTTCATTTAGTGAAGGGGTTACTATTTCTGAATTCTTCTTATCAACGCATGGTGCGCGTAAAGGGGCTGTTGATACAGCACTTAAAACAGCCGATGCTGGATATTTAACAAGACGACTAGTTGACGTTTGTCAAGACATTGTTATTAAAGAAGAAGACTGTAAAACGGAACAAGGTGTTGTGGTTGAAGCATTCCTTAATGAAAATGATGGAACAAATATCGAATCATTATTTGATCGAATTGTTGGTCGTTTCACTAATAAAAAAGTACTTCATCCTGAAACAAAAGAAGTTTTAGCTGAAAGAAATGAATATATTACTGAACAATTAGCGGATAAAATTATTAAAGCAGGAATTGCTAAAGTTCCTATTAGAACCGTTTTAACTTGTAAAACTAAAAAAGGATTATGTCAAAAATGTTATGGACGTAACTTGGCAACTGGATCAGTCGTTGAAATTGGAGAAGCAGTAGGTATTATGGCGGCTCAATCAATTGGTGAACCAGGTACACAATTAACGATGCGTACATTTAACACTGGGGGAGTTGCCGGAGATGATATTACTCAAGGTTTACCTCGTGTTCAAGAGTTATTTGAAGCTCGTAATCCTGAGAAAAAAGCAACTATTTCAGAAATAAATGGTAAAGTTACTAAAATTGCTGAAAATGGTGGGAATTTTATTATTGCTGTTACTAATGATGTTGAAACAAAAGAACATACAACGTTCTATCACATGAAACCAATTGTTGAATTGGGTCAAGATGTAAAAGCTGGACAAAGATTAACACAAGGAGCTATTAATCCAAAAGAATTATTAGTGGTAACTGATCCTATTACAGTTCAACAATATATTTTATTGGAAGTTCAAAAGGTTTATCGTATGCAAGGTGTTGACATCAGTGATAAACATATCGAAGTTATGGCAAGAAGAATGATTTCTAAGATTAAAATAATCAATTCTGGTGATTCACTATATTTACCTGGTACATTAATTAATATTAATGAATTTACACGAGTAAATAAAGAATTAATTCTTGAAGGTAAATCTCCAGCAACTGGTAAACCAGTATTACTTGGTATTACTAAAGCATCGCTTGAAACTGATTCATTCTTATCTGCTGCTGCTTTCCAAGAAACAACAAGAATTTTAACAGATGCAGCAATTCATGGTAAGGTTGATCATTTAGAAGGTTTAAAAGAAAATGTTATTGTTGGTAAATTAATACCAGCAGGAACAGGAGCTCGCAAGTATAAAGAGTTTGATTATGAATTAGATCTACCTTATAATACTGAAGAACCATTAGAAGCTTTAGAACAAGAATTACTTGATTAATAAGAGCGAAGATTACTTCGTTCTTTTCTTTTTGGTTCAAAATGGTTGACTATGGCATCTAAAAATAATATAATTAGTGTGTCATAAAAACACAAAGGAGAGGGAAACATGAATAATTATAACAATGATAGTTATAATATAATTGAAACGTTAATTAGTATTTTTACGATTGAAAAAGGGGAAGTTAAGATTCTTTTATTTAGGAAGAAAAACGAACCATATAAAGGATATTGGATGTTACCTGGAAAGGTTTTAAATAATAATGAGAGTTTGGAAGAAAATATCAGTGACTATGTTTTAGAAAATTGTGGATTTTCTAATCTATATATTGAGCAATGTCTTGTTTTCAGTGATATTGATAGGGTGCCTGATAAAAGGGTTATAGCAACTACTTGTATTGGATTGATTGATAGTAAAAGTGTTGAATTGAAGCAAGAAATTCCTGATTCAATTGAAAGTGAATGGTTTAATATTTTAACTATTCCTAAAACAATTTATGATCATGATGAAATTATTAAAAAAAGTATTGAATATTTAAAAAACAAAATAATTAATAGTAATATATTAAAGATGTTGTTCCCAAGTGATTTTACTTTACCGGAACTTCAAAAGGTATATGAGCAAATACTTGATAAGGAATTAGATCGCCGTAATTTTAGAAAAAAATTTGTTAGTCAAGGTCTTATTGAAGATACCGGATATAAAAATGAAGGATTTAGTGGCAGACCGGCTAAATTATATCGTTTTAAAGACGATATTGAGGAAATGAATTTATTTTAAAGTTATTTGGTAAAATAATGTAAAAAAATGATTGACAAACATATAATAAAAGTGTTATATTAGGAATGCATTTAATTAAGGTTTACTTCGGTAAATCTTTAATTAAGTATAAAATGAAACACCTGGGTGTGTGTAAAGAAAGGAGGATATTATGCCAACAATAAACCAACTAGTTAGAAAAGGAAGATCAACTAAAACTAGAAAAAGTAAATCTCCAGTTTTAGGTATTGGATATAATAGCCGTAAGAAAAAAGAAACTGAGTTAAGTTCTCCGCAAAAACGTGGGGTTTGTACTCGTGTAGGAACTATGGCTCCTAAGAAACCCAACTCAGCGCTTCGTAAATATGCTCGTGTTAGATTAAGTAATGGTAATGAAGTTACTGCTTATATCGGTGGCGAAGGACATAATTTACAAGAACATAGTGTTGTTTTAATTCGTGGTGGACGTGTTAAGGACTTAATTGGGGTACGTTATCATATTGTTCGTGGAACAATGGATACATCAGGAATTGATAAACGTCGTCAAGGTCGTTCTAAATACGGAACTAAAAAACCAAAAGCAGCAAAATAATAATTATTAATATTTAATTTGAGAGGAGGATATCATGAGAAAGAGAAGAGCAGTTAAAAGAGATGTTTTAGCAGATCCAATGTATCAATCAAAAGTTGTTACTAAATTAGTAAACCGTTTGATGATTGATGGTAAAAAGGGAGTTGCTCAAACAATTTTATATGATGCGTTTGACATGGTTAAAGAAAAAACTGGTCAAGAACCAATTGAAGTATTTAATAAAGCGCTTGAAAATATAAAACCTGCATTAGAAGTTAAATCACGTCGTGTTGGTGGAGCGACTTATCAAGTACCGATTGAAGTTCGTACTGATCGTCGTCAAGCTTTAGGGCTTCGTTGGTTAGTTCAATATGCTAGATTAAGAGGCGGTCATAGTATGGCTGAAAATTTAGCTAATGAAATAATTGATGCATCTAATGGAACTGGAGCAGCAGTTAAAAAACGTGAAGATACCCACAGAATGGCAGAAGCTAATAAAGCATTTGCTCATTACCGTTGGTAATAAATATAATATAGGAAGGAAATAAAAAAATATGGCTCGTGAATATAGTTTAGATAAAACACGTAATTTTGGAATTATGGCGCATATTGATGCAGGTAAAACTACTTGTACTGAGCGTATCTTATTCCATACTAAAAAAATCCATAAAATTGGTGAAACCCATGATGGTGCTTCACAAATGGACTGGATGGCACAAGAACAAGAACGTGGAATTACTATTACTTCAGCAGCTACTACGGCATTTTGGAAAGGTCACAGATATAACATCATCGACACTCCGGGCCATGTGGATTTTACAGTTGAAGTATCTAGATCGCTTAGAGTATTGGATGGTGCGGTAGCACTACTAGATGCACAAGCAGGGGTTGAACCACAAACTGAAACAGTATGGCGTCAAGCAACTGAATTCAAAGTACCTCGTATGTTTTTCATCAATAAGATGGATAAGATGGGAGCAGACTTTCAATATTCTCTTGGAACAATTGAAGATCGTTTAGGAGTAAACGCGAAACCAATTGAATGGCCAATTGGATCAGAAAGTGATTTTAACGGAGTAATTGATTTACTTACAAGAACAGCATATCATTATGATGGTAAAGCAGAAGAAGAAACTACTATTATTGATATTCCAGCTGATTTAGTTGATCTTGTTGAAGAAAAAAGAACAGAATTAATTGAAGCAGTTGCTGAATTCGATGATGAATTAATGGAAAAATATTTAGCTGATGAAGAAGTTTCAATTGATCTTATCAAAAGAGCAATTCGTAAGGGAACATTAGCAGTTGAATTTTTCCCAGTATTATGTGGTACTGCTTTAGGTAATAAAGGAGTTAAATTATTACTAGATGCAGTTATTGATTACTTACCATCACCACTTGATGTAGAATCAATTGGGGGAACTAATTTAGATGGAGAACCAATTGTTCGTCATCCAAGTGATAGTGAACCTTTCAGTGCTCTTGCATTTAAGGTTATGACAGACCCATTTGTTGGACGTTTAACATTCTTTAGAGTTTATTCAGGACAACTACAAAGTGGATCATATATTCTAAATGCGACAAAAAATAGTCGTGAAAGAATTGGTCGTATCTTATTGATGCATGCTAATAACCGTACTGAAATTTCAGAAGTATATGCAGGAGATATTGCTGCTGCAGTAGGACTTAAAAATACAACAACTGGTGACACTTTATGTGATGAGAAAAAACCTTGTATTTTAGAATCAATGGTATTCCCAGAACCAGTTATTGAATTAGCAGTTGAACCAAAATCAAAAGCTGATCAAGATAAAATGGGAGTAGCACTTCAAAAGTTATCTGAAGAAGATCCAACTTTTAGAGCAAGCACTAACCATGAAACTGGTCAAACAATCATTGCTGGTATGGGTGAACTTCATCTAGACATTATTGTTGATAGAATGCGTCGTGAATTCAATGTTGAAGCAAATATTGGTAAACCACAAGTATCTTATCGTGAAACAATAAAAGAAGCAGGAGATTGTGAAGGTAAATACATTAAACAATCTGGTGGACGTGGACAATACGGACATGTTAAAATTAAATTCGAACCAAATCCTGATAAAGGATATGAATTCGTTGATGCAATTGTTGGAGGAACAGTACCTCGCGAATATATTCCAGTAACAGATAAAGGATTACAAGATGCTCTAAAAACTGGTATTATTGCAGGTTATCCATTAATTGATATTAAAGCAACTTTATATGATGGTTCATACCATGAAGTTGACTCATCAGAAATGGCGTTTAAGATTGCTGCTAGTATGGCACTTAAAGATGCTAAAAACAAATGTAAACCAACCTTACTTGAACCAATTATGAAAGTTCAAGTGATTGTTCCTGAAGAATACTTAGGATCAGTTATGGGAGATATTACTTCAAGACGTGGACGTCCACTTGGTCAAGAATCTCGTGGTAATGCCTTAGCGATTAATGCGATGGTTCCACTTTCAGAAATGTTTGGTTATGCTACATCATTAAGATCAAATACACAAGGTCGTGGGCAATTCACAATGGTGTTTGATCACTATGAAGAAGTACCAAAAAGTATTTTAGAAGAAATTATAAAGAAAAATGGTGGAAACTAGTAAAAATACTTGATATTTTCACTAAGTTGATATAAAATATAAATTGTAGATATTATAAGGAGGAAACAAAAAATGGCAAAACAAAAATTTGATCGTTCAAAACCACATGTTAACATTGGTACAATTGGACATGTTGACCATGGTAAAACGACTTTAACTGCCGCTATTACAAATGTATTAGCAAAAAGGGGAGGCGCTGAATTTCAAGCGTATGAC
>JAQWBL010000014.1 GCA_028706395.1 Bacilli bacterium | reverse complement strand
AAAATAAAACAGTAATAAGTTCAGTTAGTGTACGTTATCCAGCAGTTGAAGAAACATATTTAATACCTTTAGGAACAAAATGGATAGCTTATGGTCCATCTAGAACGACATATGTATATGAAATAAAGCCAAGCAATGAACCTACCTTTACTGCAAAAAATGAATATATGCTATTACATGCAGATCCAACCAAATCAATAAGAACACCTTACCAAATGGTGACAGTAAATTATTTCCCAACCAGTGTTCAAAGACTATATCGTATTGGAACAACAGGTGAATGGAAAACATATCCAGAAAAACCATTATGGGTAAATCAAGATGAAACAATATACGCAAAGGGAATTGACCAATATGGAAATGAAACGAGAATAATTTCAAGTTATACATCAAATGTACCTGATGCCGTAGGACCACTTGCCTATGATGGTGATAGTAACACTTACGCAACTGTGCCTAGCATTCGACAATACATTAAAGTGGATAGTAGTATGCAAGGTAAAAAAATAAGTTTAAAATGGCAATGTTCAAATTATGACTATGTATATATGTATTTTATGGATGAAAATAAAACAGTAATAAGTTCAGTTAGTGTACGTTATCCAGCAGTTGAAGAAACATATTTAATACCTTTAGGAACAAAATGGATAGCTTATGGTCCATCTAGAACGACATATGTATATGAAATAAATCCAAGTAATGAACCTACATTTACTGCAAAAAATGAATATATGCTATTACATGCGGATCCAACAAAATCAATAAGAACACCTTACCAAATGGTGACAGTAAATTATTTCCCAACCAGTGTTCAAAGACTATATCGTATTGGAACAACAGGTGAATGGAAAACATACCCAGAAAAACCATTATGGGTAAATCAAGATGAAACAATATACGCAAAGGGAATTGACCAATATGGAAATGAAACGAGAATAATTTCAAGTTATACATCAAATGTCCCAGATGCCGTAGGGCCACTTGCCTATGATGATGATAGTAGCACCTACGCAACTGTACCTAGCACTCGACAATATATTAAAGTGGATAGTAGTATGCAAGGTAAAAAAATAAATGTGAAATGGCAATGTTCAACTTATGACTATGTATATATGTATTTTATGGATGAAAATAAAACATCAATAAGTTCAGTTAGTGTACGTTATCCAGCAGTTGAAGAAACATATTTAATACCTTTA
The DNA here is from genome assembly GCA_028706395.1 of Bacilli bacterium. Taxonomy (GTDB): domain Bacteria; phylum Bacillota_I; class Bacilli_A; order RF39; family UBA660; genus DUPI01. The sequence continues at coordinate 16,722 of JAQWBL010000014.1, read as the reverse complement.
GGAACAAAATGGATAGCTTATGGTCCATCTAGAATAACATATGTATATGAAATACAATTGAATAACTAATTTTGATAATTATTTAGACTACGGTTTCATGCACAATTTAATATCAACTAAACTAGTATTCAAGTAAAAAAAGAAAGAAATTATCTTTCTTTTTTATTTAAAGATTTTTTTAATAAAAGATGGTATAATGGTTTAGTGTGAATTAAGAGGTGATTTGATGATTTCAGTAAATAATTTAAGTTTAATTTTTCCAGACAAGAAATTATTTGAAAATATAAATATTAAGTTTATGCCAGGTAATTGTTATGGAGTAATAGGGGCTAACGGGGCCGGGAAGTCTACATTTTTAAAAATCCTATCAGGTGATTTAGAATCAACTGAAGGTGATGTTCAAATAGAGGCGCAAAGAAGAATGGCTGTATTAAAACAAAATCACTATGAATTTGATAGTTTTAATGTGCTTGAAACAGTTATTATGGGACATAAACGTCTATATGAAATAATGAAGGAAAAAGAGGAAATTTATAGTAAAGAAGAATTTAGTGAAGCTGATGGAATTAAAGCTGGTGAACTTGAGATGGAGTTTGCTGACTTAAATGGCTGGGAAGCCGAAGCTGAAGCAAGCCGATTATTAAATAATTTAGGAATTGATATAGAATTGTTTGATAAACTTATGAGTGAAGTAAGTGGTAAGGATAAGGTTAAAATCCTTTTAGCGCAAGCTTTATTTGGTAATCCTGATATTTTAATAATGGATGAACCAACAAATGATTTGGATTTTAAAGCCATTTCATGGCTTGAAGATTTTCTAATTGACTATGAAAAAACTGTAATTGTTGTATCGCATGATCGTCACTTTTTAAATAAAGTATGTACTCATATGGTTGATATTGATTATGGAACAGCTAAGTTATATCCAGGGAATTATGATTTTTGGTATCAATCTAGTCAACTTGCCCTTCAAATGTCTAAAGATGCTAATAAGAAAAAAGAAAAACAAATTAAAGAACTTGAAGATTTTATTGCTAGATTTTCAGCTAATGCTTCTAAATCAAAGCAAGCTACTTCAAGAAAAAAAAGCTTAGAAAAAATTGTTTTAGAAGATATTAAACCATCAAGTCGTAAGTATCCATATATTGGTTTTACTTTAAATAGGGATTTAGGAAAAGACGTTTTAACGGTTGAAAATTTAAGCAAGACAATTAATGGTGAAGTTATTTTAAATAATGTTACTTTTACTATTAATAGAAATGATAAAGTTATTGTTTTAGGTCAAAATGATGTTGCTAAGACTGTTTTATTTAAAATCCTTGCCGGTGAGATGGAACCAGATTCTGGTACTATTAGATGGGGAACAACCGTTGAACCTGATTACTTACCACAAGACAATTCAGCATATTTTGAAAACAATAATTCAAATTTAATAGAATGGCTAGGACAATATTCTAAAGATCAATCGGAAAGTTTTCTTCGTGGTTTCTTAGGTAGAATGTTATTTTCTGGCGATCAACCACTTAAGAAAGTAAAAGTATTATCAGGTGGAGAAAAGGTACGCTGTATGTTTTCTAAACTGATGATCAAAGGTTCAAATTTTTTAATTTTAGATCAACCAACTAACCATTTAGATTTGGAATCAATTCAAGCTGTTAATGACGGATTAGTTGAATATAAAGGTTCTATTATTTTTACATCTCATGATCACAGTTTTATTGACAGTATTGCTAATAAAATTATTGAGATAACTCCTAGTGGTTCATTTAGTGTCGAAATGAAATTTAGTGAGTATTTAGAAGATGAAAAAATTCAAAATAGAATTTCTAAAATGTATCAAGTAAAATAATATGTAAATCAAAAGGGGATAATTGTCAATTTAATAATAATCCCTTTTTTTTTATTCGTAAAATGGTATAATATTAATAGAATGGAGGTAGTCTTTATGTCAAGAGGTGTGAAAATACCTAAACATAAAAAAGAATCTATTACTAATAAAATTGCAACATATTTAAAACCAAAGGTTGTTTACATTCCTCTTATTTGTCAAAATGATACTAACATTACTGTTTTGGTTAAGAGTGGTGACTATGTCTGTAAAGGGGAAGTTATTGCTAGGAAAAGAGGAAATTTTAAAGTTCCAATTCATTCTAGTGTTAGTGGAACCGTAAAATCTATTATTGAAAAACCATATTTAAGTGGCGACATGGTAAAATGTGTTGTTATTGAAAATGATTTTAAAGAAACAGTTTTAACTGAAACAGAACCCAAAAGACATATTAATGATTATACTAAGAAAGAATTTATCGAGAAAATAAAAAATGCTGGTATTGTTGGATTAGGCGGGGGAGGATTTCCTACCTATGTAAAATATGATACTGATGAAAAAATAAATACTTTGATTATTAATGCTGTTGAATGTGAACCATTTCTTACCGCGGATTATATGTTAGGTTTAGATAAATGTGAAGAAATTTTAGAGGCAATTGATGCCATTATCGATATAAATGATATACCAGAAGCAATTATTGCAATTAAACGTGGTAATACTAAAACAAAGGAAATAATAAATACGTTTATTGGAACATACTTAAAAATTAAATTAGTCGAAGTTCCAGAGTTATATCCTATGGGATGGGAGAGACTTTTAATTAGCCAAGTAAAAGGTGTTAGTTACAATAAACTACCAATTGAAAAAGGAATTATTGTTAATAATGTATCGACTATTTATGCTATATATGAAGCTTTAAAATTTGATAAACCATTAATCGATAGGGTAATAACCATTACTGGTGAAATGATTAAAGAACCCCAAAATGTTTTAGTAAAGGTTGGTACTTCTATTAATGAAGTAATTGAGAGTATTGGTGGTTATAAACGTTTTAAAGATATTCGTTTTATAACTGGTGGACCAATGATGGGAGATGCTATTGATACTGATGAAGTTGTAGTCTCACCCAACTTAACCGGTATTTTAGTACTGCGTAATAATGACAAAGATGAATTACTTGAATGTTTAAGATGTGGGAAATGTGTAAATGCTTGTCCAGCGAAATTGTCGCCTGTTTTAATAATGAATAGTTTATCAACACCAGAAAAATTAAAAGGTTTAAGACCTGAAAAATGTGTTGAATGTGGACTTTGTTCATATGTTTGTCCATCAAAAATATTAGTTCGTAATTATGTTATTAAGGCAAAAGAAAAGAATAAATAAGGAAGGTGAAAATGTGAAAGAATTTCAAGTAACTAGTGGACCATTTATCAGAGATAAAAATAGTACTAAAAAGATAATGTTTCATTTATTAATTGCATTAACTCCAATCATTTTATTTAGTTTTTATAAAAACGGGATTATACCTTTTATTAATGATAAAGTTACAATTTTAGGAATGTTTTATCCTTTAATTTTTATAATTTTAGGGCCTATTTTTACCTTCCTTACTGAATTAATTTATGTTAAATTCTTTTTAAAGAAAGATCATACAGAAGTAAAAAGACATATAAACTCATCATTTAGTATATTTCCAGGTCTGTTTCTAGCACTAGTCTTACCGATTAATACTCCGATTTCGATTTTATTTTTTGGATCAGTTATAGCAACAATGATTGGTAAAATGTTATTTGGAGGTTTTGGACATAATGTCTTTAATCCAGCACTAATTGGTTATTTATTTGTAACGGTTATATATGGTTCAATGATTGCTAGTAATGGTGGATATTTAAATGCAATGGAAATGGATGCTATTACAACTGCAACCCCATTATCAAATGTGGCCCTAGTTGAGGGAATTGGTACGTATGAAACATTAGTTGAACCATATGGGGGCTTACTTAACTTTTTTATTGGAACAATTCCCGGTGCATTAGGTGAAGTAAGTGCTTTATTATGTTTATTAGCATTTATATATTTATCTATTTTAAAAGTTATAAAATGGAAAATACCAGTTGTTTATGTAGGAACTGTTTTTGCAATGACTTGTATTATTGGTAGTTATAATGGACTTGGGGTATGGTATCCATTATTTCAAGTTATGAGTGGTGGGTTATTATTTGGAGCGGTCTTTATGGCAACTGATCCAGTAACAAGTCCAACAACTCCAATTGCCCAGATTTTATATGGATTATTTCTAGGAATACTTACAGTCTTAATTAGATATTTAACACCTTATCCAGAAGGTGTGATGACAAGTATCTTATTAATGAACATGTTTGTTTTTATTCTTGATAAAATTGGTTCTAGATCAAGATTTAATTTTAACAGGTCAGTCTTTAGTTTTCTATTTGCATGGGTTTTAATTATTGGTCTTAGTTTACAAATTGGATATGGTTTTAAAAAAGAAGATCCTAAAGTTGATACTAACTTTAATGTTAATAACATTGAAACTAAAGATGGAAAAACGGTTTATACTGTTACTCAAAAAGGATTTAGTGGAAATATCAAAGCTGAAATTACAATTGAAGATGATTTAATTATTAATATTAATGTCTTAGAAATTAGTGATGATTACTATCCAAAGGTTACTAAAGAAAACTTTGATAAACAATTAATTGAAGGTCAAGAAAATATAACTGAGGTTGAAACTGTTAGTGGTGCAACGGTTACTTCGACAGCTATAAAAAATATGATTATTAATACTTTAAAGGATTATCGAGGTGAGTAAATGAAAGAAAAAATTAAAAGCATTCTCGCACTTACTTTAACAGCACTTGTTTGTTCAACAATTGTTTATTTACTTTATAGTTATACTAACTAGAAGGGAGTTAATATGAAAACAATAAAAAACGGAATATTTAATGAAAATCCAACATTTGTCTTAATGCTTGGTTTATGCCCAACACTAGCAGTTACTAACACTTTTGAAGGGGCATATGTAATGGGATTATGTGTATTAACAGTCTTATTAATTACTAATTTCATTGTTTCAATAATTAAAAAGTTAATACCTGAAAATGTAAAAATACCAGTTTATATTTTACTGATAACAACAGCTGTTACAGCACTTGATTTATTGCTTAAACAATATGTTCCCGCACTTCACGAAACATTGGGTATTTATTTACCACTGATTGCGGTTAACTGTATTGTTTTAGGACGAGCACTATCTGTAGCATCAGTGTCATCGGTTGGAAAAAGCCTTTTAGATGCCATTGGTATTGGACTAGGATTCACCCTTTCTTTATCTCTATTAGGGCTATTTAGAGAAGTATTAGGTGCCAATACCATTACGGTTATGGATGGAATTAGTTCATTCACTGGTTATCATGCTGTTTTTCAAGTGTTTCCTGAAAATAGTATTATTCCAATGACTATTTTTCAAAAGCCAGCTGGAGCCTTTTTAACACTTGGGCTTTTCCTAGCATTCTTTAATTACATTAAAGAAAAAAGGGGGGCTGCTAAATGAGTCTATTTCAATTATTTATAACAAGTATGTTAACTGAAAATATAGTTTTAACAAAGTTCTTAGGAATATGTCCATTTATTGGAACCTCTAAAAAAGAATCTGGTGCTATTGGAATGGGTATTTCAGTAACAGTTGTTATTGTTTTATCAAGCATTATTACTTATTTGCTGTATAACTATGTTTTAGTTCCAACCAACACCACTTATTTAAAAACATTATTATTTGTTTTAGTTATCGCTTCAACGGTTCAATTATTAGAAAGAATAATTAAACATCATTTCAAGCAACTTGATCATTTATTAGGAATCTTCTTACCATTAATAGCTACTAACTGTGCTGTTTTAGGGACAACATTGTTAAATGTTAATAATGGATATAGTTTTATTGAAATGATTGTTTTCTCACTTGGTAGTGGTTTAGGATTCGCTCTTGTTATTTATATTTTTTCAACAATTAGAGAAAGAATGGAATTTGCTAATATTCCAAAATGTTTTAAAGGAGCTCCGATTGCTTTAATCACGGCCTCAATTATGGCCTTAGTATTTAGTAGGTTCTTTTAATGGCATATATATTAATTGTTCTATTAGCAATATTAACTATTTATTTATATAGTAAAAACGATAATGAATCGCATCATGATTGTGGTAATTGTAAGGGGTGTAATAAATGTTAGGAATATTAATTATGACCGTAACAGCATTAATTATGGGTTTGATTTTGGCCTTTGTTGATCAAGGTTTTGAAAATGAAATTGATTTAGAAAAGGAATATGAAAAATTACTTCCTAATTATAATTGTGGTGCTTGTGGATATAATACTTGTAAGGGTATGAGTGAAGCCATGATTATTGATCCATTAAACTATAAAAAATGTAAACCATTACGTGGTGAAAAATTAAAGGAAATGGAAGCTTATTTAAGAATGAATAATCTTGTGGATTAAACTTTATGTAATTTCACTAAGAGCTAAAGCTCTTTTTTTTTATAAAAAGAAAAACTTGAATTAAAAATTAATAGTGTTATAATAGTTGAATTACAAATTTATAACAAAAGAAATGGTGAAAAAATGGATTTTATGAGCGAAAGTTTTCCAAGAGCCCTAACTAAAGAAGAAACAATTGAATATTGTAAGTTAATAAAGGAGGGTTCGATTGAAGCAAAAGAAAAAATGCAAAGACATAATCTTAGATTAGTAGCATATCGAGTTAAAAAAAGATTTCATAATACTGACTTTGAATATGAAGAATTAATTAGTATTGGAACCATTGGTCTTATTAAGGCTATAAATACTTTTGATATTGATAAAAATATAGTTTTTGCAACATATGCCGTAAGATGTATTGACAATGAAATTCTTATGTCCTTCAGAGAAACTAAAAAACATAATAAAAATATAAGTATTGATGAACCAGTTACTAACCCAGAAAATAAATCAGATACAACTCTAACTTATGCCGATTTTTTAACTAGTGAGGAGAACTTTGTTGAAGATATTGTCACTAAAGAAGCCCTTATTGAAATTCGAGAATCATTAAGTATATTAAACCCTTTAGAATTAGAAATAATCCAAATGTATTATGGTTTTAATGGTAAATCATTGAATCAATATGAGATTTCTAAAATTATTGGGTACGAGCAATCATATATTTCGCGAATTTTAAAAGTCTCAAGAAATAAAATAAAACATCATATGGAATCAAAAGAAATTATTCAAAAACCCAAAATATTATGTAAAAAGAAGAATAATAAATAAAAAAATTGTTTTTTTATTTATTATTTGTTATAATCATTATATTGATATTAAAAAGCGATGATAAAGAAATAGTAATAAAAGTAATTATTGATAGAGAATTAGTGCTTGGTGGAAACTAATATTAAACTTTTATGAATTCACCTTTTAGCTTTGAAAAACGGTAACTCGTTATAGTTATTAAGTGTGTAGAGTAATCTGCAAATTAAGGTGGTACCGCGTCATCACGTCCTTAAATATAAGGGCGTTTTTTTTATAAGGAGGAATAAAATGAAAGAAACAATTAAAACAATTAAAGAGCAAGTTAGTATTGATTTGAAAAATGTTTCAAATTTAAAAGAATTGATGGATTTAAAAGTAGAGTATTTAGGTAAAAAAGGTAAGGTAGTTGAGATTGGTCAACAAATAGGAAAATTAGATGTTTCTGAAAAAAAGGAAGTTGGAATGTTGTTAAATGATTTAAAAAATCATATTAATACTTTATTTGATGAACTAACCCTAAAACTAGAAAGTGATGCTTTAGAACAAAAACTTAAAGATGAATGGATTGACATAACATTGCCTAGTACTAAAGTGAATGTTGGAACAACCCATCCTTTAACAAAAGTTATTGATGAGATAGAAGAATTATTTATTAGTATGGGATATGATGTTGTTGAAGGTCCAGAAATTGAAAGTGATTTATATAACTTTGAAAAATTAAACTTAGCAAAAGATCATCCTGCACGTGATATGCAAGATAGTTTTTATATAACTGCTGAAATGTTACTACGTACTCAAACATCACCAGTTCAAGCAAGAACCATGGATGCTAATGTTGAAAAAGGACCAATTAGAATAATATGTCCTGGTAAGGTTTATCGCAAAGATGATGATGATATGACCCATTCTCATCAATTTACTCAAATTGAAGGATTAGTTGTTGATGAAAATATAAGTGTTGCTCATTTAAAAGGTACTTTAGAAATATTGGTTAGAAAAATGTTTGGTAATGAGAGAGAAATAAGATTTCGTCCAAGTTTCTTCCCATTTACAGAACCAAGTTTAGAAGTAGATGTAAGTTGTTTTAAATGTGGAGGTAGTGGATGTCCATTATGCAAACAAACTGGTTGGATCGAAATATTAGGATCTGGGATGGTTCATCCAAATGTTCTTAGAGCATGTGGATATGATCCAGAGAAATACAGTGGTTTTGCATTTGGTATGGGACCTGAGCGAATTGCTATGCTTAAGTATGGTATAAATGATATTCGCCATTTTTATACTAATAATATAAACTTTTTAGATAATTTTGATCGTTTAGAAAGGGAGATGGAAGATGAAAGTAAGTAAAAGTTTCTTAAATGACTATATAGATATTAAAGATAAAGACTTTTCTGAAGTTGCTAGTAAAATGGTTTTTCTTGGTAATGAATTTGATAGTCTAAGTAAGATAAGTACCGCTACTGATTTAGTAATTGGATATGTATTAGAAAGAAAAGATCACCCTGATTCTAATAAGTTAAATGTTTGTAAAGTTGACATTGGTGATGGAAATACTTATCAAATTGTTTGTGGGGCCCCTAATGTTGATTCTGGTCAAAAGGTAATTGTAGCTAAAGTAGGGGCGACTTTACCTGGAAATATAGTTATTAAAAAATCTGAAATTAGAGGTGTTGAATCTAATGGTATGATTTGTTCATTAGCGGAACTTGGTCTTGAAAATAAATATTTGACCAAAGCTGATGTTGATGGAATTCATGAACTACCAGCTGATGCCCCACTAGGGGTTGATGCTATAGCTTATTTAGGATATGATGACGAAGTAATTGACTTTGATTTAACTTCTAATCGTGGTGATTTACTAAGTATGATTGGAATGGCCTATGAAATTGGAGCCTTATATGATCTTGAAGTTAAATACCCTGAAACTGAAGTTGAAGTCGTTGGTGAAGATATTAATAACAATTATAAATTAGATGTTGAAACCGAAAATTGTTTAGTCTATTTGGCCAGCCTTGTTAAAAACGTAAAAATAGGAGAAAGTCCAAAATTCATTAAAAATAGATTAATGGCATCAGGTATAAGACCGATTAATAATGTTGTTGACATTAGTAACTATATTATGCTAGAAACTGGTCAACCACTTCACTTCTTTGATGCCGATAAACTACGTAATCATATTTTAGTTAGAATGGCAAAAGATGGTGAAGAAATTGTTACTATTGATAAAAAAAATCGAACTTTAACTAATACCGACATAGTTATTACTGATACTAAAAATCCGGTAGCTCTAGCTGGGGTAATGGGTGGATATGACAGTGAAGTAACTGTAAATACTACTAATATTATGATTGAAGCAGCTATTTTTAATCCAACAAACATTCGTAATACAGCTAAAAAAACATTACGTAGTGAAGCTAGTTCGCGTTACGAAAAAGGAATTAATTCAGATATTACTTTAGTTGCTTTAAAAAGAGCGGGATATTTATTAAATAAATATGCTAATGGATCAGTTGTTAAAGGCATTTTAAAACACGACAGCCTTAAAGTTGAACCTAAAAAGATCGAAATAACTTTAGATCGCATTAATACTATTTTAGGAATGAATTTAAATATTAATGATGTTGAATTATCATTTAGAAAATTAAAGTTGGATCATATTGTTGAAGGTAACAAATTTATTGTTTCCATTCCAAATAGAAGACTGGATTTAACTATTCCTGAAGATTTAATTGAAGAAGTAGGAAGAATAGTTGGCTATGATAAAGTTGTTGGAATATTACCAACTTCTACTGTTAAAAAGGGAAGTATAAGCCCTAAAATGCAACTTGTTAAAGGTGTTCGTAAAAGATTAGAAGCTTTAGGGCTAAAGCAAGTGATAACTTATTCGTTGATTAGTAATGAAGAAAGTACTCTCTTTGTTAATGAAGAAAAAGAATTAGTTAAATTACTTGATCCAAATAGCGAAGATAAATCAATTATGCGTAATAGTTTGATACCATCATTATTAAATGTTTATAACTATAATAATGCTCGTAGTATTAAAGATATTAATATTTTTGAAATCGGATCTCGTTATTACAAAGAAAACGATAACTACGTGGAAGTAAATACTTTATCAGTTTTAATGAGTGGAACTTACATGGAAAATATTTGGCAAAACAAAAAGATCGAAGTTGACTTCTATTTAGTTAAAGGTATTGTTGAAAACCTTCTTAACTTTTTAGGCCTTAACAATCGTTACTCATTTGAAGTAGCACCTTTAAAGGATATGCATCCAAGTCGTAGTGCGATTATCAAAATAGGACTTGAAGAAGTTGGGTTTATTGGTGAAGTTCATCCTAATCTTAGTAAAAAACCAGTATATGTTTTTGAATTAAATTTAGATAAAATAATGGATATTAAAATTCGTAATATTAAATTTAAAGAATTAACAAAATATCCATCAATTCATAAGGACGTTGCTTTTGTTGTTGATAAACAACTTAATTCAGCAGATATAATTAATGTTATTAAAAGATCTGGTGGACGTTTATTAACTGAAATTGATGTCTTTGATGTTTATGCTGGATCTAATTTAAATCCTAATAAAAAATCAATTGCTTATTCATTAGTCTTTAGTGATCCAAATAAAACTTTAACTGATGAAGAAGTAAATGTTGTAATTAATAAAATAATTACAGATGTCGAAACTAAATTAGGAGCGAAATTAAGAGATAATTAAACAAAAAAACTAGAATGTATTTCTAGTCTTTTTTTATGCAATAACTTCAGAATAATATTTTTCTAAAAATTTATCATGAGCAATTGTTTCAAGTTTTAAATTAAATTTTTTAAATTTGAAGTCTTTATCTTTACTTAATATTAATTCTTTAGTTAAATGTTTTAAAAAGTGAGGATTTCTAACTAATATGGGTCCAATTAAGTAAGTTCCAAAGAAGTTTTTATAGTGAACCCCTTCAGTATCACTATTAGGATAACTACCAATACCTTTAACAACTTTAAAAGTTGGTTCTTTAATATCTTTTATCGCACCATATTGATTTTGGAATCCGACAAATAATTCATCAAACAAATCAGATTTGAAAACTGATTCATCAATCATTCTAAAATCTTCAACAACAGTATGATATTTAAATATATCTAGTGTTTTATGTTTCTTTTTATTACTATCTAATATATGTCTTCCAAATAATTCAATTGAGTTACCAGTGCATAGTAAGAATTTACTGCTTTCAATATAATGTTTTAAATCATCTTTATATTTTAATAAGTGTTTTAAAGCAATCATTTGATTGTTTTCGGTACCTGCACCAATATAAACAAAATCATAATCATTAAAATCCAGATCATCATCAATTGTCAAAAACTTAATAATAACTTTAACATCTTGAAATTCAAGCTGTTTTTTTAAGGCTTTGATGTTTCCATTTTCGCCATATAAATTAAGTAAATCATAATATAAATATCCAATTGTAATTGTCATATTACGCCTCCTTTAATAGTCTTTTAAAGACTTTTTCCATATCAAAGTAGAAGATACAATAGACAAACTTATTACCATGTTTTTTAATAGCCTCTAATAATTCAGATGAGTCTTCATAAATAATAATCTTTTTTTCATCAATATCAGCATATTTTAATCTTGTAGCAATATCATAAGAAAAGTTCCCAACACAAATAACCTTTTTAACAGAATCACTTTTTAGTAATTCAAAATTAATATCCCATAACCAAGATAAATCTTTTAAATCATATCTACCACTAACATTATTAAAACCGATTATAACTGTTTTGTCACGTTCTTGTTTACTAATATAATCCAGTGATTGATTATAAGAAATTGGTGTTTCATTTTTACTAAGTAAAATAGTACATTCTTTATTATCAACCATGAATTTGTCCACTCGTTTAATTTTTAAAGATAAATTATTTAACGCACTAACAGCATCAAGTTTATGAATGCCTGTAATAATTGCTGTTGCATAACTTGCCAGTAAATTATATACATTGTATAAAGCTGGATTGTTCATATTAATTATTTGACCATCAACTTTAAAACTAAAATTATTAATTAGTTTAGCTTCAAAATCAGGATTTGGTCTTTTGAAATCACAGTGTTCACATCTATAATTTCCAAGATTCCCATAATGGAAGTAATCAAATGTTAAGTGTCTATTACATTTTGGACAATACATAACATCAAGATTATTTATGTCAACTGTTTTTTTAGAATATTTAGTTTTACTTAATCCATAATAAGTTTTCTTTCCATTATGATTAATTCCAAATTTAGTAACAAGTGGATCATCACTATTTAATACCAAATGGATATCATCAGTAATTTGATTGTTAATATCATTCCAAACAATATCAAAGTGACCGTTACGTGCTAATTGGTCACGAGATAAATTATTAATAATAAAATAGTTAGGTTTAACATCACGAATAACTTTTTTAACATATCTTTCATCAACTTCTAATACAAGAACATCACTCTTTATTTGACCTTTTAAGTTTGAGTTCATAATTAAACAAGTAATAATTCCCCATTCTAAGTTAGAACCTTTCATATTATTGGCAACCTTATATCCATTTTGGGTATACATATTAGTTAAGATCCCCGATATAGATGTTTTGCCCGTTGTTCCTGTTACAAAAACAGTTATTTTAGGAAGTTTAAAGTAAGATAAAATATTTTTATTTATTTTAATAGCTATCTCACCAGGTAGCACCGAACCTCTTCCAATTCTGCCCAATAACATGCCACACATTTTGGCGATTAATATAGTAAATGCTTTCATTCTAACACCTCTAAATAAATTATAACACAAAAATACATATAATTCGACATGTTTAAATCACAATTTTTTTATAAAAGGGAATAATTTTTCTACTTTTGTCGAAACCCCATTTTCTTTTTTTAGATGTGTTATATTATTGTCGGTGATAATATGTTTAAAACAGAAATAGAATTCTCAAAAAATACTTTATACATTAATATTTTAGGAAATGTAAATCGGGATAGTTTATTAAAACTCCGACAGAAAATGTATTATATAATTGATGAATATAATGTTTTTGACATAGTTATTAATGTAAAAAATAGTGAATATGTTGATATGGATGCTTTTTATAACTTTTTAGATGAGTATGATATTAAATACGGGGGGAATTTGATAGTGGTTGATAGTAATTAGAAAGATAACTCATAAACGAGTTATTTTTTTAATAGAATTAAATAAGGTGATAATAGTGAAAATGATTAATAAATTAAGAAGTTATTTGTTAGAAGAAGAGTTTACCATTAATATTTTTAAAAATAAAGTAAATGTCGTTAATTATTTAAATATTGATCATTTTGATATTAATAAAGTTGTTATTAGGCACGATGAAGGAATCCTAAAAATTATTGGTAACAATTTAGTTGTTTCTAAATTATTGGGTGATGAAGTATTAATAACGGGTGATATAAAAAATATAGAATTGGGGTAAAGTATGAAATATAGTAAATCTTCATTATTACAAAATACAGTCGTTATTAATATTCGAGGGAAGAATATTAATCGTTTTTTAAAGCGCTTAGTTAGTCATAAAATTGATTTGTTAGATATTAAACAGATAAGCTATAAAGAAATGAATATTACAGTAAGAGCAGATAATTACGAAAAAATAAAGGAAATAAAAACTGTTTATGATATGTTTTTAGTAGATGTACATGGTGGTTTAAAAATAAAAAAAATAGTTAGAACAAATGTCCATCTAATAAGTTCATTTATTTTGGGAATAATATTGTTGATCTTTTTGTCAAATATTATTTTTGATATTGAAGTAATCCATACGAATTCATCCGTTCGTAACTTTTTATTAGATGAATTAAAAGATGAAGGAATAAGTAAGTTGAGACTTCAAAAAAATTATCAATCAATAGAAAAAATCAAGAAAAAAATTGTGTCAAAACATAAAGATAAGATCGAGTGGTTGGAAATTGAAAGAGTAGGTACTAAATACATTGTTAGGGTCGAAGAAAGAAAATTATCGACGCCACCATCAGTTATTTCTAAAAGACATATCGTTGCTAGTAAGAGTGCGATTATAAAAAAGATCGATGCTAAAACAGGAGAAATTGTCAAAAACATAAATGATTATGTTAAGCCTGGAGATGTTGTTATATCTGGTGAAATTAAGCTTCATGACGAAATTAAAGATGTATTAGGTGCAGAAGGAGAAGTGTATGGTGAGGTATGGTATCAAACTAAAATCACTTATCCTTTAACAAGAAGAACTGAAAAGGTACTAAATAATTATAAACATGGTTTAGTAATTGAAATATTTGGACATAGAATTGAATTGTTTAATTCTTTTAAACATAAAGAAATATTAAAAAATTATAGTATTAAAAACTTATTATTACCAATATCAATATCACTGGAAAAACAACAAGAAATAGAAATTTTAGAAGAAATGAATACGATTGATGAAGCCATTGATAAGGCCCTTAATAAAGGTAAAGAAAAAATCGAAGATCGATTAGATGAAGATGAATACATAATTAGTCAAAATAGTTTGAAAGTTAATGTAAAAAGTAGTAAAATAGAGTTAGATGTATTTTATGTCGTATATGAAAATATAACCAGTTATCAACCAATTATAGAAAAGCCTTTAGAAGAATAGAGGGATATTGTGGAAAAAGAATTGATAATCAATTTATTATCCGGTGTTTGGCCAATGATTTTACTTTTTTGTGTCGTTATTATAAGTTTAAGAATTACTTATATATTTAAGCGAAAAGTAAAGGTAGCAATTTATAATGAGATCTTTTATTTGATTTTTTTAGTTTATATTTTATTTTTATTCCACATTGTAACATTTCAAGATGTTGGTTGGTCAACTTCTAACTTTACACCCTTTAAAGAAATATTTAGATATGATTTTGGAAGTAATGCTTTTTACAAAAACGTTGTTGGTAATATGATTATGTTTATGCCATATGGTTTATTTGTATCTTACTTTATTCAATTAAAAAAACCATATATTATTTTTATCCTATCATTTATTGTTTCAATAACTATTGAGACAACGCAACTTGTGATTGGACGAGTCTTCGATATAGACGACATATTTTTAAATATTTTAGGCGGTTTATTTGGATTCTTAATTTATCACTTTTTAGAGAAACTGATTAACAAGTTGCCATCATTCTTGAAAAAAGATTGGATTTATAATATAATAACCATATTGGTCATATGTGCCGGTGTTGTGTTTTTTATCGTATTATAAAATTAAGAGGGGGAATGTTATGAACAGTGTTGGATTTTACAATGAGACAAATGAGGAGATAAAAGAATTAGAAGAAATCGAAAAAGTTGTCCATTATGCTCTTAAACAAGAAAAATTAAAACATGTTGTTTTTAATATTATCTTTGTTGATGATTTATATATTACTTCACTTAATAATGATTATCGTGGAAAGAATAAACCAACTGACGTTATTTCTTTCGCCCTAGAAGACGATTTAACAATTGATTTAGGTGAATATCGATTACTAGGAGATATTTATATATCATTAGATACCGGAAAAAGACAAGCATCAGAATATGGACACTCGGTGCTGCGAGAATTATCCTTTTTAGCAGTACATGGAGTACTTCATTTATTAGGATACGATCATATGAACGAAGAAGAAGAAAAAGTTATGTTTGAGAAACAGGAGTTGATTTTAGATGGATATGGAATCAAGAGATGAACAAAAAAAGAGAGGCTTAAAACGTTTTTTTAACAGTTTTAAATATTCCTTTGATGGACTTAGATATGCGTATAAATACGAGCAAAGTTTAACGATTCATTTTATAGTTGCCTTTTTGGTAGTTGTAGCTGGTTTATGGCTTAAAATAAACTTAACAGAATGGTTACTTTGTTTATTATTAATGGGTGTGGTTATGGCAACTGAATTAATAAATACTTCATTAGAAGCGGTTATTGATTTGGTTTGTCCAGAAATTCATCCACTTGCTAAGATTGCTAAGGATACAGCATCAGCAGCGGTCTTTGTCTTTTCAACTGTTGCCTTTTTTAGCGGTTTAATTATTTTTGTTCCTAAAATTATCGAAGTAATTAAAACATTTATGTAGGAGGAATCTATGAAAGAAAAATTAACAAAATTATTAGAAAACGCCTATGCTCCATATTCTAATTATCAAGTAGCGGCTGCTGTTGTTACTAATGATGGTCGGGAATTTGTTGGTGTTAACGTTGAAAATGCGTCATACGGTGGGACAATCTGTGCTGAAAGGAATGCCATTAACAGTGCAATTGCAGCTGGTTATACTAAAGGTGATTTCAAAGAATTATATGTGATGGTTGCTAGTGATAATCTTGCTTTCCCATGTAATATTTGTCGCCAAGTTATTGTTGAATTTTTCAATATGGATAACAAATTAATTTTAATGACTAAAAATGATACTAAAAACTATTTAATGAAGGATATCATTGTCCATCCTTTTTCAGTTGAGGATTTAAAATGAAATCAGGATTTGTGGCCCTAGTTGGTAGACCAAATGTTGGGAAATCAACATTAATAAATAGTATC
>JAQWBL010000013.1 GCA_028706395.1 Bacilli bacterium | reverse complement strand
CCAGTTGGCTATGGGTCAAAAAACCCCAATTATCTTCCTTTGTTTTTTATGTATGATTTTGATTTTATTAAGTCAATCAAGACCAAAATAAATTGTTCAATAGATAATAACAAAATTTCAATTGATAAATTTCCATTTCCCATGAATATGCAATTTAGATATTTTGTTAGATATAGTAATCAGTGTGAGTTAATTGAGTTTGCCAACACTGATTCTAAAGATCTTACGGAAGTAAACATAGATAACAATTCATATATGGATGGTAATATTGAATATATTTTTGAAGAAAGTAATTCGTTAGAAAAGATAATAGTTCATTTAGAAAATGAAAACATTAATATAAACTTTATTCCAAGTTTAAATATGAACAAAAACATAACAGGATGTTTCAAAATACTTCCCAATCCGAAAATGGGACATTTAGACGGTATATATAATGTTACAAAGGAAGCAGAAAAAACAATTATAAAGTTGTCCATTACTGATGGTTGGAGACCCGTTCCTACCTCATTTATATCAAAGTTAATATTAAATAAAAATTCGATTTTTTGTAAGTGGAGTAAAAAATATGAGTTTATTGCAGAAATTAATACTACTAAAAAATTAGTTAAATCAAAGTGGAAAAATAATAATTAAAAAAAGATGATTAGATCATCTTTTTTAATCCCATGGAATAACTTTTAATAATGGCCAAGTATCTTGCCATTTTTTTGTTTTATCTTCATATCGTTCTTTAGTAAATTGTCCTTTTACAGGTCTTATAATTAAATTAAACAAATCATCTAAACCATAAGCAGAATAAACAATCACTTCATTTTTTTCCATTCTAACTCCAATACAAGTAACAGTAGAACCCCACTTACTAATGGCATCTTCAACACTCGTATAAGGTTTTATTTCAAAGCCAAACTTATCACCATACCATAAATGAACTCTTGCTTGGTTTTTAATATCAACATTAAATAAATTGTTTTTAAAAAGTAATTGTATTTCTTTAATAATTTTATCCTCAGCCTCATAGCTAAGATCCAAATCAAAATAAACAATATCAATATCTTTAATACCATAATCCAAATCAAAGTCATGATAATAATTAAAGACTGTTTGATTGATGCAACCTGCTGCTACATAATAATTTTTAAGACTAGATTTTTTTAAGGTTTCTAATATATATTTTATTTTTTGGCTCTGTAATAATATTTTCTTTAAGCACTCTTGTTGTTCTTCTAATGACTTACCTACTCCAATTATTTTTTTCATATATTACTACCGACAAGATTCTTGAACTTGATCTAAACCAATTTTATCAGTTGCTTTTATATTGTCTAATTTAAAATTTTTAAATAAATTGGTATATTCACTTTTATGATATTTTTTTTCACCACTAAAAGAAAATTCAAAATTATCACCCTTTGTTAAAATTGCTGCTTGATCATTTTTCAAATTAACAATAAACGGTTCAACTGTTTGAAATTGATCCAAAATAATAAATTTTGATTCATTGTCACCTGTTTGGTATTTCATAATATCAACAACATTATAGGTTCTTGTAAAGGTACATTCACCAGTTACCGTTGAATCTAATTCTTCATTGGAAAGTTCTTCAGTAAGTTTAGCATTCTCATTAGATAATTCAACAATTTTTTCAGTTAATGTAGTAATTTGTTCTATATAATCATTTTTTTGTTCAGCCTGGCTCTTTGTTTTAGAACTATTACAACCAGAAATTAATATACAAATTAACAAACAGCTAACAATTTTTATACTTTTCATGTTACACCTCTATTCCTATATTTATTATATAAAAAAGAGATCATAATGTCTAGGCATTATCTTAATTCATAACAAAAGATTGTCTTTATTTAGACAATCTCTTTAAAATATATTAAATACTACTCCCTTTTTAACATTTTCTACCGTCACTTCATAACCAACTATATATAAGGTTTTCTTTATTATTGATAGTCCTAAACCATATTGTCCTTTTATTCCTTTTTTATAAGGAGTAAATAAATCAGACAATATATTTACATCAATATTAGGGCCATCATTATAAAATGTTATCTTATTATTTTTAATGGTTATTTTAATTTCTTTATCGGCATATCTCATAAAGTTTTGGAGCATATTATCAATTATTGCTTCCCACATATCGTAGGTCCCTTTAAAATTAGTCTTATTATCACTAATCTTAACTTCCCACTTAATATCGGGTCGTTCAAACTTAAACTTTTCAATTGAAGTATTTATAATAGTTGTTACATCAACAATGCCTTTTTTAAATTCACTGTTATCTTTAATGTAATTTAACTTATTTAGGTAAAGTAATGATTCAACTTTATTTTCCAACTTTTTTAATTGTTCTTTTATTATTACACTACCGCTTTTAGTGTCTTGAACACCATCTTCAATTGCTTCTATATATGATTTTATTACTGTAAGAGGAGTTTTAAAATCATGCGATATATTTTGATACATTTGATTTTTATATTCTTCTTGTTCATTTAATGTGAAGTGCATTTCATCAATAGCATGAGATAAGGCACTTAATTCATCATCTTCCTTGAATTTAAAATCATCAACGTATTCATTATTATCGATATTATCAACTTTATCTTTTAAGTGCTTGATTTTAAGAACTAAATTACTAGCCCAGAAAATCATTAAACTTGTTATAATTAAAAATGTTATAAGCAGTAAGGGAAATACTGTGTATACGACATCTTGTTGCATTTGTAAGATGTATGTGTTGTTGGTAATTGATATCTTGATCACATTATCACTCACAGAGGAAAAGTAGTAATATGTTCTTCCAAGATAACTGAACTTACCATATTCCGAATTTATATTATCAATAATTTGTTTAGGGTTCGCTGGTATTATTTCTTCTAAATTACTAGAAATATATACAAATTTTGAATCATGAATACAAATATATGCAACATCATCAGCAACCACATTAGTGTTAGGATCAAAACTCATTAGAGCAAGTGGTTGTTTTAAGTAATTGTATATATTTTTTTCATAAATTGGTAACATTGTCTTTGGTAAAATTACTCCTATACTAATAAAAATAATTCCAAAGATAATAATTCCAATTGATATTAATTGATTAATTAAATTGTTTTTTAAAACTCTCATACCAATCTGTATCCAAATCCATAAATAGTTTTAATTTTTACTTGAGGCATTTTTTTTCGAACTCTTCTAACTAGATCATCTACTACACGATCACTGCCAAAATAATCTTCACCCCAAACAAGTTTAATTAATTCTTCACGACTGAATGATTTATTAATGTTTTTTACAAGGATTAATAATAAATCAAATTCTAATGAGGTTAAACTTACTTCTTTTTTTTCTAATAATACTAGTCGTTTATTAACATCAATCTCATAATTTTCATATTTAATTGTTGAGGTTACTTGGGAATAAACTCTTTTTATAATTCGATTGATTCTTAATACCAACTCTTTAGGTGAATATGGTTTGGTTACATAATCATCACTACCAAGCTCTAAACCAATAATTTTATCTAAATCTTGATCACGGGCTGATGTAAAAATAACTGGAACTTCAGGGTCAAGCTCCCTAATTTTTTTTATAATATCATAACCACTTATCGTATCACCTAACATAATATCCAAGATCCATAAATGAACTGGTTGTCCTACATAATCAATCGCGCTCTCTCCATCATAGAAGTTAACCACTTCATAGTTTTCGCGTTTTAAATAGGAAACTATCAGATCATTAAGATCTTTTTCATCTTCCACTAAACAAATCTTATACATTTTTACACCTCAATATTAGTATAGCATCTGGGCTATCTTTTTTCCACTCATTTATCACATCCTTCCTTCTAGGAGTGTTATTGTCTTGTTTTTTTAATTATCCACTTTTCTCATCTATCACCTCCGTCTATATTAAGTTTACTAAAATATTGTGGGAGTAATTCTTTAATTTTGTGGGAAATTATGGTATTAAAAAACCGTTTAATAACGGTTAAAAAAAGGATTATATTTAATTTCATGGTCTAAAGTAGTGTCTTCACCATGACCTGGATATATCATAATGGATGAATTTAATGTTTTTATTTTTTCTAAACTATCCATTAATATATTTAAGTCACCAGTTGGCAAATCATATCTTCCAACAGTTTCCTTAAATAAAAAGTCACCAGTAAATAAATACTTATTATCAAAATTATAAGTTAAGGAATCACTCTTGTGCCCCGGAGTATAAATAACATCAAAATTAAAATCACTTATTTGATAATTTTTTTCTTCCAAATTAGATTTATCATAAACCATACATTTGTAGTTATCTTTTAATATTTCTAATGCTCCAATATGATCAGGATGATAATGAGTAATCATTATTCCTACTACCTTTTTATCACCAACAACTTTTTTTATCTTATCCGCCTCATCACCTGGATCAATAATTAAACAGTTATCATTTTTAAATAATACATAACAATTAGTTTCTAAATAACCAACAATAACTTTATTTATTTCCATTTAGAACCTCCTTTACTGGTCCATAGGTTTTCCGATATCCTTCTATTAAACCATATTTATTTATGGCTTCTAAATGTTTTTTAGTAGGATAACCTTTATGTTTACAAAATTCATATTGGGGATACTTTTTATCTAAATCATACATCATTTTATCTCGAACAACTTTAGCAACAACACTAGCAGCAGCAATACTAATACTATTAGCGTCGCCTTTAATTATTGAAGTTGATGGAATATTAATATCAAGCTTCATAGCATCAATTAAAACATGATCAATGGCGATTTTATTATTTACTTCATCAATCGCTTTAATCATCGCTTTCTTAGAGGCTTCATAAATATTTATTTCATCAATTTCTTCAGGTGTTACAACCCCTACTCCATAAGCCTTACAGTGTTCTAAAATATAAGAGTAAAATAAATCGCGTTTTTTTTCACTTAATTTTTTAGAATCAGTTAATCCTTCTAATATAAAATCTTTAGGAAGCACCACACAAGCTGCAACAACTGGTCCAATTAAAGGACCTCTACCCACTTCATCAACTCCACCAATATTAGTCTTACCAATACTGTATAATTCTTTTTCATATTTATATAAATCCATATTATTACCTCATTGTAATTATAACAAAAAACCACTAAAAAATAAACCCGAAGGCTTATTTTATAACTATATTAACCATTTTTTTAGGGATCGTAATTATCTTAACAATTTCTTTACCATCAATATATCTTTTAACATTTTCAATATTCATCGCAATTTCTTCCATTTTCTCCTTTGAAGATGAAGTTGAAACGATTTCTTTACCACGAACTTTTCCATTTACTTGAACAATCATTTCGTATTCGTCAGCAACTGTTTTAGAATCATCATAAGTTGGCCAAGTAGAATCACATAATGGTTTCCCTAAATTATTTAACGCATTTATTTCTTCTGTTATATGTGGGGCGATAGGATTTAATAAGGTAATTAAAATTAATAAATCTTGTTTTGTAATTGAATCTTGTTTTTCATATTCATTTAACAAAATCATTAAAGCAGCTATAGCAGTATTATATTTCATATTTTCTATATCATTAGTTACCTTTTTAATAGTTTTATGGACTAATCCTTCTAAAGTATAACCACTTTTATCATTAATGTGTTCTTGTAGTCGCCATACTCTATCTAGAAATCTTTTACAACCTTTTAATCCATTAGTACTCCAAGCAGCTTCTTTTTCATAATCCCCAATAAACATTTCATAAGTTCTTAGAGCATCAGCTCCTAATTCATTAACAATATCATTAGGATTAATAACATTACCCTTGCTCTTACTCATCTTTTCACCGTTAGCACCAAGAATCATTCCATGAGCAGCTCTTATTTTAAAAGGTTCTGAATTTGGAACTAAACCAATATTATGTAAAAATTGATTCCAAAATCTAGCATATAACAAGTGACGGGTAGCATGCTCCATTCCCCCATTATACCAATCAACTTGTCCCCAATAATTAAGAGCTTCTTTAGATGCAAATGTTTGGTTATTGTGTGGGTCCATATATCTTAACCAATACCAACTAGATCCCGCCCAGTTTGGCATCGTATCAGTTTCTCTTCTGGCACTTCCCCCACATTTTGGACATGTTGTAGCAACCCAATCTTCAATAGCTGCTAGTGGTGATTCACCATTATCAGTTGGTTCATAATTAACGACATCAGGAAGCAATACTGGTAATTCAGTCGTTGGGACTGGAACCCATCCACATTCATCACAATGAATCATGGGAATTGGTTCACCCCAAAATCTTTGACGGGAGAAAACCCAGTCTTGTAATTTATAATTTGTTTGGCGAACCGCTAAATTTTGTTTTTCTAAATATTCAACCATTGTATCAATCGCTTCAACTTTAGTATTTATGCCATTAAGAATACCCGAATTAATAAGAGGTCCTTCACCCTTATAAGCTTCCTTGGTTATATCTCCACCTTGAATGACTTCAACAATCGGAATGTTAAATTTTTTAGCAAATTCATAATCACGATCATCATGTGCTGGAACTGACATAATTGCACCGGTTCCATAATTCATTAACACATAATCACCAACCCATATTTCAATTTGTTGTTGGTTAGCCGGATTTATAGCATATACTCCATTAAGTTTAACACCGGTTTTTTCTTTATTTAATTCAGCTCTTTCAAAATCAGTTTTATTTTTACTTTCTTTTTGATAATCTACTACTTCATCATAGTTTTTAATTTTAGATTTAAGTGTCTCTAAAATTGGATGTTCTGGTGAAATTACCATAAAAGTAACACCATATAAAGTATCTGGTCGAGTCGTAAAAACAATAAGATTTTCATCAGTATCAGCAATTTTAAATTTAATGTTGGCCCCTACACTTTTACCAATCCAATTTACTTGAGCGGTTTTAATCTTTTCTTGGAAATCAGTATCATCAAGCCCCGTAAGTAATGGTTCAGCATATTCACTCATCTTTAGCATCCATTGTTCTTTTTCTTTTTGGACAACAGAACTACCACATCTCTCACAAACACCACCGCTTGATTCCTCATTAGATAAACCAATCTTACAGTTTGGACACCAGTTAATATCTTTTTTTGCTTTATATGCTAATCCATGCTCATAAAACTTTAAAAATTGCCATTGTGTCCATTTATAATATTCAGGATCAGTTGTTGAAAACTCACGATCCCAATCAAAAGAAATACCTAATTCTTGAATTTGTTTTTTAAAAGTTTTAATGTTTTCTTTCACAGCATCTTTAGGATGAATTTTGTTTTTTATAGCATATTGTTCAGCCGGCAATCCAAAAGCATCCCAACCAATTGGAAATAAAACATTATATCCTTCTAAACGTCGTTTACGTGCTAAAGCATCTAATGCGGTATAGCTACGAACATGACCAACATGAAGACCAACACCAGATGGATAAGGAAACTCAATTAAAACATAATATTTAGGTTTTTTTGAATCATTACTAGCATTAAAAGTCTTTTGGTTCTCCCAAAATTGTTGCCATTTGTTTTCTATTTTTTTAAAATCATACATTTTTTTTGCCTCTTTTCTTTTTTTGATAATGGGTTCCTATAATATGATAAGTTATTAATTCTAAAATCATAAGGATAAAAAAACCAATAACCATCATTAATATTATATTGTCAATAAAACTAACAATCGTAACCGTTGTTGCTATTATAAATGAATTAGCAAGAGCGATTACGTGACTCATTTTTTTAATATTTATTTCTTTCACATCAAAATTATATTTTACTTTTAAATATCTAAACTCAATTCCATTTTTTAATTTATCTTTATTCTTCTTTCTTAAGATAACAAAGAATAAATAAAATAAGTAAACTACTAAAAATGATCCTAAAAATGTTATTAATTCAATCATACTTTCCTCCTATAAAAAAAATATTATAATTTAAGGACGAAAAATCGCGGTACCACCTTAATTCATAATATTTTATGCACTTTAATTTTTAACGCAAATTAGACGCCAAACGGAACTCCAAAGTAAATTCACAACCATTTATTTAAAGTTTTCACCAACCACTTTTTCTCTAATAAATAAATTAATTGTTACTACGCTTTTTCAATGTTTTTTAAATATGCATTTATTATATTATACTTGTTCAATATATTCAAGTAATTTTAAAAATAATCTAATAAATTTCGGTTTTAATCCCTTATTACGTAATCGCCTAACCGCAATTCTTTTCTTTTTCATTGGCAAATCACTAAAGATTACAGCATCAATTTTTTCTTTCATTTCTGTTTCAATTGTTAAATCCGAAATAATTCCTTCAATATCATCATTAATTAATCTTACGGCATCAATTTCAATATCTTTACCTTTACAATTGACGGTTAATTGAGCAATTGTTGAAACATTATTAACTTCTACAATAAAGTCTGGTCCCGAAGTATAATGTTTATTTTTAATTTCTTGATCATTAACATAAGTAATTACTTCATCAGCTTGTTTAGTATTTCTAAAAACTATTTTATAGTTTCGGTATTTTGGTATTATCCCACTTTTACCTTCAAGTGCACGAACAATTACGGTATAGTTATTAGGCAAATAATTATAATCAATATTTGTTTTTATATAAAACCCTTTGTTATATAAATCACTCATACCATCATCTTCATATAACTGATATAAGTTACTTCGTCCTGGAAAAACTTGAATTTCTAAATTAGTTGGCGGCGTTGTATCAAAAAGATTATCATCATTACTTAGAGGAATAATTGAACCAGCCTTAACAAACACCGGATAATCTTGATCTCTAAAAAACGATACATAAGATCTGCCACCAGGAAATTTCTTACCAGTTACAAAATCATACCATACTCCATCAGGAATATAAAAATTATGGATAACCCGATTCATTATATAATTCTTTTTAGTAATAATTGGTGAAATGAAAAAACCATTTCCAAAATAATATTGATTACGATATAAAACATCATCATACATTTCTTTATATCGATAATAGATTGGTTCAATTAAAGGAATTCCTTCTTTATGATATTTATATGCTTCTGAGTATAAATAAGGAATTAAACGATGTCTTAATTTTAAGTAATCTTTTACAATCGCATATGTTTTTATACTCCATCTCCAAGGTTCACGTTTATAATATTTTCCTTTATCACTACCAAATTTTAAGATTGGACTAAAAACTCCTAATTGAACAAATCTTATGTATAATTCATTATCTTCAATACCTTTGTAGTATCCTCCAATATCATGACTCCACCAAGAAACACCAATATTAGAAGCACTCGAATTAAAAAATGGAGTTTGTTTTAAAGTTTTCCAATCAACTAAGGTTTTTCCAGAATATAAAACTGGATATCTATGAGCTGCGACTCCAGCATTATTAGATAAAATCATTGGACGACGCTTATAATTTCTTTTCATATCATAAAAATGATAGTGATTTAAAATAAATGTATTTAAACGATTAATATTAGGATTAGTATCTAACCAATAAAAGTCAACTTCTAAAGCATCTAATGGATGAATCATCATCTTTAAATAAACATCAATAAATTTAGGGTCCAAAGCATTAAATGGAATAATACCTTTATCATTTACTTCTAAATACTTTTTAGCATTTAAAAAATATTCTTCATAAGGATATAGACCTTGAGTAGGATTAACATTGAGACCTACTCTAATACCTTTAGAGTGTAAATAAGAAATCATTCCATAAGGTTCTTTAAATTTTTCTTTATTAAAGGTAAATCCTGTTTTTAAGTCCTTTTCCTTTTCATAATTATTTAAATGCCATTCTTCATTTAAAAGAATAATTGAGATTGGTATATCTTTATTTGAAAATTCATCAACCAAATTCTTAAGTTTATAATCATCATAATCCTTATTTCGACTCCACCAATTACCTAAAGCATATCTTGGTAACAGAGCTGGAAATCCGGTTAATTTAAAATAATCTTGTAAACATAATTGATAATCATTTAAATACATAAATAAATAGATATCAATACTTTTAGTTGTTTTATCAGTCATTACCCCATTTTCACTAATAATTTTAGTATCACTATCATCAATACTAGCAAAACCTTCAACAGAATATAAGCCACGCTCAAAATCATATTTTCCACGCTTATTAATTAAGCGATTTTTAGGAGCACCAAAGTTCCTAACTTCAGGATGACCATAATACCAATAACGATCACTATTTAATAATTCAACTTTCAAATTAGAGGTTGGGTTTAATCTTCCACCATAAAATTTTCGTTCTTTAATATAAAAGAGTTTAAAATATTTAGTTGATAATTCTAAATACTTTTCATCATCTTTCATTTGAAATTCAGGAACTTCAAAATTACGATTCCAAACTAATTTAGTTGGTCGGTCTTCAAAAATACCATCTTCATTATATTCAAATCTGATTAATCGTTCTGTTAAAATAGTTATTCGAAACTTTTTACCCTGAATAATACTTTTTTCATTCGATTTAGCCGATTCATAATCAACTTGAAATTGTTCACCTAATTTATACATTGAATCACCTTTATTCTTTTATATTTCTTCTATCTTCATAAAATTGGTATGCTTTACTTCTTTTAGGGGGTAGCCACCAGTTACAATAATTTTATCTTTTTCTTCCAAATTTAAATATTCCATAGCCTTTTTCTTTGATGTTTTAAGAATCTTATCAAAGGAGTTTAGTTCACCAATAGTAATTGCTTTTACACCAAAATTGAGCGCTAAACTTTTAGCCACTTCGGCAGTTGGAGCCATAGCTAAGATTGGGCAAGATGGACGAAATCGACTCAACTTTTTAGCTGTATATCCACTCATTGTTGGGGCCACAATTGTTTTTGCTCGTAATCGGTTCGCACAATCTACTACACTATGTGCAATTAAACCTGTTGTATCCTGCTTTTCAGTACGCATTGCTTTATACAACAATTCAACATAATCGATGTCTTCTTCAGCTGATTTAATAATTTTTTCCATTGTTTGAAGCGCCAGTAAAGGATGAGCTCCAATCGTTGTTTCACCACTAAGCATAACTGAATCAACACCATCAATAACGGCATTAGCAATATCACTAACTTCTGCTCTTGTTGGACGCATTGTTGTTTCCATCGAAGATAACATTTCCGTTGCAACAATACTAATTTTACCCGCTAAATGACATTTATTAATAATCATTTTTTGAACACCAGGAATTCTTTCAAGTGGAAGTTCAACACCTAAGTCACCTCGAGCAATCATCACACCATCACTCACTCGAATTATTTCATCAATTTCCTCAATTGCTTGTTCATTTTCAATTTTAGCGATTATTTCAATATGATCATTATCTAAGGCGATTAACAAATCATTAATTTCTAATATATCATCACTACTCGAAACAAATGAAAGTGCTAGAAAATCAACATTCATCATATTTGCAAATTTAATATCTTCACGATCTTTTTTACTAAGAAAAGGAATATCTTTTTTAGGACAGTCAATATTAACACTTTTATAATTAGTAATTACTCCACTATTCACTACTTCACATAATAAATAATCAGTTCTTTTTTCAATAACTTTTAACTCTATTTTCCCGTCATCTAATTTAATAGTAGTGTTATGTTTAACATTATCAATTACTTTAGGGATTGAAATTGAAAAACCATTTTTATCACCAATAACTTCTTCACGATATATTTTTATTTGTTCTCCAGCCAATAAATAAGCTTCACCATTAACAAATTCTCCGGTTCTTATTTCTGGTCCTTCAGTATCTAACATAATAGCAACATTTAAATCTAATTTTTTATTTAATTCATTAACTTTAGAAATGATATCCATACAAAATGGATAATCAGCATGACTTAAGTTAAGTCTAGCAACATCCATCCCATTTAACATCAGTTCTTCAATAACTGCTTTATCAGAACTAGCTGGTCCGATGGTTGCTATTATTTTAGTTTTATTCATATTATCACCATTCTAATTATATCAAGTTTTTACAATATTAAAAAGGTTTTTTAAACAAATTGCAACAAACCAATATACTTTACATGTTAAATAAATCCATAAGTTTCAAAAAAATGTTATAATATTAAAAGTATTAAGGAGGACTATATGAATTTATTTAAAAACACCAATAATAATAAGCGATACTACACCTTAGATTATTTTTATAAGCAAAAGTTTAATTCAAAAGTATTTAAAGTCAGTTTAAATGCCGGTTTTACTTGTCCTAACATTGATGGAACAGTTGGTTATGGTGGATGTATATATTGCTCGAAATTAGGTAGTGGCGATTATGCCGGAAATGTTGCTGATGATTTAATTACGCAATTTAATAGTGTCAAAAAAGTCCTTCATGAAAAATGGCCTAATGCGAAATATATTGGATATTTTCAGGCCAGAACTAATACTCATGCTCCATTAAGTGTTTTGAAAGAAAAATATGAAACTATTTTAAAATTAGATAATGTTGTTGGATTATCAATTGCAACACGCCCTGATGCTATAAGTGATGAAGCATTAGACTATCTTGGAGAATTAAATAAACGAACTTTTTTAACCATAGAACTTGGACTCCAAACTATTCATGAAAAAACTTCTAAATTAATAAATCGTTGCCATACTTTAGATTGCTTTGAAAAAATGGTTTATAAATTAAAAGATAAACAAATAAATGTTGTTGTTCACATTATTAATGGACTTCCTTATGAAGACAAATCAATGATGTTAGAAACTATTCATTACTTAAATAAGCTACCAATTGATGGGATTAAAATTCATATGCTACATATTTTAAAAGATACTCCCCTATCAATTTTATATCAAAAGAAAAACTTTAAAGTTTTAACAAAAGAAGAATATGTTGATATTGTTTGTGATCAATTAGAAATATTAAAATCTAATATTGTTATTAATAGAATTACTGGTGACCCTAATGCTGATGATTTAATCGAACCACATTGGTTAGTTAAAAAGTTTGGCGTCTTAAATGAAATTGATAAAGAATTAGTTAAAAGAAATACTTATCAAGGATTTAATGAAAGTATTTTAAATAAAACCAAACAATTAATTTTAAATAATATTAAAAATAATGATTTAGTGGTTGATGCAACGATTGGAAATGGACATGACACTCTATTTTTATCAAAATTAGTTACTAAAGGATTTATCTTTGGTTTTGATATTCAAAAATCAGCAATTAATAATACTAAAAATCTTTTAGATTGTAACAACATTAATAATTATCAATTATTTTTGGAAAATCATCAAAATATTGCTAATGTATTAGATGAATATAAAAATAAAATTAGTTTAATTGTCTTTAATTTAGGTTACCTACCAGGTGGCGATAAAATGATAACCACTAATCACAAATCAACAATTAAGGCAATTAAGGGTTCCTTGTCTCTCCTTAATAATAAAGGAATTATTTTAATAAATGTTTATCCTGGACATGATGAAGGTTTTAAGGAACATCAAGCCTTAGAAAAATATTTAAAAGAATTAAAAGGATATAATGTAAATTATTTTTATAATATAGATAATAAGGAAGCACCCTATTTAATAGAAATTAAAAAGAATCATTCTTGAATTGATTCTTTTTTTCTTCTAACAAACCATGTTTTGCTAATATCAGCACTACTACTTTCTGGTTCAGGATTTGGCATACTAAATTTAATCATCGATGGAACTTTAAATCCTAATCCAAAGGCCATACAAACACCTGGTTGTAAAATTCTTAAATTTTTAATGATTTCATTGGTAATGCTTGGTAACATTTCCTTAATATAAGCTATATCTTTTGGATGAATCATTTTAAATATTAAGAAGTTACCACATTGTGATAAGGTTGTTTCGGATAGTTCTGAAGGTCGTTGCGAAATAAGTCCAATTAACACCCCATATTTACGCCCTTCCTTAGTAATTCGTTCAAATATATTATATCCAAGTAGATTAACATCATTATCATTTTGAACGTAGCGATGAGCTTCTTCAAGAATAATATGAAATGGTAACGATGCTCGTTTTTCTAATTCTTTAGAGTAATTAAATAATAATTTGGAATATATTTTAGTTATTGTTTTAGCTAAACGATCATCGATATAGTTAATGTTAAAGTTAACTATTTGAGCCTTTTTACCATCATGCGATGTTAATAATTGTTTAATATATTGATGTCTAGTAACATACTCTGGGTAATCAAAGTAAGTATTATAACTACCATTAATTAATGAATTTAATCTTATTTTAAGAACATTGGAATCATCATAAATACGATCACTTTTTAAGACCCCCTCTGAAATAAGAGCGAAATCAAAAGCATCTTTTAAATCTTTTAAATTGTATGGAAAACTACCATCAGGTAATTTAAGTTCTAGATCATCAGTTAATAAACTTTCAATAAAACTAGTAATTAACTCAATTTCACGAATTTTACCAGAAGCATCAATTGCAAATAATTGCTTCAATGGTCTTGTATAACCAGGTTGAAAAATTTCTGTTTCTAAATTTAATTCGCGAGTATGATAATGCGTCAAAATAGATATAATTTGATCACGAATTTGAACTGGTGGACGACCACTTGATAAAATATCCAACAGTGCTCTAGCAATTATATCATTTTTATGTTTAAGAACTAATTCTTCATCTTGACCAAATATAGTAACTAATTTTAAAGCTTTTTCAATAATTGGTAACTGTGAATGTCGGTCAGCGCCTAATAGGAGCGCTAAATCATCGACATCAAGTAACCATAATGGAATTCTTAATACTTCAGTTTCACTAAAATGTAAATTAGTCGTATATGTTTTAAAGTTAATATTAGGGTTTTTCTTGTGAAGATCACCAAAGGCACTATGATATTCTCCATAAGCATCAAAGATAAAAATACTAGCACGATAAGCTATTGCATCTTTTTTTTCAAATAAGTTTTGGAAAATTCTGGCAACACTACAAGACTTACCACTACCAGTAGAACCAAAGATGGCAAAGTGATTGCTAAAAAAATTATTAACATTAACCCCGATTTGAACATCACTATATACTGGGCTTTTACCCAAATATAAATGCTCATGATCTTGGTAATTATTTATTCCGATAATTTTACTTACATTTTCTTTTTTTACAAGTGATACAACCGATGAAAAAGCCGGTTTTCTAATAACCCCAAAAACAAACTCATTATTAATAATTTCACCAATTAAATTAATCGTAATTATCTCATTATTAATTTCTACAATTTCACCCACTATTTGGATATCGTTATCTTTCATTATCACATATAATCCAATAATGTTTTGAACCGTTGATAATTCAACACTTAGTTTTACTAAAACCGTGTTGCCTTCAATCCCTATTATCTTTCCTAGCATCACTGCACCCCTATTCCATTTTATATTAAACTTTTTCTTGTATAAACCATCACATTATCAATTGTATAAACAACCACCAAGGCAGCCTTTTTAACTTTTATAAAACCAAGTCCTTTAATAACAATATCATTGTTAGCAGGAACTTTCAAAACATGTTTCTTCATCCCATTACTTTCAGTCTCTTTATACACTCGCTTGACATCTAATTTATTAGAAATATACATAGTTACATCATTTGTTTTATCAAATTGTAACTTTGCAAAATCATCAATTATAATTGTCTGTGGTACTTTTATTTGAAAGGTTAATGGTTTTACAACTGTTTTAGGTACTATCTTTGATAATTCTTTAACATCAACATAATCAATTAAATTATGTTCTTCTAATAACCCTGGTGTATCTATAATTGTTAAATCATCAGTTATATCAATAGCAATATTTGATAAGGTTGTTGATGGTAGCATGCTTGTTGTAATATTACTTTTGTTGTTTGTATAATTATAAATAATTTTATTAATCATCGTTGATTTTCCAACATTTGTATTCCCTACGACGTAAACATTCTTACTCTTTTTATGTTTATTAATAACAGACATTAGTAAATCAAAATTATAGTTTTTATTACTACTAATGATTATTGTTTTAAGACTCTTCATTCCTAAATCATCAATATATTTTAATAACTTTTCTTCTTTTAAATAAGGTTTTAATAAATCATATTTAGTAATTACTAAGATTATATCATTTGATAAATTCGCTTTAATTAATTCTATATTAGTTGACATATTAAATATATCAATTAATACAAGCACTAAATCATTAGTTTTATTTATTTCTTTTAATATATTTACAAACTCTTCATTATCTTTTATTAAAACTTTATATTCATTATAGTTTTGGATTCTAAAACATCGCTCACATATTTGCTTGTCCAAAGAAGTAATGTATCCAATTCCCTCTTTATTTTGATTTTGAAGTTCAACACCACAGCCTAAGCATTTTTTAATCATAATATTTTCCCAATGTGAACAAGTCATAATTTCTCAATTTACGAAGAATTATTTTTTCAATAGTTCTAGGAATTCTTGTTAAAAAGAAATCTTTAGGGCTTATGGGATTTACTAAAATAGTTGTAATTCCAACTAAATTCCCACCTAAAACATCAGTTAATAACTGATCACCTATAATAGCTACTTCACTGACGTTATAATCATTTTCATAAAGTAATTTTTCAAACTTGAATTTAAATGGTTTACATGCTGAAGCACAATAATTTACTTCCAATTCATCAGCAAAAACCTTAACCCTTGATTTTGGACTATTAGAAAAGATATAAACATCAAAACCCTTTTCTTTTAATTCTTTAAATAAATCTTTAATTTTTTCATTTGATACTTTAATACTAGCAGGAACTAATGTATTATCTAAGTCAAATAACAAGCATTCTATACCACGATCTTTTAATTTAGGATAATCAATAGTATATATACTCTTTTGGTACACATCTGGTATATATTTTTCCATTGTTTCCTCCTTACTATGTATGTTTTAATTCTCTTATATTATATCAAAAAAATGTTTATAATACAATTATATTTTATATAACCACAACCAACACTATAATTGGTGTTTTTTCTACCTTTTTTTGATATAATATTAAAGGAGGTTGATATTAATGAATATTGCTTTGTATGCAATTATTTTTATTTCTAAAGTTATTGAAAATGCTTTGGGTACTTTAAGACTAATCGTGGTGGCAAATGGACAAAAAGGATTAGGAGCTTTTTTACAATTTTTAATTTCTTTAGTTTGGGTGCTTGTTACAGGAGCAGTTGTAACTAATATTACCGAAGACCCACTTAAAGTTGTTTTCTTTGCCCTTGGATCATTTTTTGGTTCATATGTTGGTGGTTTTATGGAAGAAAAAATGGCTATTGGTAATAACATGATAACCGCTATTATAGATGAAGATTTTGGTGATGAAATAACTAATAAATTAAGAGATAATAAATATGCCGTAACCGTTTCAAAAGGTGAAGGTATGGATAAAGGTCGTTATATATTAATGATTATGTCACCAAGAAAAAAGCGCCACGAAGTTGTTGATATTATAACAGAAATTGATACAACAGCCATGATTGTTGCAGAAAATGCTACAACAATTAGAGGCGGTTATCATCATTATAATAAGAAAAAGAATAAGTCACGAAAGTGATTTTTTTATATCTTTTAATAAATAAGCTTTGTCAGTAATAAAATACATATTATCATTTATTATATCCTTATCATCGAAAAAATCTAATCTATTTATTGTCCAAAAGAATAATGGTTTTTTTGTTTCATAATTATCAAAAAACTTATAGTTAATAAAATAACCATCATAAGAATCATCGAAAACGGTTTTCTTGGTAACAATTATATTAGCAAATCCAATTTTTAAATTGGGTCCTTTTTGTTTTAAATAACTAGTTAGTTTATGACTAAAACCAGTAAGATAAATATTTAATTTAGGATATTTTTTAACAATCTTAATTACTCTATTAGATATTTCTGTAATATCATCAAACTCTGTTTTAAGTTCAAGAATAATTATTTTATTACTTCTTATTTTTTTTAAGACTTCATCCAACAGAGGAATTCTATCAGGTTTATTCTTAGAACCAAAATTATATTTTCGAAGTTCCTTTATAGTCATATTTTTAACAATTCCTGACCCATTACTTGTACGATTAATTGTATAATCGTGAATCACTACTAATTTATTGTCTTTGGTTAATCTAACATCAAGTTCTACACCACTAATATAATCTTCTTTTAAACTTGCTAATATAGCATTAACTGTATTCTCTTTATATTCATGATTGTTATTACCACGATGTGCTATTAAATTAATCATATATACCCCTAATAATATATATGAAAAAAAGCCATCTTTTATTATGGCTTTAATTTATTTATAACATGATTATATAAATCTTCATTAATGTCTTCAATACTTCTTA
>JAQWBL010000012.1 GCA_028706395.1 Bacilli bacterium | reverse complement strand
AGAATATTTAGAACCATTAAAAAAAGATAAAATAAAATATTTGATTTTAGGATGTACTCATTATCCAATTCTTGAAAATAAAATAAGAACTTTTTTTGATAATGATATCAAACTAATAAATATGGGGAGTGTATTGTCTGAGTCTTTAGAAATAAAAAGTGGGCATGAAGCTAAACTCGAACTATACTTTAGTAAAACAAATGACCAATTAATTAGTAATGTTAAGATGATAATTGGCGATGAAAAAATCAAATTAAAATAGTAAGAAGGTGTTATATGCCAGAACTACCAGAAGTTGAAACGGTAAAAGAAACATTAAAAAGACAAATATTAAAAAACCGTATCATTGATGTAAAAATTAATTATCCAAAGACGATTGAATTTCCAACTGTAGAGGAATTTAAAAAACAAATTAAAAATCAAAAAATAGTGGATATAAAACGTCGTGGTAAATGGTTAATGTTTGAACTTGAAGATTATTATTTACTTAGTCATTTAAGAATGGAAGGTAAATACAATATAAAGCCTACTGATACCATTCAAAATAAACATGAACATGTTATCTTTGTGCTTGATAATAAGTTTGAACTTCGTTATCAAGATACTAGAAAATTTGGTAAAATGCATTTAATAAAAAAGGAAGAAGTTTATGATAGACTTCCTTTAAGTGAACTAGGGCTTGAACCTAATGATGAAAACTTAACTGTTTCTTACTTAAAAGAAAAATATAAAAATAAAAATCTTCCAATAAAAACAGTTTTATTAGATCAACAAATAATTGTTGGAATAGGAAACATATATGCTGATGAAATACTGTTTTTAAGTAAAATAAATCCATTAAAGAAATCTAAAACTTTAACTAACAAGCAACTTCAATTAATTATAGATAATACTAAAATTGTTTTAGAAAAAGCTATCAAAGCAGGTGGAACAACAATCAGAAGTTATACATCTAGCGAAGGAGTTCATGGTCTTTTTCAGCATGAATTATTAGTTCACGGAAAAGAAGGAGAACCTTGTAAAGATTGTGATGAAACAATAGTTAAAATAAAAGTTGGAGGAAGAGGAACTTATTATTGTAAAAAATGTCAAAAATAAAGCAAGAAATTGCTTTTTTTTGTAATATATGTTAAAATTTCATTGCTTTAATTTTGGAAAAGGAGAAGTATATATGAAGAAAACAAAAATAATTTGTAGTATTGGACCCGTGAGTCGTAACTACGAAACAATGCTAAAAATGGTTAATAGTGGAATGAACGTTGCTAGAATTAATTTCTCGCATGCAACTGATATTGAAAAAGAAGAAACAATTAGCATAGTTAGAAAAATAAATAAAGAAACCCATAATAATATAGCAATCTTATTTGATACTAAAGGTCCTGATTTTAGAACAGGTAACTTAGAAAATGGTGAAATTGTTTTAGAAGAAGGAAAGAATATTAAAATTGTAAAAGAGGATATATTAGGAACAGTTGATAAAATAACAGTAAATTATAAAGAAGCTATTGATTCAGTAAAAATTAATGATATTGTTTTATTGGAAGATGGACTTATGAAATTATTAGTTATTGAAAAAGATAAAGAAAGTATTACTTGTAAAATTATTAATGGTGGAATTTTAGGAGAACGAAAAGGAATAAATGTTCCTGGTGTTAAACTAGATATGCCATTTATTAATGAACGTGATAAAGAAGATATTATATATGCTTGTAAAAATGATGGTGACTTTTTAGCACTTTCATTTGTATCTTCTAAAGAAGATATATTAGTAGTAAAAGAGATCTTAGAAGAAAATAATAGTACTATGAAAATCATATCAAAAATTGAAAGTAGCACAGCTATTGAAAACATTGATGAAATTATTGAATATAGTGATGGAATAATGGTTGCTCGTGGTGACCTTGGTGTTGAAATGCCTGTCCATGAATTACCAATATTACAAAAAATGATTATTGAAAAATGCCGTAAAAGGGGCAAAATATGTATTGTTGCAACGGAAATGTTATCTTCAATGCAAAAAGGAGCACGACCAACAAGAGCTGAAGTTAGTGATATTGCTAATGCTGTATTAGATGGTACTGATGCTGTTATGTTAAGTGGTGAAACAACAGTTGGAAAGCATCCTATTGATTCAGTTAGATATATGGCTGATATTTGTGAAAATACTGAAAATTATATTGATTATAAAAAACAAACAATATGTAAAATTGAACCAGATATTACCGGTGCAATCGCATCAAGTGTTGTTGCCAATGCTAACCTATTAGATGTTAAAGTAATTGTCGCAGCAACAATGAGTGGTTATACGGCTAAAAAGATTAGTTCATTAAGACCTAAATCACTTATTTTAGCAAGTTGTCCAAATGAATCGATTGCTCGTTCTTTAGCGCTTAACTGGGGGATATATTCTGTTATTGTTCAAACATATGAAACAACTGATGATATAGTTAGTGATTCAATAAATAGAGCAAAAGAGTTTTTAAGTTTAAAGGAAAAGGATATAATTGTTATTACTGGTGGTTTCCCAACTAATGAAGATAAAAAAACAACAAACTTTTTAAAAATACAAGAAATATAAAAAAAGATAAAGTTATTTTATCAAAGGGTGATTTTTATATTCACTCTCGATAAGTTTAATTTTATCTTTTTCATTTAGTATTGATGCATATATACAAGTTATACGAAACTCTAAATCAAGCATCTTATTGTTTAGTTTAGAATAATTAGTTATTAAAGGAACTGTTAATTCCTTTTTTATTTTATTTAAGTATTGTTTACCGTTATTGGTAAACCCTAACACTCTAATGTATTCTATATGTTTAAAACTTTTGGCTTCTTCTTTTGTAAAGTTACATAAAATATGAGTAAGCATTCTTCTTATTTTATTATAAGTATATCTTTTAGTTTTAATATTCATTATCAATTCATCTAATGATTTAGAGGGAATAATATATTTTTTAATTCTGTTTTCAATTCCTTCATCAACTGTTTGATAAATATCTAATGTGTCAATTTCTGACAATATTTTATACTTTAATATTGAAAAGTAATTGTCAATAAAGTGTAATTCATTATTTAAATATTTATAAGTATTTTGAGGAACATAATCAATCACATTAAGGCCATCCTTTAAAGCTTTCCTGATACTGCTAGCACTAACAATATCACCATTTAATTCTAGTGAATGATAGTTATTAGTTCTTTTAATTGTAACTGGTTTGATTGAACTGTTAAGTCGTTTTATTTCTTTAATATAACTAATCCCCAATATATCATTTGGAGTGTCAACCTTACTTCCTGTTACTTTAGTTATTGATTCTGATAATGCTTTAGGATAACTTAATCCCATATCCATATATGATTTTACAGAATCGTTAAAATCATCAGACATACTTAAATCTGCTATTTTAGTTAACAATTCGATATCATTAGTTTCACTTCCAAAGACAACGGCTTCAACCTTAAGATGATCTAATAATTCGATACTACCCCTGGCAAAAAGGTCGGCACTTTGACTTGAAAAAACATATGGCAGTTCAACAACCAAATCAATTCCATGCTCTAATGCAATCTTTGTTTTTGACCACTTATCAATAATACTAGATTCTCCTCTTTGAAGAAAGGAACTACTCATAACTAAAATAATCGTAGAATCAGGGTATAATTCTTTTACTTTATTTAGATGATACAGATGTCCATTATGAAAAGGATTATATTCACAAATTATTCCAACACAGTTCATTAAATCACCATCTATATTTTAGCACACCTATTAAAATTTTAAAACGATATTGATTGCTATTTTGAATAAAAAAAGGTATAATCATAGTGCTAGAAGGTGAATAATGAATATTGATTTAACAAGATTGAATAATGATATAGATGATGAAGTTATAATTGATGAACATTTAGAATTTACTGAAGATCAGTTAATTAATACGGATTTAATGGAATTAAAGAATGTATTAGTTAAAGGTATTATTACTAAACAGTCAATTGATTATAATGTTAAATTGGAAATCACTGGTGTTATGGTCCTTAGATGTGCAGTAACATTAGAACCTGTAAATTACCCATTTAATATAACAATTGACGAAAAACTAGGCGAAATTATTGAAGAAATCAGTGAGATTGTTAAAAAGAGCGAAAATACTATTGATATTTTTCCAATAATATGGGAAAATATATTAGTTGAAATTCCCATGAAGGTTGTAAGTGAAAAGGCCCAAAACTATCAAGCAGAAGGAAATGGCTGGAAACTAATAACTGAAACGGAACCAATCGAAGAGATTAATCCAGAATTGGAAAAGTTAAAGGAATTATTATAAGAAAGAGGTGTTAACATGGCTGTACCATTTAGAAAAACAAGTAAGACAAGCAAAAGAATGCGTCGTACACATTATAAAATTAGTGAAAATCAAACAACTAAATGTCCAAAATGTGGTGCTGATATAAGACCACATCGTGTATGCTCTGAATGTGGAAATTACAAAGGAAAAGAAGAAATTGTCAAAAAAGAAGAAGCAGCTAACTAGTTGCTTTTTTTAATTTACAAAGTAATTTTTAAAAGGTATAATAAAGATATAAGGTAGGTGAACCATGTTTAAAAAAAATGGATTTACGTTAGTTGAAATATTAGGTGTTATTATACTTATTGGTATATTATTTTTATTAGCATTTCCTCCTATTATGAATCAGATAAAGGAATCTAGTAAGGATATTGATAAAGCTACAGAAAACTTAATATATACTGCTACTAGTGGTTATCTAGATAAAAAAGTCAATGATTATCCAATTGTTAAGGGAAGTGTTTTTTGTATTCCTTTACAAGAATTAGTTAATAGCGGTGATTTAGATAGTAATATTACAAGTGCGAACTCATTGAAAAAAGTAAGTTTATCTAAGATTGTTAAAGTTGAAATAGAAAATGCTGCAAATATTGATTATAGTATCGTTGATGAAGTAAATTGCCAAGAAAAAATCCAAAAGCCAGGGTATGCTGATAAATCGGGGGCTTCTAAACCAAGATTAACCGGTGGAATGATTCCAGTTAGATGGCATGGTTCAGAACTTGTAAAAGCCGATACTAGTCAAGAATGGTATAACTATACTAATCTAGAATGGGCGAATGTTGTATTAGTAACAGATGCTAAAAGAGATGAATATAAAAATGCTTTATCAGGAACAAATATTAAGGAAGAAGATATTTTGGCTTATTTAGTTTGGATACCAAGATATAAATATAAACTATTTAATGCTGATGCGATTGTATCAAGTCCAAAGGAAATTGAAGTTGTATTTGAGCCCGCAAGTCGCGGAAAATCAACCGGAACAATGAATGGAACTTATTTAACTCATCCAGCATTTACCTACAATGATAAAGAAATAGATGGTTTTTGGATTGGAAAGTTTGAAACAACAGGAACACAAGTATTACCTACAATAAAACCTAATTTAGAATCATTAAGAGGTCAAAATATAAGTACCATGTTTTCGATGTTACAATATTTTAATAATATAACTCCTTATGGACTAACCGAAACATCAGAAGCTCATTTAATAAGAAACCTTGAATGGGGTGCCGTTGCTTATCTAAGCCATAGTAAGTATGGTAAAAACGAAGAGATTTGGATGAATCCAAGTAATACCTTTATAACGGGATGCGCGGGAACTGCAGCTAAAGTTATTAGAACAGCTGGTTGTGAACATGCCTACAATACATTAAATGGTGGCGAGGCTAGTACAACGGGAAATGTCTACGGAGTTTATGATATGAGTGGAGGAGCTACGGAATATGTTATGGGTTCAATGTTTAATATTGGAAATGTAACTATTAACACCTCTTCTTCAGGATTTTCACAAGAAACAGTTGATTCTGCAAACATGAATAAATATATAAATAAATATAATTATGGAACAACTTTTGATGATCAATTAGCGTATAACAGAAGAATATTAGGTGATGCTACTGGTGAAACAAGAGGATGGTATGATAATTATAATAAATTTGTATCTTCATCAGATTCATGGTTTTATCGTGGAGGACAATCAAGTTATAGTGTAAGTGAAGGAATAGGAATTTTTGGTTTTGATCAAAGTCTGGGACATATTGATAGTTATCGTGGTTCACGACTTGCAATAAGTGGATTATAAAAAAGGAAGTTTGAAAATAACTTCCTTTTAATTTACAAATTGTTGATTAGAAGGTATAATAATATTATGAGAGTAGGTGCATCGTGTTGAAGAAATATGGTTTTACATTAACTGAATTATTAGGAGTAATTGTTTTAATCGGAATCTTACTTGTGTTAGCCTTTCCGCCGATTGTTAATCATATAAAAAGAAGTACAGAAGATATCGATAAAGCTACTAGAGAGTTAATTTATAATTCTACTGATTTTTACCTTGAAAAAAACCAACAAAATTATCCCCTAAATAATGGAAGTGTTTTTTGTATATCATTAAAAACATTGGTGGATAATGGAGAATTAAGTAAGGATTTAACAAATGTTAATAATGGAAAGAAAATCGATTTAAACAAAGTTGTTAAAGTTAATTATGAAACTAATACTAATGTTGATTATAATATTGTTAAAGAAAACGAATGTGTTGAAAAAATTACCAAACCATTTTATGTAGACAAAACAGGTGCTAACAGACCTAGTTTAAATTCCGGTATGATTCCGGTTGTATGGGATGCTACAAAATGGGTGAAAGCTGATATCTATGACAAATGGTATGATTATAAAGTTCAAGAATGGGCGAACGTTGTGTTAGTTAATGAAACAACAAGAAATGATTATCTATCAGCAAAACCTCAAACAGAAATAAAAGAGGAAGACATTCTTGCACATTTGGTGTGGATACCAAGATATAAATATAAATTATTTAATGTTGATTCTGAAGTTAGTTCACCAAGAGAGATTGAAATAATTTTTGAAAAGAAACAATCTCCTAAATCAAATGGAAATATTAATGGAACTTATTTAACTCATCCAGCATTTACCTTTGGTGAAGAATTATCAGGGTTTTGGATTGGAAAATTTGAATTAACAGGAACTTCAACAGAACCTTCAATTAAACCAAATTATCCATCACTTAAAGAACAAACAGTCAGCGCGTTTTTTGAAATAAGTAAACTATTTAATAACGAAACAGTATATGGATTACCAGCTAATACTGATGCTCATATGATTAAAAATATGGAATGGGGAGCCGTTACTTACTTAAGCCATAGTAAATATGGAAGAACCGAAGAAATTACAATAAACGACAATATATCCTTTTTAACCGGTGATGGTGATTACATTATTAATACTAATCAAAGTGCTACTGGCAATATATATGGAGTTTATGATATGAATGGTGGATCATTTGAATATGTTATGGGCGGTATGTTTGATAGTGGTGATGTAACCATAAGCGTATCATCATCAGGATTTGATCAAGTAGCAATCGACAGTGCTTCGATGAGTAAGTATATTGATAAATATGCTTATGGAAATACTTATAATGATCAAAGTGCATATGACAGACGAAAACTTGGTGATGCTACTGGTGAAACAAGAGGATGGTATAGTGATTCTAGCCATTTTGTTTATTCAACAAGTTCATGGTTTGAACGTGGTGGATATAATAATGGTGGCATAACTAGTGGACCATTCCAGTTTAATCGAATTGCTGGTGGTAGTGGAGTTGATGATAGTTCCCGTCTAGTTATCCCGGGGTTCTAATATTTAAAGAATGAGGTTACATATGAAAAAAAATAAATTAGGATTTACATTAATTGAATTATTAGCAGTGATGCTTTTACTTGGACTTATCTTTTTAATTGCTTATCCTGGTGTTGATAAATACATTAAAGAAGCCAGAGATAAAATGTATAATGATCAAGTTAACAATATTGTTTTAAGTACTAAAAACTGGGCAATTGATAATAAATTATTGTTACCTAAAACTGATGGTGAAACAAAAACTATTACTATAGGTGAATTAATTGATCAAGGATATGTTGAAGTTGATATTCGTAATCCCAAGACAAAGAAACTGATTCCGACTAATTCGTACGTTAAAATTACTAAAAATGGTAATTTATATGATTATGAATTTATTTTAGAAGAGTAAACATTTTTATTTGTATATTTTAT
The DNA here is from genome assembly GCA_028706395.1 of Bacilli bacterium. GTDB lineage: Bacteria > Bacillota_I > Bacilli_A > RF39 > UBA660 > DUPI01. Next base: position 10,829 of record JAQWBL010000012.1, on the reverse strand, counting down.
GAAGCATGTTATAATTATTATGAGGAGATTATATGAGATTAAGAAAAGTAAAAGGTGCAAAAGAAGCAATTGCTAATTCTAATTATGTTATTGCTGATTTTAAAAAAAATCGAGGACAGTATGAAAAGATATTCAACAATAATAATGCTCTTCATTTAGAAATTGGAACTGGTAAGGGGAAATTTATCATTGAAAATGCTACTTTAAATCCTCATATCAATTACATTGGAATTGAAAAATATGATAGCGTATTAATAAGGGCAATTGAAAAATTAGATAATGTGATTTTAAATAATCTTCGTTTTATAAATGAAGATGCAATTAATATAGCAGAAATTTTTGATAAAGAAATCGATACTTTATATTTAAATTTTTCTGATCCATGGCCTAAAAACAGACATGAACATCGTCGTTTAACAAGTCCTGAATTTTTGAAAAGATATGAATCAATTTTTAAAGTAAATAAACACATTATTATGAAAACTGATAATCGGCAACTATTTGAATATTCATTAAAATCGTTAACAGATAATGGATATAAAATAGAAAACTTGTCATTAGATCTTCATAAAGACAACGATAAACTTAATATTATGACAGAGTATGAAGAGAAGTTTTCTAAAAAGGGTTCAACGATTTATAGAGTTGAAGTCAAAAAATGACAATTAATTGACAAATAAAAAGAAATAGACTTTTATAAGTATAGAAATTTGGTATAATATAAGTACTGGGGTGTAAGATGAAAAAAATAGCGATTATATTAATTTGTTTAATACTTCTAAGTGGTTGTACAATAGTTAGAATTGATACAAAAAGTATTGAAAATATTGTCAGCGTCGTATTATCAAAAGATAATAAATTATTTAATCAAATAGGTAAGGGATATAAATATTACATACCGAGGGGCGTTAATTATTTAGATACAACAGAATTAAATAACAAATTATATTCAAATGGAAATTATTATTATTTATATATTGATGTAATTAGTTATTATCACAATAAAGAAACTAAATATGAAGTTGACGAAAAAGCTTATTATTCAAAACCAATCAATATCAATGGTAAAAAAGGATACTTAGAAATTAATAAAGTTAATGATAAGTATTTCATTGAGTTTATGTATAATTATGCTAAAATTGAATCATTAGTACCAAAAAATATGATTGAGGATGTTGTCTTAGACGCATCATATATATTATCAACAATTAAATTTAACAATAACGTTATTAAGTTAATGTTAAACAGTGAATTCTTTACTAATCGTGAAGAAAAATATGATATTTTTACATCTAAAAAAGAAACGAAAAACTTCTTACAATATGAAGAAGAAATAATTAATGAATGAGGTGAATTGAATGGGGCTTTTTAATAAAATTAAAGATTTATTTACCGATGTGGTTGAAGAACAAGAACCAATAAAAAAAGAAGTCATTAAAGTTGAGATTGCATCTCCAACTAAGGACGAGCCTGAAAAAGTCAATGTTATTAGTGATAGTGATGTTGTTAATAATATTGAAAAAAATCCGACTCCTGTGTTTTTTAGTGATAGTGATTTTGAGGATCTTCGTTCAACTAGCTTGAAGAAAAATCAAGTTAATAAAACAAGATATAATTATAATGAATCACTAAAGGAAAAGGAAAAAGAGAAACCAAAGGTTTTTAAACCATCACCAATTATTTCGCCAATTTATGGTATCCTAGATAAAAATTATAGTAAAGATGATATTTCTGTTAAACAAAAACCAATATCAGATGTTCGTACTACTTCTAATGAAATATCAATTGATTTAGTTCGAAAAAAAGCATTTGGTACTTTAGAAGAAGAACTTGAAAGTGAAATTTTAAGTACTAATTCTATTTTATTTAAAGAGGAAATTGTTGAACCAGTTGAAAAAGATTTATTTGAAGAATTAAAGAATAAAGAAGAAATAAAGTATCATAATAATGAAGACGAAGAAGATCTTTTTGAAAACATTACTTTAACTGATGTTGATTTAGATGAAGAAGTTAATAGCAGTGACAATATGATTGCTTCTGAGATTGAAAGAATGTTTGATGAAGAAGATGATAAAATTACTGAAGGTGAATTATTTGAGTTGATTGATTCAATGTATGAAAGAGGAGATGATACTCGTGAATAGTTGGGTAGATACAATTTTTCCATTCATAATATATGCTTTATTAAGTATACTTTTAATAGCATTAATTATTTTGATTATTAATCTTATTAAAACAATTATGAAGGTTAATAAGGTAGTTGATGATGTAAATTATAAGGCTAGTAGATTAAATGGATTATTTGAAATTATTGATATGACAACTGATTCATTAGTTTCGTTTAATGACAAAATTATTAGTTTTGTTAGCAACGGAATTGTATCGTTTTTCACAAAAAAATCAAAAAAGAAAAAGAAAGGAGAAGATGAAGATGAGTAAAAAGAAAAGTGGTTTTGGCAAATTTTTAACAGGTGCTTTAGTAGGTGCTGGATTAGGGGTTTTATTTGCACCTAAAAAAGGTAGCGAAACTCGTAATGATTTAAAAATTGCGATTGAAGATTTCTTAGAAAAATTAAAAGAAGTTGACATGGATGAGGTTCGTGAAAATATTGAAACAAGAATTTTTGAAATTAAAATGGAATTAGAAGATCTTGATAAAGAAAAAATGTTAAAAATTGCTAAGAAAAAAGCAAAAGATATTCAAGATATGGTTGAAGAATTAGTTGAATATACAGTTGAAAAAGGAACTCCTGTTTTTGAAAACATGGCCAATTCAATTCGTGAAAATTCAATTAAAGTAACAAAAGAAATTTTATCAAAATTAGAAGAAACAGAAAAAGAAAAAAATCAGAAATAATAAACTGATTTTTTTTATATTAAATAAAGTAAGGACCGGTTTTATAGTTTAAATTCATTAACTTTGGGATTTAAGTGATCAGTATTCTTATCAATTTTCCAAAGTTTTTTTAAGTTATCAATTATTATTTGATTATCAATATCAGTTGTTATAATATCTGATAAAGATATAATTCCTGCTAGATTGCCGTTATCATTGACTAATAATCGCTTAACTTTTTCATCACCCATTAATTTAATTGCATCTTCAACGTTTTCATCAATATCAATCGAAATAATGTTTCTCGTAATGTAATCTTTTACTTTGCAATCAATGTCTTTGTTGCCCAAACAATTTATAACAATATCACGATCAGTTATGACACCAATAATTTGATCATCTTCTGCTATTGGAACGAACCCTATATCACGTTGTTGCATTAATAATGCTATATCAAATAGAGTATCATCAATGCTCCCAACAATTAAATCTTTACTCATTATTTTTTCTAAATTCATTAAATCACCCTTAATATTATTATCCAAATATATAATTATATACTTACATATAATTATATAGGTGGTGTTATAAAGTGCCTAGGATAAGACTAAAAAAGAAACATTTACTGCCTTTAAAAAAAATTAAGATTTCCGGATTAAATTTATTTATTATCATTTTTATTTTATTTGTTAGCGCTTTATATGTAACTTTATCATATATAAACAAAAGTATTACTCCAACCCTTATAAATTATGCAGAAGTTGAATTGAAACGATTTTCCAATCTAGTTATAAATAGAGCCGTTAGTGAAGTTATCACCGAAGATTTAAAAGTTGATGAATTGTTAATTATTGGTAAGGATAATAGCGATGAAATAAAAACAATTGATTTTAACCCGATTTTTGTCAACCGTTTATTAACTATTATTACAAGTAATGTTCAAAAAAACCTTAAAAATATTGTGAAAGGTAATTTAGATAAGGTGGATATTATTGATGAAAGTTTTGATGATTATGATTTGGAAAAATTAAAGAATGGAATTATATTTGAAATACCATCTGGAATAATTTCTAAAAATGCTTTATTGTCTAATTTAGGGCCAAAAATTCCTGTTCGATTTAATTTAGTAGGAGAAGTTATTAGTCGTATAAATACTAATATAACTAACTACGGTATTAATAATGCGATGATTGAGATAAGTATCGACATAGAGCTTAATGAACAAGTGATTTTACCTTTTATTTCTAAAAAAATTATATATAATACAAATATACCAATAGCAATAAAACTCATTCAAGGAACGGTTCCTAATTATTATTTTAATGGTCTTAATAAAAGTTCCCAAAATGTATTAGTTCCCGTGGAATAAAATTATTCACTGTGATATACTAATAGTATCTAGATTGGGGAATGATTATGATTGAAAAACTTAATGTTAAAAGAGTAATTATAGTTATAGGAATACTTGTATTATCTGTATTATTGTTGTTCATTCTACCTCATAATTTAAAAAATGGTGGGCTAACACCTAGTAAAAACAAATTGTTTGCTGCAAGCAATATCCCGACGATTAAATTATACGATGAAAATTTTACTGAAGTAGGGACCATTCCAAGAGGAACTAGTGTAAATCCTTATTCTAAGGAATTGACTCATCAAGAAAAGGAATATTATAAAATTAAATATAACGATGAAGTATATTTAATTGAAAAGAAAAGTTTAGTTAATAAAGTAGAGGAGGCTGTCTTGGAAGAAAAATTATATGTAAGAACTCCCGTTACTGTATATAACAATGCTGATGATAGCTCTATTGCATCAATGATAAAAAAAGGGGAACAAGTTGAAATTCTTGGTTTTGATAAAATAGTGGCTGATGGAAAAGTCAATAAATATAAAATTAAATATGGGGATATTACTGGTTATGTATATGGTAAGTATTTAGTTGAAACAAAAGAATTGTCACTTCAAAATTATGATGAAAATGGAATGTACCAAAAGCATTTAAAAAGAGTTAACACATTAGGTGGTGGGTCAGCTGGTAATTTGGATTATTATCCCCGTGTTAAACCTAAGTTTGAAGATAATGTTATGCCAAAAGAAGTTCGAAGTTTATATTTAAATGGTGGTGTCTTAGGAAACATTGATGAATACATTAAACTTGCTAAAGAATCAAATATTAATGCTTTTGTAGTTGATATTAAAGATAATACTTCACCAGGATATGCATCTCCAGTTATGAAAAAATATTCTCCCACTAATTTTGAACGAGCTCATAATAGTTTCGAATACTATAAAAAGGTTATTAAAAAATTACTTGATGAGGGATTTTATGTAATTGGTAGAATAACCGTTTTTAAAGATTCATATTTTATAAAGGATCATCCCGAGAGTGCGATTCTTGATAATGTTACTCGTGAACCGTTTAATCACAATGGATCTTTCTGGCCGAGTGCTTATAATCGCAAGGTATGGGAATTTAATGTAGAGTTAGGCAAAGAAGCAGCTAAAGAAATGGGGTTTCATGAAATTCAATTTGATTATGTCCGTTTCCCAGATCGAACCCTTAAGTTAGAACAAGAAGGTACAATTGACATGAAAAACATTTATAAAGAAGAAAAAGCCCAAGCAATTCAAGGATTTTTAATGTATGCAACTGATGAAATTCATCAACTTGGGGTTTATGTTGCTGCTGATGTTTTTGGTGAAGCAGCCCATCCTTATGTAACGGGTTACGGTCAATATTGGGGTGCCATATCAAATGTTGTTGATGTTATTAGTCCGATGCCTTATCCAGACCATTTCAATGCTCATGAATATGATTTTGATGAGATTGTTTGGACAGTTCCTTATAAATTATTAAAGTTTTGGGGAGAAAACTATGTGACTGTTAGACAAAAAGAAATTCCAACTCCAGCTGTTGTTAGAACCTGGATTCAAACTTACAATGCCATTCGAGCACCAAGAATTGAATATGATGCTCAAAAGATTTCAGAACAAATTCAAGGATTATATGATGCTGGATTAGATGCGGGATATATGACTTGGAATGCCAGTTCAAGTTTAAGTAAATATAAAGAAGTATCATCGGCATTTAAAAAATCATATTAAGAGGTGTAAAATGAAAAAATACAATATAAATAATAAAGAATATGAACTAGTAGAAAACTACAAGGATGGTTTTGATTTAGGAATTGTTACAGAAAAAATAACTGAATATTTTGATGATTTTGATTATATTGTTGGTGATTGGTCATATGGTAAAATCCGAATTAAAGGATTTTGTGATAAAGGTAATCCTAATTATAAAAAAATCAATGATATTAAATTAAAGGAAGCCTATATTAAGGACAATTGTTCATATGATTGTAAGTATTTTGTTCTAAAAAAATTAGATTAATTGTATTGAATTACTATATTAGGAATGTTATAATACAAATAATTTGAGTGGGGGTAAATAAATTGACTGAAAAATTAATTAGTGTTAATCATGAAAATATAATTTTGGAGTATTTATATGCAAGATTAAATAAAGGAATAACAGAAGGAATAACTGAAGAAGATTATAATAGTTTTCTTAATACATTGATAGAAATTATTAATTCAGATAAATCAGATTATGCATTAAGAATAAATCCACCTGTTGAAACTTTTTCAAATATTGCCGAAAAAGCTATGCAAAAAACAGTTTCATCTTATGATAAAAAAATAAACGGTTTAAAATTCGAAAAAGGAACTCTTTATCCAAATTATAATTTAAGAATATTAGATTGGTCAGATTATAAATTATTCAGAGGTTATGGACGAGGACAAGACTTAATGAAAAAAACCCTTGATGAATATATTAAAGTACCAAATCTTAGTGACTATTCTTTAAATAAATCTAATGATGAAAATTTTGAAATATCGAAGAAAATTGCAGCCTATTTCATCAATGATTTAGTCGAAAGATATTTAAAAAGTCGAATTGAAAATGGCAATTGGCCTAAGCAATGTAATAATTCTGACGAATTTATTTTTGAAAAAAATATTGGTAAAGTAATTAATGAACAAGGTACCAAAGAAAACTTTGAAAAGGCATACTATCAAGCCATTAGAGTAATTACGGAATTATTAGAAAATAGGGATTTTTCAAATGATAAGTTAATTATTTCAAATAATTCTAAAATGTGCTTAGCATATGCTAATTATTTAAAAATGATTGTACCAGAAACCTTATCATTTTTATTGCAATATAGATATAATGAATATAAATTAAGAAATGCAAGAATAGAAGTAACTGTTGAAAATAATCAAGCTAAATTTGAAACTTCAGAATGTGTTTTTTCAGATCCATATGGTGAATGGAGTGATGATTATAGCCAGAAAAAAGGAATAATCAATGACATTCCAGTAAAAGTAATGGAAAAAAGAATTGGAAAAATAATAAAAAGGTAAAATTTTATTCTAAATAAGCTTAGTCAATAGAGTGTGAAAACTATTAGTAAAAATTATGCTAATAGTTTTATTTTGGGTGGAAAAACAGATATATATTTGATATAATAAATGCACAGGAGTGATGATAATTGGAACTAAGTGAATTAAACAATCTTTATAATGATTATTTAACAAGAATTAATGAATTATGGGTGTCTCTTTGACCTCGATTCTAAGATAAATAAAAAACATGATTTAGAGCAAATTATGAATGCCCCTGATTTTTGGAGTGATAAATCAAATAATGAAAAAGTAATTGAAGAATACAATGAACTTAAAAACATTATTGAAGGGGTTGTTTCTCTAAAAGAATCAATTACCAATGATTTAGAATTACTTCAATTGTTAAAAGATGAATTTGATAATGATATTAAGTCAATGATTGAAAATAATGTAAATGTTATTTTGAAAAAACTAGAAGATTTAGAAAACCTTCTTTTACTTAATGGACCATATGATAAATTAGATGCAATTTTAGAAATTCATTCTGGTGCTGGTGGAACCGAAGCTAATGATTGGGCAGCTATGCTTTATCGTATGTATATTAGATATTTTGAAAAAAAGGAATATCCTTATGAAATTATTTATTCTCAAAAAGGTGATGAGGCTGGTTATAAAACAATATCTATCCTTGTTAAGGGTTTAAATGTATATGGATATTTAAAAAACGAGATTGGGGTTCATAGATTAATTAGAATATCACCATTTGATTCTAATTCTAGAAGACATACTTCCTTTGCTTCTGTTGATGTTACACCTTTGTTTGATAATGAAGTAAATGTTGAAATAAAAGAAAGCGACTTAGTTATTGATGTTTATCGAAGTAGTGGAGCGGGAGGACAATCAGTTAATACAACTGATAGTGCTGTAAGAATTACGCATGTTCCTACTAAAATAGTTGTAACTTGTCAAAACGAAAGAAGTCAAATTCAAAACAAAGAAAAAGCTCTTGAAATATTAAAAAACAAATTATATCTTTTAGAACTTGAAAAACAAGAACAAGCCTTAAAAGATATTAAAGGTGGACCAGTTGATATTAACTTTGGTTCACAAATTAGAAGTTATATTTTACACCCTTATTCAATGGTTAAAGATCACCGAACTAATGCAGAAACGGGGAATGCCGTAAAAGTATTAGATGGTGACATTGATATGTTTATAAATGCTAATTTAAAAATAAATATAATATAAATGAAAGTAGTGATATTATGGACCTAATAAATATTCGTAAGGCTAAAAAAGTATATAAAACTGGGGTTACAGCTATATATGATTTAGATTTAAAGATAAAAAAAGGAGAATTTGTTTTTATTATAGGATCAACCGGATGTGGTAAATCTACGTTAATAAAAATGCTTTATCGTGAAGAAAAACCAACTAGCGGACAAATTATTGTTGGAGGAATAGATGTTGCTAAATTAAAAAATAGCAAAGTCTATAAACTAAGACGACAAATAGGAGTCGTTTTTCAAGATTTCCGCCTTTTAGAAAAATCAACTGTTTATGAAAATGTTGCTTTCGCCTTAGAAATATTTGGAGCACCAAAAGATGAAATTCATAAACGAGTTATTAAAGTTTTAGAACTTGTAGGATTAAAAAACCGTCTTAAGAGTTATCCAAATCAATTATCTGGTGGAGAGCAACAAAGAGTTGCTATTGCTAGAGCAATTGTTAATGGACCAAAACTATTAATATGTGATGAACCAACAGGAAACTTAGATGAAGAAACAAGTTCCGAAATAATGGATGTCTTAGATGAGATTAATAAATTAGGAACAACTATTATTATGGTTACTCATGATCGTAAGATTGTTAAGAAAATGAAGAAACGAGTAATATTGTTAGATGCTGGAAGAGTATTAAAAGATTATGAGGAAGGAACGTATAAAAATGAGAGTATTTAGAATTTTAGGCCGTAATATAAGAGATTCTTTTAAAAGCGTTTTTAGAAATTTTTCTTTATCAATGGCATCAATATCATCAATAACAATTACTTTATTGGTTGTCTCAATCTCCATCGTATTATCTTATAATGTTAATAATTTTGCTGTTTTAGTTGAAAAAGATGTCACCATTGTTGCTTTTATTGAAAATGAAGCGACTGATGAAGAATTAAAACAAATAGAAGAACAAATTAATACCTTACAAAATGTTGAATCGTATGAATTTCAATCTAAAGAAGACATAACTAACGATATGATTAAATCTTCTGATATTTTCAAAAACATTATGGAAGGTTGGTCACTAGATGAAAACCCAATCCAAAACACATTTTTAGTTAAAGTAACTGATATTGAAAAAATAGGGGATACTGCCACTTTAATTGGTGAGATGGAAAATGTTGCGGTTGTAAAATATGGAGAGGGTATGGTTGAACAATTAGTAAAAGTATTTGAAGTTGTTGAAAAAATAAGTTTAATCATGGTTGCCTCTTTAATCTTAGTAACAGCATTCTTAATTTCTAATACAATTAAAATAACTATATTTTCAAGAAAAACTGAAATTGGTATAATGCGTTTAGTAGGAGCATCAAATTTAAATATTAAAATACCATTTATTTTGGAAGGTTTGTTTTTAGGAATACTTGGTTCAATTATTCCAATAATTATTACTTCATATGGATATATGGCATTATTTAAAAATTTTAATGGACAATTGTTCTCACCATTCATTAAACTTATCGACCCATCACCATTTGTTTATTATGTATCAGGAGTTCTGATATTGATAGGTATTTTTGTTGGTATGATTGGTAGCTGGCGAGCAGTTCGAAAACATTTGAAAATATAATTAGATGAGTTGTTTTAACAACTCATTTTTTTAAAATATAATTGTTTATTAAAAAATTCAATGTTATAATTAAATTGAATGGGGTCTAAAATATGAAAGAATATCAAACAAATATAAAAACAGGTCTCTTATTGACAGAAGTTAATCAGAGAATAGATAATAATCAAGTTAATTATGACACGGTTGTCCCAAGTAAAACGATATCCGAAATTATTAGTAGTCATGTTTTTACACTATTTAACTTTTTAAACTTTGCACTGGCGATAGCTGTTTTATCAGTTGGTTCAATTAAAAATATTGCCTTCATGGGGGTCGTTATTTGTAATACCTTAATTGGTATTATTCAAGAAATAAATGCAAAACGAATTATCGATAAATTATCATTGATTACAGCTAGTAAATCGAAAGTTATCAGAAACGGAAAAGAAGAATTTATTCCTTTAAATGAAATAGTTATTGATGATTTAATAATTATTGAAAGTGGTAATCAAGTTGTTTGTGATTCTATTGTCCTTGATGGTACTTGTGAAGTTAATGAATCCTTAATTACTGGAGAATCAGATCCAATCTATAAAAACATTGGAGATCAATTATTATCTGGAAGTTTCATTATTAGTGGTAAAGTAATGGCCCAAATAAAACATGTCGGAAATGATAATTATACGGCCAAAATAACAAGTGAAGCTAAAACATTAAAACAAAAAAAATCAGAATTAATGTACTCTTTAAA
>JAQWBL010000048.1 GCA_028706395.1 Bacilli bacterium | reverse complement strand
TTATTGTTGAATTTTTCAATATGGATAACAAATTAATTTTAATGACTAAAAATGATACTAAAAACTATTTAATGAAGGATATCATTGTCCATCCTTTTTCAGTTGAGGATTTAAAATGAAATCAGGTTTTGTAGCCCTAGTTGGTAGACCAAATGTTGGGAAATCAACATTAATAAATAGTATCATTGGTAGGAAAGTAGCTATTACTTCTAATAAACCACAAACAACTAGAAATAATATTCAAGGAATTTATAATGAAAATGATACCCAAATAATTTTTGTTGATACACCAGGAATTCATAAACCAAAACATAAATTAGGGGATTTTTTAAATAAACAAGCATATTACAGTATTAATGATGTTGATATTGTTGTTATGTTAGTAGATGTTAGTATGCCTCTAGGACCAGGGGATAAGCACATTATTGAGACATTTAAAACAATTGAAAAACCAGTTATTTTAGTTCTCAATAAAATTGATAAATTGAAGAGGGAAGAATTATTACCAATTATTGAAGAATATAGTAATCTCTATAAATTCACTGATATAATTCCGTTATCGGCTCTTAAAAGGGATAATTTAAATGATTTAATTAATACATTAAAAAAACATTTAACAGATACCATTAAATATTATCCAGATGAGCAAGTAACTAATAGATCAACAGAATTTTTAATTGCTGAGATCATACGTGAAAAAGTATTTAATTTAACGGAAGAAGAAATTCCTCATTCAATTACTTGTGTTGTAGAACAAATTAAAAAAGATAAAAATAAATATATCATTAATGCTGCAATTATTGTTGATCGTGACTCTTTGAAAAAAATAATAATTGGAGCACGTGGTCAAAAGATAAAACAGATTGGTATGATGGCCCGCCCTGAAATAGAGGCTTTACTTGGCGAAAAGGTTTTTCTAGAGCTATTTGTAAAAACAATTAAGAAATGGCGCGAAAAAGAAAAATATTTGGCAGAATTTGGCTTCAGTAATTTTGAATAATAATTAATTATAGTAATCACCATATAAATAGAAAGGTGGTTATTTTATGAAAGAACAATTATTATGGGATTTATTTAATAAAACGGGCAAGATTGAATATTATATGAAATATAAAGAGGTAAGAAATGGAAGAAAAAAGAACAGTTGAAATAGGAAAAATATATCGTCATTTTAAAGGAAAAGATTATCAAGTTTTAGCCATTGCTAATGATAGCGAGGATCATCTAAGACAAGTTGTTGTGTATCAAGCATTATATGGGGACAAGTTAATATGGATAAGAGAACTTGAAATGTTTTTATCATTGGTTGATAAAGAAAAATATCCTGATGTTAATCAAAAGTATAGATTCGAAATAATTTCTTAAGTAAGGAGCGTGATTTATGATTGAGAAAATTGAAGGTATTGTCATAAATGAACGTGATTATAGTGAAAGCAGTAAAATTTTAAATGTTTTTACCAAAGAGTATGGAATTATTGGAATTATTTCAAAAGGTTGTCGCTCATTAAAAAGCGATCTTAGAAGTGTTAGTGAGAAACTTATATATGGAAATTTTAATATTTATTATAAAGAAGATAAACTATCAACACTAATAAGTGTTGATGTTATAAATAGTTTTAAACAAATAAGAAAAGATATTACGAAAATGAGTTATGCTTTATTTATTGTTGAATTAACTGAGCAAGTAGCTAAACAAAATCCAAGTCATGAGATATATGATTTGTTAGTTGCAAGTTTAAATAAAATAGACGATGGCTTAGATCCCATGGTTATAACAAATATTTTAGAATTAAAATATTTGGATTATCTTGGTGTCGCACCAGTTCTTGATTGTTGTGCTGACTGTGGATGTACTAACTCAATCGTTGGCTTATCAATTATTAAAGGTGGTTACATTTGTAATAAATGTCTAACTACTGAAAAAGTTATTACGGAAAAAGCTATTAAGATGATTCGCATGTTTCATTACTTAGATATATCTAAGATAACAACAATTGATATAAGTGATAAAGTAAAGCAAGAAATCAATCATTTTTTAGATGGATATTATGATGAGTACACAGGATTATATTTGAAAAGTAAAACCTTTTTAAATAATTTGTGTCAAATATGTTAGGAGTATGAAATGGAAGAATATAAATATTTAATTGTCCCGGTAACAACATTAATAATCGCTCAAATAATTAAATTTACAATTGAGTCGATTGCGGCTAAAAAATTAAAGTGGGGAAGATTATTTAATGGTGCAGGTGGAATGCCAAGTGCTCATAGTTCGTTTTCTTTTTCACTAGTTGTGATGATTGGATTAAATGAAGGATTTACAAGTATATTATTTGCTATTTCTTTAATTTTTTCAATGATTGTAGCTTATGATGCTATGGGACTTAGAATGGAAAGTGGAAAACATGCTCAGGCTTTAAATCAAATTGCCGAAGAAATTTTTTCCAAAAACTATAAAACTGGTATTGCTAAATTAAAAGAAGAAATGGGACATAACCCAAGTGAAGTGTTTGCTGGTATTTTATTGGCAATTGTTATGGGATTTATTTTCACTTATCTTATTTTTTAGTTATTAGTTGACAAAAGATTAATAATATATTAATATAGATTTATATATATCAATGCGATGATGGTCTGGAAAACTGGAGCAATATGAAGCAAGCTGATTCTTTTAGAATAAGTAAGGTGGAACCGCGGGGAAACTCGTCCTTACAAATATTCTAAAAGTTTTTTTGTATAGGAGTGGTAATTTGATTAATATAGGGATTTGTTTTCCTGGTTATGATTATGAGAATATGAGTTTTGAAACCCTAAGTAATTATCTTTTGCAGTTAAAAAAAGCTGGTATAACTAGTTTTGATTTTTATACAACAATGTTTTTAAATAATAATGATAAATTAAAACAATTACTAATTTTTTTAAATGAACAAGATATTAAAATATCATTTCATTATGCTTCAAGCAAGAAAGAAACTAGTAATTCCATATTTGAACAATATAAAGAAGATTTAATAAGAATTAGGAATGTTTTAGATATCCATAATATTAAATATTCAATAACCATTGTTTTTCATGCATTGCCATATAAAAATGAGTTTAATAAATATGAACACTTACAAAAATTGGCAAAAGGATTCGAAGAATTGAGTGAATTTGCTAAATTATTAAACTTCGAAATTTTAGTAGAGACTCTGTCAAACAATCACCCAATTGGAAATCATATCGGTGATGATCTTGATGAATTAATGTTTTTAGCAACAAACATTAAAAGTGAGAATTTTGGTATATGCTGGGATATGGGACATACAAGATTAAATAATATCGAAACAAAGCAGCAACTATGCTTGCCCAAAGAACTTCTCGCTAAAGTAAAATTCACCCATATTCATAATATAAAGATTAGTGATGATCAAACAATTGATCATCTACCAATAACTAACTTCGAATTGCAAAAATTGGAATTAGAATGTTTAATAAAAAATAATTATGATGGGATCTTTTCACTGGAATATGAAACTAAAAATTTGAAAGAAAATATACTTGTGTATATAGATAATATCCAAAAATTACAAGCCCTAATTTACGAAATAAAAAAATATAATTTAAACCTTGCATAGAATTTGGAGGATGTAACATGAATGTTTTAATTATATCGTCAGCTAACGATAATATAGATGATTACTATAAAAATATAGCAACAAAGATATCTAACTTTTTATCTACTAGAAACTGTGATTTAATATTTGGAGGGTGTTCATTATCAATGATGGGTGCTTGTTACCAAGAATTTATAAAAAATGGAAGAAAGGTGTATGCCTATAGTAATGATGAATTTGCTAAAAATTTAGAAAGCTTAAAAGATTCCATTTCAACTGTTGTGGCAACAACTTTTGATTTAAAAAAGGTAATGTTTGAACAATGTGATGTAATTGTTTGTCTACCAGGAGGAATAGGAACCGCATCGGAATTATTATCATATATTGAAGAAAAAAAGACTTATGATAATGAAAAACCAATAATCATTTATGATGAAAATAATTTTTATGATTATTTGATGCTTCAATTAAAGAAAATGGAAGAAGAAAACTTTTTAAAGAAGAAACTCGTCGATACTTTTGAAATCGCACGAAACATGGAAGAATTTGAAAAAATATTTAATAGAATAAAGGAGATTGAATAATATGAAAGAAGTAACAATTGAAAAAATAGTTAATTTATGTAAGCAATATGGGTTTATATTTCAAGGTAGTGAAATATATGGTGGCCTTGCTAATACTTGGGATTATGGACCACTTGGTAATGAACTTAAAAAGAATGTGAAGAATGCTTGGTTGAAAAGGTTTGTTCAAGAAAATCCTTATAATGTTGGAATGGATAGTGCGATTTTAATGAATCCTCGTGTTTGGGAAGCAAGTGGACATATAAATAATTTTAACGATCCGTTAATCGACTGTAAAGAGTGTAAATCAAGATATCGTGCTGATAAAATCATTGAAGATCATTCAAAAGGAGAAGTTCAAGCAGATGGTTGGTCAAATGAAAAAATGTATGATTACATTATCGAAAACAAAGTTAAATGTCC
>JAQWBL010000047.1 GCA_028706395.1 Bacilli bacterium | reverse complement strand
TGTGTTGTAGTTGAAAAGTTAAATGAGGCGGTAAAGGCTGCTTATAATTTATCTGATGAAGGAGATATTATTTTATTAAGTCCTGCTTGTGCTTCATGGGATCAATATCCTGATTTTGAATCAAGAGGAAAAGATTTTAAAGATATAGTTGAAAAATTAATATAAAAAAAACGTAGATTATCTACGTTTTTGTTTTGATTTACCATAATATTTTGTGATTATTTCATTTACATTAAAGTCATTGCTTTGAACACTAATTTCAAAGTTTTCTTGATCCATTTCATCAATTTTCATTATATATAATTGTTCAAACAATTGAAATTCCTCTTCAAACAATTTTAAGGATTGAATTTGATTAGTTGTTATTTTTTCTGGTAAGAATATATACCCGAAGTAATATTTCCCAGTTGTACAATTACAGAATAATATATGTCCTTGATTGACCAAGTCATAACCTGCTTCATTAGAGTTACATAAATTGATATCATTTAAAGAATACCCCTCACTTTTAAATTCATTTATAATTTGTTGTATAGAATCACGATGATATAAATTACCATCTGATTTACCATTAAATTTTATTTTTCCATCAAATTCTTCATTTTTTTCATCACCAATTATTACAACTGACATGACGTCATTAACAAAGTCACTCATATAATTCTCCTTTATTTTACTTAGAATCTTTCCAAGTTGAAGATATTCTAATACATTATACAATAAATGTCAAATTGGTGAAAATGGGTTTATTTAAAAATAGGGGAATGATATAATGAATATATAAATAAATAGGAGGATAAATAAATGAAAATAAAAGATATAAAAGGTCGTGAAATATTAGATTCAAGAGGTAACCCAACAGTTGAAGTTGATGTTATTTTAGAAAATGGAATAATTGGCCGTGCGAGTATACCAAGCGGGGCTTCAACAGGAGAACGAGAAGCTTTAGAACTTCGTGATGGTGGTAACAGATATATGGGGAAAGGTGTTACTAAAGCGGTAAATAATGTTAACACTATTTTAAGAGATAATTTAATTGGCTTTGATGTATTTGATCAAAAGGGACTAGATTATAAAATGATTGAATTAGATGGAACCGAAACTAAAAGTAACCTCGGAGCGAATGCTATTTTAGGGGTTTCCATGGCGGCTTTAAAAGCTGGAGCCATAGCAAAAGGACTGCCACTTTATAAATACATTGGAGATGGAGTTACTTTACCAGTTCCGATGATGAATATTGTTAACGGTGGGGCTCACGGTGATAACAATCTTGATTTCCAAGAGTTCATGATAATACCTCAAGCCACAACTATTAAAGAAAGAGTAAGAATAGGGGCTGAAGTATTTCATTCTCTTAAAAAAGTTCTTAAAAAGAATAACTATAACACTAATGTTGGTGATGAAGGAGGATTCGCCCCTAATTTAAAGAGTAATCGTGAAGCCTTGGATTTAATATGTGAAGCTATTAAATTGGCTGGATATGAGCTTAAAAAGGATGTCTGTATTGGGTTAGATGTTGCTGCCAGTGAGTTTTATAAAGATGGTTTATATGAATTAACTGGTGAAAATAAAACATTAACAACAATTGAACTTATTAATTTTTATGAAGAGTTAATAAATGATTATCCAATTATTTCAATTGAAGACGGGGTTGATGAAAATGATTGGGACGGATTTAAATTACTTACTGAAAGACTTGGTAATAAAATTCAATTAGTAGGTGACGATTTATTTGTAACTAATATTAAAAGTCTTCAAAAAGGAATTGAAATGAATGCTGGTAATTCCATTCTTTTAAAAGTTAATCAAATTGGAACCATAACTGAAACTTTAGAAACCATTGAATTAGCTAAAAAACACAATTATAAAACGGTTATTTCTCACCGTAGTGGGGAAACTGAAGATACAACAATTGCTGATTTAGCAGTTGGTCTTGATTTAGGACAAATCAAAACAGGATCATTATCAAGAACTGACCGTGTTTGTAAATATAATCAGCTTATTCGTATTGAAGAAGAATTAGAAAAATAATAAAAAACAAAAAAATTAATAGTAACTTATGATAAGTTTTTATCATAAGTTTTTGTTTGTAGAAATAAGGAACTTATGTTATAATTAAACCATAAGATCTTGGAGGTATATCATGGCTAAAAAGAAGAAAAAAAAGGATACTAAAAAACCAAATGAAGGTTATTATACTGAACTAGCGGGACTGTTATATATTGTTTTATCGCTTATCGGTTTAGGGCAATTTGGAATTATTGGACGTCTAATAACTTATTTCGCATCATTTTTAGTTGGGACATGGCATTATGTATTATTAGCCGTTATCTTTTTAATTGGTATTTACATGATGGTAAAAAGGGAAAAACCAAATTATTTTACAACTAAAATGTTGGGGTTATATATATTATGTATTGCCATATTATTGTTTTCTCATTTAAACTATATAAAAGATACTGATTTTAAAAACTTTGAAATAATTATTAATACAGTTAATAATTTTATGTCATCAACTTATAACATTGATAATATTCAGGGTGGAGGAATTCTTGGTTCGATTTTTGCAACCATTGGAGTAAAACTATTTGAATTAGAAGGAACAACGATTGTGGCTTGGACTTTAGCTATTTGTGGATTTGTAATGTTTACCGGAATTACTATTGCCGATATGATTGCAAATGTAAATAATCGAACTAAAAATGTTTTAAGTAAATTTAAGAAAAACAAGATTAGCGAAGATATTAAAAAGGTTGAAGAAGAGTTTGAAAAGGATAACAAAATCGTTATAACAAGTGTTGATGAATTAATCAATATTCACGATAAGGAAGAAAAGGACAAAGAAACTCCAGTTGTAGTTGAACAGCCTAAAGAAGAAGGCCCTGAAAATTTAGAAGGTTATATATACCCACCTTTAAGCCTTTTGAAAAATCCTACTAAAAATAAAACTAAAGAAGATCACGATTACGTTAAGGAAAATGTTAAATTATTAGAACAAGTACTTATTGATTTTGATATTCATGGTAAAGTTGTTGCTATAAATATCGGACCAGCGGTTACTCAATATGAATTAGAAATTAAAGCAGGAACGAAAGTAAATAAAATTTTAAGTATTCATCGCGAAATATCTCTGGCACTAGCAGCTAAAGATGTTCGAATTCAAGCTCCAATTCCTGGTAAAAATACGATTGGAATTGAGTTACCTAATAAAAATATATCAATGGTTACAGTAAGAGAAATACTTGAAAAAATACCTAAGAAATTGGAAAGTAGTAAATTAGCCGTAACACTAGGTAAAGATATTATGGGTAATCCAATTTATTTTGAAATTAATAAAGCTCCTCATTTATTAGTGGCAGGTGCTACTGGTAGTGGGAAATCAGTTTGTATTAATAGTATGATTGTGTCTATTTTAATGCGCACTAAACCAGATGAAGTAAAACTATTGTTAGTTGATCCTAAAAAGGTAGAACTTAGTATGTATAATGGGGTTCCACATTTAATGGCTCCAGTTGTAACGGATCCAAAGCTTGCCAATGTTGCCCTTAAGAAAATTGTTGCCGAAATGGATCGACGATATGAGTTATTTAGTGATAGTGGTACTAAAAATATTGCTGGATATAATATGTATTTGGAAAAAAAGAATGAAAAATTAAGTGATAATGATAAAATAAAAAAGATGCCTTATATTGTTGCTATTATTGATGAGTTAGCAGATCTTATGTTAGTCGCTGCTAAGGAAGTTGAAGATTCGGTTTTAAGAATTACTCAAATGGCTAGAGCCGCTGGAATTCACTTGATTGTTGCTACTCAAAGGCCATCAACTGATGTTATTACAGGGTTGATAAAAGCCAATATTCCATCAAGAATTTCTTTTGCTGTAAGTAGTAGTATTGATTCTCGAACAATACTTGATATGTCAGGTGCTGAAAAACTGCTTGGAAAAGGGGATATGCTTTTTGTACCAATGGGTGAAAATACACCACTTCGAGTTCAAGGAACCTTTATTTCAGAAGAAGAAATAAAAGCGGTTGTTGATCATACTATTTCTCAACAAAAGGCTCGATATGATGAAACATTATTATTAACTGAAGAAGAAATGCATGCCACAACAATGGTTGATGAAAAGGATGCTTATGAAGAACCACTTTATAACGAAATTGTTGAATTTGTTATTAAAAATGGTAAAGCCAGTACTTCTTTAGTTCAAAGACGATTTAGATTAGGATATAATCGTGCAGCTAGAGTAATTGACTTAATGGAAGAACGAGGAATTATTGGACCAAGCAATGGTTCAAAACCAAGAGAAGTATTAGTTGAATTTGATAGCAATCATAATAATGAATAATTATAATTAAAAAGAAATGAATAAAGATAAATTTATTCATTTTTATTGTAATTTAAGGGTTATCTTCAATTTTATATTTGTAAATAGACCAAAACTTATGCTATAATGAATTGTAGGTGATTATATGACAAAATATGATGAAAGTTCCATCAAAATACTAGAAGGATTAGATGCCGTAAGAAAGAGACCAGCCATGTATATTGGCTCTACTGACAAAAGGGGACTACATCACTTAGTTTGGGAAAT
>JAQWBL010000046.1 GCA_028706395.1 Bacilli bacterium | reverse complement strand
TTTTTTGCGTTGAACCTAATAATTAAGGAAGGAGATGAACTTAATGCAGAAATTATTTTACACTGTAGAGGAAGTTATGAAGGTCTTAAATCTTGGAAAAAACAATGTATTAGAACTTTGTCGTAGTAAACATAAAGGGTTTCCTGCAATACAAATTAAAAGAAAATACCTTATAAATGTAAAATTGCTTAATGAATGGACAGATAAAATCACTAAAGATAAGACTTTTCAAATTATAGACCATAATAAATTCAATTAGAATTTTATTGATACACACTAACCTACTTGAAAAGTAGAAAAAGGAATGAATAAAGAAAGGGTTTTAATTTCACTCATAATTAAAATTTAGTAAATTTGTAAAAACTTTAATAAGGAGAAATAATTTAAATGTTAAAAGAAGTTAAAAATACTGAAAATCCTAACAATTTAACAAGTAAACAGAAGCTTAGTTTTATAGTTTTAATAAATCCATTAATTCCAGCATGTGGTTATAAGGTGGATGTATCACTCCTTGCAATATACATTAAGGCGAAGTTTCCAATTAAGTATTATAAATGTAATTTTAGAATTTGCGAAAATAATTATTATCGTATTGTAGAAGATATGAAAATAATTATTTGTAATGAAATACCGGATATATATAGAAAACCAAATGATATTATAGCATGTGAAAAACTTTTAAGAATGGATGGTGATTTGATTATAGATGAAGCTGACTTAGCGGATGAGAAATACATAAACTTTAAAAATGGTATTCTTAATGTTGAGAGTATGGAGTTTGTATCACATAAGGACAATTCAACAGATTTGATTTTTATTAATCAAGTTGATTACAATTATAATCCTGAAACAAAAAGGTGTAAATTTGCTGATGATTTCTTTGAATCAGTTACGAATGGCAATAAAGAAGATATAGATTATCTATATCAAGTTCTGGGAGTATTAATATCAGGTTACAGGAGCTTTAAGAATATCCTCTATTTTGTAGGACCAAAAGATACTGGGAAAAGTGTGTATATGCATATAGCAGAGAGATTATTATCAAATTCTGATGGGACTATGGATTGTTCATCGCTTGGATTAAAGTTTTTTGCGGATGAAACTTCCATGGAGCTTACAAGCATAATTGGAAAAAGAGCAAATATATGTGCTGAAAATCCTGAATTCAATTTAAAAAATGTTACTTTACTAAAACAGTTAAGTGGCGGAGATAGAATAACTATAAGAGTGAAATATAAAGATGTGGTAAATTTTATTAATTCCGCTTTACTAATATTTTCAGGCAATACTGTTCCGAAATTTATTGTAAATGATTCTACTTCCATTAGTGATAGGTTCTTAGTTTACAAATTTAAATCGGTTATTGAGAAAAGCAAACAAATTAAGAATTTAGCGGATAAAATGAATATGGAATATATAATAATAAAAGCAATCAATCAATTAATAGTATTCCTAAAAAACAATCAAGAATTTTCTGTATCAGAAGAAGTCTATAATAATAGAGAAGAACAGTTAAAAGAATCGGATTTAATTTACAGGTTTTATAAAGAAGAAATTCTTATAACGGATAGTGTAAAAGATAGAATAAGTAATAAAGATCTATTTAAAGAGTATGTAAATTACTTGATTGTACAGGGTTTTCTACCCCTTAATTATAATAATGCTCCAGATTTGACGAAAATTAAAACTACTCAACACGAATTCATTTCGGAAATTAAAAAATTACATGGTGATAATAACTTCAAAAGAAACATTAGTTATGATTCTGTAAAAGCAGATGTATTTGTTAAAATGGCAATTAAGAATGGCTCAAAAAAAACAAATGCTACAAATAAAGTGATCAATTTCTAACTCACTTCAAAATTTACTATTTCAAAAAGGTATATGAAAAAATTGTATACCTTTTATTTTTCTTTAAATCTATGAAGAGTAACACTTTTTAAAAGAATGTCTCCAAATGATTTTCTAAATGCATACTACTTAATTTCACTCAACGTTCCTCATAAGAAAATATAAAGTACTTCCTGGTTATTTATTAAGCTGGATTTTGACTGTACCATCGTGAATGATCGTTTTTTCATTCATTCAAAATTAAGCTTAAGATATTCCTTTAATTAATTAATATGATTATATTCAAACAATGTAGGTTTCTGTTGATTATTGCTTTTAAATTGGATCACCAATGCACATTTTCAGACCATGTAATGCCACAGAACGGACCACCCAGTGCCGAAAGGAGAACAAAACGTTTTAAGAACGGCAGCGTGAATAAAATACAGCAATCAAGCTTTACAGCTTTTTGTAAAAAACATGTTAAAGTATTAGCAGCAGTAGTAGTTGTTGTGGAGCTTGTGGGAAACCTACGAAAAAGTAATACATTATAGGTGAATGTGTACAGTTTTCCATAAATCCACAACAAAAAGGAATTTACAAAACACGAAATGGTTTCGATAGGTATGGAATTTTAATTGCCGAATTTTTTAGAAAATTATTTGCCGTTGTTTATGGAATAGCACTTGCCGTTTTTAGGTGTTGCTATGGCTTGTTTTCAAGAAAGAGGAACTCTACTAAGCATTGATAATTTATCATGCATTCAAGCATACACTTTAATTATATAAGAGGTTTTGAATAAATGGTCTTTTGGATGCGCTGAGTGGTCTATTATGAAGCAACAGCTGGTCTGAAAGTCGGCACTGCTGGTCTTATCTCAAGGCAATACTCATCGTGTTAAACAATGGATTTTTTCATTCAATTGACGTAATCAACATGCTGCAATTGTGGTAGTTATATCAGTTATCTGTTTTTCCTTTAAAGGATAATTTAGATTTTGCTTTAAAAAATACATGAAATATTTAATAATTATGTTGATAAAAACTTTTAAGTTGATTTATTTTAGGTTTATCTTATTATTGTATTAGTTTTAGAATTACATCACTTGTTGTTAAATTCTACATTTCTACTTGATATAATTAATAAATAAAATCAATAATAATATGTTCTAATAGTTTATGATATTTATCGTGTAGAGATGTAGAATTGTAGAATTAATTCAAATGTTTTTATTAAATGCACTATTCATAAAACAGATGTAGGCAGTTTAACAGAACTAAAATGGATAATTATATTAAAGGAATTATTATCCTATTTTAATGGAAACAGGGGCTTGGCAGTTTGAAAAAATGAATTATAGCATTTTTATTATCTTTACAGCCTTATAGTTAGTTCAATATTAGTATATATATTTTTAGCAAATAGCCAAGCAAAATTGCATCAAGAAACATTAATAATTAATAATCCAACTACAATATCAACTGCTAAATTTTTAATATTTATTTTCAAATTATCATCAACCTTTTTTCTTTTTATACCACTAAAGAAAATCATATAAATATATTTTGTCAAAACAATAAATTTTGTAAAAAAATGTTTTTCTTGAATTCGTATTTTTGATATAATGTAATCATACCTGGAGGTGAGAAAAAGTGAATATAATTAATTCTACTGATGTAAGAAAAGAATTCAATTTAGTGATTGATAAAGCAATACAAGAAAAACCACAATTTTTTAAAAGAACAAGAGATTTATTGATTCTAATGGATGTTAATTTTTTAGAAATATTGCTAAGCGCATATAAGTTTACAGCAGAAACAATAGTTGAGGATGATGGCTCAATTACTTTATCACTTAATGAAATCGACTTAATAGAAAATGCGGAAACCAAAGATAAAGCGAAACTAAAATTAGCTAAGGCTATGCTGGAATACTCTGAAGATTATTACTGTGAGTTCAAATATTGGAGTTCATCATCAAACAGAAAAACACATATTTCACATGTTATTAAGATTCTTACCTTTAATGATATTAATAAAATAGCCAAATTAATTGAGTGCTGACATAAAAGGATTTAAAGAGAGAATGGCAAGGGATAATGCTCTAAAAGATATTGAGTTCCCGTTGTGTTTGTCAACCGAAAATTAGGTGAATTTACTTTTAGATCAGCATAAATACCTGTGTAATCTGGAAAGTAATTGTTCCATCAAGGACCTCTCCTTAATTTTTCAATGATTTTATCATAAATTTATTGCGCACATAGAGCTCTAATTACTATTTGTAATATATAAAGAAATACATCTTGGTTATTAGTGTCTTAATTATTTAGAACAATTTCTCAAAATTCTTCTTGGTATTCTGCATTTACTCTTTATTTTTCCTTCCATTTATCATAATTAGCTTGATATGTTATCAACTCATCGTTTTCATTATTGGCAAATGTTAGGAAGAAATCATTTGCTCTAAACACAGCATTGATTAAAGTAAATGCTTGATGTTCTTTTTTTATCTTATCTAATACAATTTCAAAGTCCGTTGATTTCATTTGTAGCCTCCATTCATAGGAAATGCTTTCTATATATTAATTATAGCACACTGGATAAATCTGTCAAAACATTCATTCGAAGAATAGGATTTAATCTGTATTTTTCAATAAACCTTCCATGTATTTGTTTATTAAAGTATCTATCTTTTTACTTAATTCAAGAATATTTTTATTAATTATCAACTTATTATCTTTATAAATGATTTCATTTTTCAAATCCTTTTTCAATTTCTCTATTTC
>JAQWBL010000045.1 GCA_028706395.1 Bacilli bacterium | reverse complement strand
GCTTGCATAATCATACTAATACGATTTCTTAAACCATTTTTGCGGGCTAATTCATGAGCATTAATAATATAAAATTTAACATTACGGTCTTTTATAATTTGTTTCATTTCAGCCGTTAATAAATCTTTAGCTTCTGCTTCAGTTTTAGAAGTTGCTAAAATAAAGATTCCATCATTTGAAATATTATGAATAACTTTAAAATCGTCTAAATAAGTATCTTTAGTTACAACAACTAATTTAGGATTTTCAGTGTAATAAGTTGCTCTTATTGGTTTATTACAAAATCTTAAATGACCAAGTGTTACTCCACCTGATTTTTTAGAATCATATTGAAAATATCCTTGAACATATTTATCCGTGTTATCACCAACAATTTTAATAATTGATTTAGCAGCAGTAACCATCCCATCACTACCATAACCATAGATAGCAAATTCGCTAGCATTAGTTATTTTAAATTCTTTATCAACATCTAAACTTAAATTAGTAACATCATCAATAATACCAATTGTAAAGTTATGTTGTGGTTTTGATGACAACATATCGTAAACGGCTTTTATTTGACGAGGAGTTGTGTTTTTACTTGATAATCCATAACGACCCCCAACTATTTCAATTGGTTTATCTTTTAATACAGCTACAATATCTAAGTAAAGCGGTTCTCCTAAACTACCATGTTCTTTAGTTCTATCTAAAACTGCAATTCTTTTAACTGAATTAGGTAACACATTTAGTAAATATTTCTCGCTAAATGGACGATACAAATGAACTTCGATCAATCCTACATTGTAATTATTAGCATTTAAATAATCAATTGTTTCTTTAATTGTTTCAGTTACTGAACCCATAGCAACAATAATATTTTCAGCAGTTTCACTTCCATAATAATTAAATGGTGCATAGTTAGTACCAGTTATTTTATTAATTTTTTCCATATATTCATTAACAATATCTGGAATAACATTATGAAATTTATTTCTAACCTCCATTGATTGGAAATATATATCATCATTTTGAGCGGTTCCTCTAGTTATTGCTTCATTTGGATTTAAAGCCCTATCACGGAATTTTTTCAAAGCGTCATAATCGACTAAATCCTTAAGCTCTTCCATTTCTAAAACATTGATTTTTTGAAGTTCATGACTAGTTCTAAAACCATCAAAAAAGTGCATAAATGGTAACGATGATTTAATTGCTACCAAGTGGGCAATTGCCGATAAATAAGCCGCATCCTGAACAGATGACGACGCCATCATTGTAATTCCAGTTTGACGGGTTGCATAAATATCTTGATGATCTCCAAAAATACTCAAAGCTTGAGTAGACAGTGATCTAGCAGCAACGTGTAAAACACCAGGAAGCATCTCCCCTGTCATTTTATAAATATTAGGTATCATTAAAAGTAATCCTTGGCTAGAAGTAAAGGTTGTGGTTAACAACCCCGCTTGAAGTGATCCATGAACCATTCCAGCAGCTCCTGCTTCACTTTGCATCTCGACAACTTTAACTGTGTCATTAAAAATATTTAGTTTTCCTTGATTACTCCAGGCATCCATATGTTCTGCCATTGGACTTGAGGGAGTAATAGGATATATACCTGCAACTTCAGTAAATATATAAGCATTTAAGGCACTTGCTTCATTACCATCTATTGTCATTTTTTTCAAAATAATTCCTCATTTCTATTCTCTACTATATATAGTATACTATATTTAAATCTAAAATAAAAGTCTTTTAAAGTTAACTTTTTTTGGAAAATAAAAAAGATCAATTTTATTAAATTAATCTCTTGGTTTAAATAAAAGGGCGAGAACAAAGGAAAAGACAATAGCGGCGATAATACCTGCGGATGTTAAATCAAACATTCCCATGATTAGTCCCATTGGACCAAGATTAGTTGCTTTAGCTAAAGCTCCATGAATTAATAAATGACCGAAACTAGTAATTGGTACTAAAGCTCCACCACCAGCCCACAAAATGATTTTATCATAGAAACTAAACATATCTAAGAAGGTTCCAACAACTACAAAGATGGTTGTTAAATGACCAGGTGTAAGTTTTGTATTATCTAATATGATTTGACCAATTAAACAAATAGTACCACAAAATAAAAATGAATTAAGAAATATCATTATATTACCTCCAAACTAATAGCATGAGAAATTGACGGTATCCCTAATTTTTGAAAAGCCATTGTTGGGGATAACAGAGATCCGGTTGCCACCAATAAAACCTTTTTCAATTCCTTTTGCTTCATAAGTTTAAAAATATGACCATATGTAACAAGAGTTGAACAAGCTGCCCCACTACCACCAGCAAAGACTGGTTGGCTATCTATATCAAAGATCATTAATCCTGCATCCTTATGGTTTTTTATTGTTGTTCCATATTTAGTTTTCACATAATCAATCATTATTTTAGACCCATATAATCCTAAATCACCAGTAATAATTAAATCATAATAATTTGGGTCCCTTTTCATATCAGTCAAATGTTGGTGAATTGTATCACCGGCTGATGAAGCCATAATCGCTCCCATATGATTTGGATCAGTTATTCCAAGTTCACTTACGGTTCCAACGGTTCCACTTTCAATCCTTATTCCTTTTTTATTACTACTTAAATAAGAACTTGTCCCCCCAGTAACAGTAAATGTAGCCGTTTTAGGTTTTGGTCCTCCATATTCAACGGGATAACGAAATTGTTTTTCAGCAGCATTGTTATGAGATGATACACTACATATACAATTTTTTATTTGATTGGCTTCAATCATATTCGCTCCAATTATTAAGGATTCGGTACTTGTAGCACAAGCACTATAAATTCCTAATAGTGGTATCTTAATACTGGCTGATGCATAATTCGTTGCTACAATTTGATTTAATAGATCACCTGATATATGGATATCAATATCTTTTTTCTTTTTATTTATCTTATTTAATAATATTTCGACACTATCTTCAATTAGTTTTACTTCGGCTTGTTCCCATGTTTTTTTACCTAAATATAAATCATCATATGTTTTATCAAAGGTATTTCCTAGTGGTCCCTTTTTTTCATAAGGTCCAGCAACCAAACTTGTATCATTTATATAGACATTATTATATTTAAAAGTCATATTAACCCCCTAATACTATCAAGCGTATTAATCCAACGACATACGCACTGACAACTCCAAAAATAATAACCGTACCGGCTAATTTAAACATGTTTGATCCAATACCAGTTACTAAGCCCTCTTGACGATATTCTAAAGCCGCACTCATCATTGAATGAGCGAAACCTGTAATCGGTATAATTAAACCAGCTTTAGCAAAAGCCACAAATTTATCAAAAAAACCAAGTGCCGTAAATAAACAACCTAAAAATACTAGTGTCATAATCATAAAAACTGATGCTTCAGATGTTGAAATACCAAATAAATAGGTATAAATTTGGATCAATAATTCACCAAATGCTCCCATTAGTCCACCAATTATAAAAGCAATCATTCCGTTATATAGGCGATTTTCTTTTGGTGTGTTTTCATCAACTATTTCTTTATATCTTTTTGTATCCATAATTAACCTCCAATATTATTATGGATAAGAGAAAAAATTATATACAAATTTTCCCATTAGAAAAGTAATATATCTTTCCTATATTACTTTTATGCACTTAATTTATTTTTTAATTTTTGTAATATTTTTTGTTCTTTTCGTGACACTTGAACTTGATTAATTCCTAAAGCATTAGCGACTTCAGTTTGTGTAAGATCATCGTAATAGCGCATCTTTATAATATCTTTTGATGCATCATCTAACTTACTAACTTCCTTTTTTAAATCAAGTAAGCTATTTAAATCCATTGTTTCAACTTTAGCAATAGTATCGTGTAAAGTCATTTCTTTAGCATCATTATTGTTGATTGGATCATCAAAACTTTGAATAATGTTTCTAGTATTAATTGATTGGCCAATTAAATCTTCTGGAACTTCTAAATATGACGCAATTTCACTAATGGTTGGTTCACGCATAAATTTTTGCGATAAAAGAATCGTTGCTTTATCAATTTTTAAATTAAGTTTCAAAATGTCACGACTTATTTTGATTCCATGATCTTGATTAACATACTTTTTCATTTCACCTAAGATATATGGATAAGCATAAGTTGTAAATTTAACACCCATGCTATTATCATAATTTTTATAAGCATTAATCATTCCAACACAGCCCACTTGAAATAAATCTTCTTTATTTTGATATCCTTTAAAATAATGAGTAATAGAATAAATAAGATTTTTATTATCATTAATTATATTAGTTATTTCACCTGTCATATGATTTCTCCTTATACAAATTTATAATATTTAAAGCTCCTATCTCATCACTTGTTTCATACATATATTTTAGTAATCGACTATTAGAAATACGATGTTTAACTAGAGTATTATTGATTCCACAAACGCATCCATAACCATTGTTACTTTTAACTAATTCATAGTTATGAAGTAAGGCATTAATTCCTTTCATATCTATACTATTTAGTTCATTAATATTAAAAACAACATTTCTAATTCCATTATCTTTTACTAAGTTAGTAACTTCATCTTGTAACTTTTCAACAGTATTTTTAGTTAACTCACCTTTCAATCTTACAAAGAATACTCCTTTTTGACATTGTGTATCAATTTCTAAAATATTATCACCTCGCTATTTTAATTTAGCACACAATTTATTTTTCTTATACC
>JAQWBL010000044.1 GCA_028706395.1 Bacilli bacterium | reverse complement strand
AAATTGAAAATTCTAAAATTAAGCAAATAAAAAAATTAAGTCAGAAAAAATATCGGGAAAAGTATAATGAATTTATGGTTGAGGGAAGCCATTTAGTTTTAGAAGCCTATAAAACTGGTTATCTTAAGGAATTGTTACTTGAAAAAAACGAGGTTTTTCCACTACCAGTTACTACTAATTATGTAACTAATGATATAATTAATTACATATCTTCTTTAGAATCTCCATCAAATATTATTGGTATTTGTGATAAGTTAAAAGAAGTTAATACAATTGGTGATAAGGTATTAGTTGTTGATAATGTTCAAGATCCAGGTAATCTAGGAACTATTATTAGAAGTGCTGTTGCTTTTAATATAGATACAATAATTTTGAGTTCTGATACGGTTGATATATATAATTCAAAAGTGGTCAGAGCAACTCAAGGCATGCTTTTTCATGTTGATATTATTGTTGCTGACTTGTTAGAGGTGTTACCAACTCTAACATCTAAAGGATATAAAATAATGGGGACTAAAGTTACCCATGGTAAAAGTTTAAAAAGTGTTGAAAAAAATAAAAAGTTTGTTATAATAGTGGGTAACGAAGGCAGTGGCCTTAGTGAAGAGGTAGAAGACCTATGTGATGAGTTCATATATATTAATATGAATTCAGTTTGTGAAAGTCTAAATGTTGCCGTAGCAACCAGTATAATATTATACGAACTTAGTGAATAAGATACAATTTAATTATTATTATGCAGATAAGTAGGTGGAATTATGGAATACATTTTTGTCGGGGAGATTGTTAATACGCATGGTGTTAAGGGTGAAGTAAGACTAATATCTGACTTCAAACATAAAGAAAAGGTATTTTCTAAAGGCTTTACTTTATATGTTGGAAGATTTAAAGATAAGTTAAAGGTTAATAGTTATCGCTATCATAAAATATACGATATGATTACGTTTGAGGGAATTAATAATATTAATGATGTTATTATGTATAAAGGTGATAGTGTATATATAAATAAAGAAGATTTAATTGTTGATGATTTATTTAATGAAGAATTAATTGGACTTGAAGTTTATTTTGGAGAAAAACGAATTGGTAATATTACACACATTGTTAATAATAATGCTCATGATATATTAGTTGTTAAAGATAATGAAATAAATCATTTAATTCCTAATTTAAGTGAATTTATTGAAAAGGTTGATCTGGATAATAAGAGAATATACATCAAAGAAATTGAGGGCTTGCTTAATGAAAATTGATGTATTAACATTGTTTCCATTAATGTTTGATGGGTTTGTTAACACTTCAATTATTGGTAGGGCGGTTAAAGATAATAAGGTTACGATTAACATTCACAATATTCGTGATTTTTCTAAAGAACCAAATAATCGTGTTGATGATTATGGATTTGGTGGAGGACATGGAATGGTCCTTATGCCAGCACCTATTTTCGATGCCGTTGAACATTTTAGAACCCCTGATAGTTTAGTTATAATGATGACACCACAAGGTAAGACATATACCCAGGAACAAGCTTATAACTTAACGAAATACAATCATATTATAATAATCTGTGGTCATTATGAAGGATTTGATGAACGAATAAGGTCAATTGTTGACTTGGAAATAAGCATTGGTGATTATGTATTAACCGGTGGTGAAATTCCAAGCATGGTTGTTATGGATAGTGTTATTCGTTTAATTGATGGTGTCATAATTGAAGAATCACATCTTAATGAATCATTTAATAATAATTTGCTTGATCATCCGGTTTATACTAAACCTCAAAATTTTAGAGGGATGGAAGTTCCAGAAGTATTATTATCTGGTCATCATGAAAACATTCGAAAATGGCGTGAAGAAGAAGCTCTTAAAAAGACCTTGGAACGCCGACCTGATTTATTAGAAAAGAGATGATTATATGAAAAAAGAACATTATGTTTTAATAAAAAAAGGTGGTCAAAAAGAAGTTTTTTATATCGACTATGAGAAAATAGATGGATATCAAGTAACTCCTAAAAATAAAGTTAAGTATGATGGAATTATTGTTAATAAATTAATTTTAATTAAACCCTCATTTACTAAAAAATTATTGGTTAAAAAAAGCAAAAGAAAGCTTGAAGAGTATTTAAAATATATTATTGATATAATGGATAATGATAATGATACTAATCCTGAAGATATTGCTAAGGCCTTAAATAATCTAGAGCGATATAAAAGAACGGTTATGAATACATATCGTATGTATTTAGATAAAAAATATTATGAGTTATTATTACAAAAGATTGATTTAATTAATCAAGAATTAAGTAAAAAATTATATATTATTAATAGCAGAAATTATATTGTTGAAGAAGTCTTGGAAGAAAAAAAAGGAAAAAGTAGATAATAGTTGAAAAAGTTATTCAACTGTGATAGAATTATTTAGTCGATGTGATCCGCTGGGACTTAATACCTATGATCAACATTTAGTAAAAGGAGCGTGACATTGTGAATTTAGTTGAAAAAATAACTAAAAGCCAAATTAGACAAGATCATCCTGAATTTCGTGTTGGAGACACTGTTAGAGTTGGTGTTAAAATCGTCGAAGGAAAACGTGAGAGAGTTCAAGCGTTTGAAGGAATTGTTATGGCAATCAAAGGTAGCGGAATTGGACGTAACTTTATCGTAAGAAGTACTACAAGTGGTGTAGGAGTGGAAAGAACATTCCCACTTAATTCACCAAAAATTGATAATATTGTAGTTATTCGTAAGGGAAAAGTTAGAAGAGCTAAATTAAACTACTTAAGAACTTTAGTAAAACAAGCAAGAATCAAAGAAAGAAATTAAGGCCGTCTAAGGTCTTCTTTTTATATAAAAAGGGAATGAGATTATGAAAATACTTAAAGAAATATTAATTTATATATTAATTATTATATCTATTATTTTTATTAGAACATATTTAATAACACCAGTTAGAGTAAATGGTAGTTCGATGAATCCTACGTTAGTTGATAAAGAATTACTAATCCTTAGTAAGATAAATAAAAATATTAAAAGATTTGATATTGTTGTTTTAAACTACGATAATGACCGACTAGTAAAACGAGTTATTGGATTACCAGGAGATCATGTTAAATACGTTAATAATTTATTATATGTTAATGGGGAGTTAGTTTTAGAACCGTTTTTAGACACCACTACTGACGATTATGATATTACTGCTTTAGGGCATGATACTATTCCAGATGATTACTATTTTGTACTTGGTGATAATCGTAATGCTTCTCATGATAGTAGAATTATGGGTTTGGTTAAGAAAGAAGACATTATCGGGAAAACCATATTTCGTTTTTATCCTTTAAATAAAATTGGTAAAATTAAATAAGATAAATTTTTGTTTATCTTATTTTTATGGTATACTAACATGTAGATATTGATAAAAAAAGAAAAAATTATGACCAACATTAATTGCTATATACGGTTTTTGGTAAATCATATGTAGAATAATAATTGATGGAAAAAATACTTTTAGATATATTGAACAAAAAAAGGAGAGTTTTATGGAAAAAAAGATTAATATTCAAGTTACGAATAATGATTTTATTTTATATAAAGATGGTAGTGATGATATTAAGGTAAGTGTCATGATTATAAATAATGACTTATGGCTTACTCAAGAATTAATAGCTACATTGTTTGATGTTTCTAGAAGTACTATCACAGAACATATTAAAAATATATTTGATAGTGGAGAACTTGACGAAAAAACTTCTGTCGGAATTTCCGACGAAAGTTCTGGTGGACGAAAACCTAAATTATACAACTTAAATGTAATTATAGCGGTTGGATATCGGGTTAATTCAAAAAAAGCCACTAATTTTAGAATTTGGGCAACAAATACTTTAAATGAATATATTAGAAAAGGTTTTGTTATGGATGACGAGAGATTAAAAAATCCTAATTATATATTTGGTGAAGATTATTTTGAGGAGATGTTAGAGCGAATAAGGAATATTCGTTCTAGCGAAAGAAGATTTTACCAAAAAATAACTGATATTTATGCAATGTGTAGTGTTGATTATGATAAAGATTCAGACATAACTAAAACTTTTTTTAAAACTGTTCAAAATAAACTTCATTATGCAACAACAGGCTCTACGGCAGCAGAAATTATATATAATAGAGCAGATGCAAAAAAGGATAACATGGGTTTAACAACTTGGAGAAATTCACCAGATGGGCCAATATATAAATATGATGTAGATATAGCAAAAAATTATTTAAACGAAAAGGAACTAAAAGCATTAAATAGAATTGTTACTATGTATTTAGATTATGCTGAAGAACAAGCAGAAAATCATAATGCTATGACAATGAATGATTGGGTCAATAAATTAAACGCTTTTTTACAATTTAATGAAAAAGAAATATTAAATAATGCAGGCAAAATTTCTCAAAGGGTAGCACAAGAGTTATCTTATAAAGAATATGATAAATACAAAAGAAAACAAGATAGATTATACAAATCCGACTTTGATAAGTTATTAGAAGAAACAAAAAAATTAGTGACTAAATAAAGTAGTTATTTTTTGGAAAACAACTACTTTATATGAAAAAACAATAGGTAAAAAACGTGTAAGTTTAAATGAAAGTAAGTGATAATAATGAATAACGCAAATATAAATTGGTATCCTGGTCATACGGCAAAGACAAGAAGACAAATGAGTGAATATATGAAATTGGTTGATATTGTTTATGAAGTAATCGATGCTCGTATGCCATATTCATCAAGAATTAAAGATATCAATAATATTATAGGTTCGAAACC
>JAQWBL010000043.1 GCA_028706395.1 Bacilli bacterium | reverse complement strand
GTGATATAATGGCACTATATAAAGAAATAGTTACTAAAGCCATAGTTGGAAAAGGGAAAAAATATTTTAAAAACAATTATACTTTCGAAGTAGTTGATAATCCCACTACCGTTTTAGGATGTTGGGTTATTAACCATCGATTTAGAGGTTATAAATCAGGCGATAAGATTGGTGTCGACGGTTCATATGATGTTAATATATGGTATTCATATGATGAAGATAGCAAAACAACGGTTATTAGTAAAAAAATAGATTATAATGATTTATTTAATGTTAAAGTTCGAGATAATACAGATTTAAGTGGGGAAACTGATGTTATTGTTAGAACTTTGAAACAACCTAATTGTACTAGGTTTTAATAACTTCTGATGGCAATATTAATTTTGACATTGAAAAAGAGTTAGGTGTTGAAATTGTTGGAGAAACCAAAATGAAAATATCAGTTGAAGAAGATGAAGAACCATGGGATGAAATAGAAGATGAAGTAACTGAAGAAATTTTAGAAGAAATTGATGAAAATATTAACGAAAATTACATATAATTAGGTGTCAACAAAAAAAGGTTGACACTTTCTTTTTTTTATGTTAATATTATTTAGAAACGGAGGGATATCAATGGCTGTAAAATTAAGATTAAAAAGAATGGGTGCAAAAAAACAACCTTTTTACCGTATTGTAGCGGCAGATTCAAGAAGTCCAAGAGATGGAAAATTTATTGAAATTCTTGGAACTTATAATCCACTTATGGAACCAGCGGAAATTAAACTAGAAGAAGAACTAGTATTAAAATGGTTAAGAACAGGTGCTGAACCAACAGAAACTGTTAGAACATTATTTAGAAAAACTGGTATTTTAGAAAAATTCCATAATGAGAGAATGACAAAAAAGGAAGTTAAATAATTATGAAGTTAGTAGAATTAACAGAGTTTTTAGTTAAAAGTATTGCTAAAGAACCGGATATGGTTTCAGTTAAGCAATTCGAAAACGAAGAAGATAAAATCATCATAGAAGTTTTAGTTGCTGAAAGTGATATGGGAATTGTTATTGGTCGTTCTGGAACTAACGCTAATGCTATTAGAACAATTGTTCAAGCAGCTTCATATATCAAAGAAAATAAACAAGTTAGAATTAATATTGATTGTTTTTAAAATAGGTTTACACAATCTATTTTTTTTGTTATAATTATTGTGTAATAAAGGGAGTTGAATTGTATGTGGGAAATTGATATGACGATGGATTCAATAGGTGCTTATTTAGAACAAATCAGATTGTTAAAAGCACAACCGCAAGTTAATGATGCCGAAATTGATAATGTAATGTGGAAGGTTCTAGGACTTGCATTAAAATTAGATGAAATGCATGAAAGAAATTATCGTAATGAATTGGAAAGAATAGAAAATACAGAAACTATTACTATTCGTGAAGAATTATTAAAAAGAGAAAGAATTTTAGAATTATCACAAGCAAGAGAAAGTGTTTTAAATAATTTGTTTGATCAAAATATTCCAGAAGAAAAAACTTTGTTTGATTTATTTGAGGATATTAGAAGAGAGCATGAATATGAAACTACTTTCCATGAAAGTGATGTTTTACTTGTTAAGGAACAACTTGAACTTGTAGAAGAAAATAAGATTCAAGAACAATTATTAAAAGAAGAATATAATAATAACAATATTCAAATTAGTAATATCGAAAACAGTATTATGTCTTTTGAAGATTTTAATCAAAAATTAAATGAAGAGTATGCACGCTTTATTGAAGCGAATGAGATCGATAAAATTGATGTGGTTTCAGCTTCAGCGACAAAACTAGTTGCTTTGGAAAGACAATCTATTGTTTCTGAAAACTTAAGATTATTAGAAACAGCAAATAATATTGATGTTAAAAGTTTTAAATATTTAGGTGACCGTTATGAAAATGATAAATTAGTTATTGAAGAAGCTAATGAATTATTATTCATGGTTGATTTAGCGACTAAAATGCGTGAAGAAGTAAATTCTTATGAAGAATTACAAAGAAAAGTAGAAGAAATTAACAAAATTGTTACTACACGTGAAAATGATTTCCTATCAAGATATCCAAATATAACATACCCTAATGACTTTTCATACCGTACAATCTTTTTTAACAATGACGTAAAATTAGTTAATGAGCAAATAAATGCAAAAGCAAATATTGAAGCTTTAACTAAACGAAATGAAGAAATTACTCAAGAATTAGAAGTTTTATATGATAATGTAAAAGGCCGAAGAGAATTAGATGATATTATTAATAACCGTGTTGGTAATGCAGAAGTAACTAATGCTTCAGAACCAATTGAATTTGAAGAGCCAGTGATTGTTCCAATCGAATTAGAAGATGAAGAAAAAGAAACTGAAATCAATCAAGAAGAAGTTGTTGATAATTCAAATGACTTAGACGAAGAAGTGTTAGATGTTAAAAGTGTTGAAAAAGCAAAACCATCATTACTTGCTAAACTTAAATTATTAAAATTTAAATTGATGAAACTTGCCAATTTAGCAGCACCTGTTATTTTAGCGGGAACGATTTTATTCTTAACAATGACAAATCCAGTTAATAACAATAATAAACAAGTTGAATATGATATACCAGCAGTTGGAATTGAAAATCAAATTGAAGAACAAATTGAAAATGATACTATAACATCTGCTGATGATTTATTAGAAGCAATTGAAAATCTAGAACAAGAGCAAGCGAAGTATGTTCAAGCAATTGGAGATAAAGTAAGTGTTGAAAATGACACTAAATATTATCGAGATGCTGCTTCAGCACAACTTGATAACAATAGTTACGTAACAGGACGTAATGGTTTACGTGCTGAAAACTATAATATTAATCGCATTGCTATTATGGAAAAAGATATGCTTGGAAATCCAACTGGAAAGATCTTAGCTGTTAATACCACGCCAGGTGTAAGTGCAGAAGAATTAGCACAATCATTAGGTCTTGAACCAGACCAATATGAAGTAATGATACATATCGGTGCAGGTGATGACAACGGTAATTACGTTGAAGCACCATTAAATGCTCCAGCAGCTGATGATTTATGTTGGATGAGAGCAGATAGTGAAGGCATTAAAGTTGTTACTCCAGCCTCTGAAATACTAAATAGTGGAAAGGGGATTACAAGATAATGAAAATAAACATTAATGATGTAGTTACTTTGAATGATGATCGTAAGTTTGTTGTTTTATCAGAAACAATTTACAATGAAAATAAATATTTTTACTTAATTGAATTAACAAGTGATGGAGAAGAAGTTGTTGATAATATTAAAATAGTAAAAGAATTAATAACTGAAGATGGAACAAAATTAATTGTTGTAAAAGATACTGATGAAATAGATGATATCAAAGAAGATTTAGTAAAAAATTTAGATAAAAATGATTTTGAATAAGAATATAGAATAATCTATATTCTTTTTTCTAAAATTGATAAAAAAGTCTTGATTTTACTTAATGAAATGGTATATACTAATACTAGTTTTTAGTGATGTAGTGAATATTTGAAAAAAAGTCTTGATTAATTTTGTAAAATATTGTATACTGTAATAGTCATTAATTATGGGCCTGTAGCTCAGTTGGTTAGAGCACACGCTTGATAAGCGTGGGGTCATAGGTTCGAGTCCTATCAGGCCCACCATTAAGTAATTATCCGAATTAAATTCGGTCTAATAAACCTTGTTGAAATAAACAAGGTTTTATAATTTATAAATATAATTTAGATGTACGAGTAAAAATATAAAACAGTAAGTTAAGACTAATTGAAAGAAATTTTAAGGCCTTTATATTGTTTTTATAATCTTACATGAGTAATTGTATTATTTCTTGTTATTTGCTTCTAGAATGGTCCTTCAACAATAAAAATGATATATCTGATTTTAAACTATCCAACAACCTTTTTTTATGGTATTATGTACATAGGGCTTTTTAGAAAATAGTATCAATTAATGAAAAGATAATAATTTTATTAATATAATAAAATAAAGGGAAAAAGGGTAATGTTTTTTAGAAAAATCAGTCAATAAAACTAAAAAAGTAAAAAAAGTGAAAAAAAAGTGAAAAAAGTGTTCACAAAAAATTAAAACTGTGATATCATTATAACTGTACCGAAACAAGACTATATTTAATATAGATTTAATGTTTTAGACACCATACTCGCCTTAATAGCTCAGTCGGTTAGAGCACTTGACTGTTAATCAAGGGGTCGTAGGTTCGAGTCCTACTTGAGGCGCCATCGTGGTCCGTTGGTGAAGTGGCTTAACACACTGCCCTTTCACGGCAGCATTCATGGGTTCGAATCCCATACGGATCACCAAAAATGATTATTAACCTTTGTATCAAATACAAAGGTTTTTATTTTATATAT
Source organism: Bacilli bacterium (assembly GCA_028706395.1). Lineage (GTDB taxonomy): Bacteria > Bacillota_I > Bacilli_A > RF39 > UBA660 > DUPI01. Next base: position 585 of record JAQWBL010000043.1, on the reverse strand, counting down.
TTATACAAAATTATTGTATATAACTGGAAATAACTATTAAAAAATGATAAAATGATTATAGTGTAAGAGTAAGGTGATTTTATGGATTTACGAGAACTTAAAGAATTCTCAATTGATGCTTTTAAATATTTAGTTACAATAGCTATTGTTATATTAGTTTTCATATATGTTTGTGCTTTACAACAAGTTATTGGACCTTCAATGAAACCAACATTAAATAACGGAGATATTTTATTAACTGATAAATTATTTTATAAGTTTAGAGATTTAAAAAGAAATGAGATTATAACATTTAATTTTGAAGATGAAAAGTATTTAATTAAGAGAATTATTGGACTACCAGGAGAAACAATTATGTATAAAAATAACTTTCTATATATAGATGGAGTTGTTCATACTGAAAAGATAGTTCCTGATTTAATAACTGATGACTTTTCATTAGAAGATTTAGGTTATGAAGTAATTCCCAAAGACATGTATTTAGTCCTTGGAGATAATCGGGAAGATTCGATGGATAGCAGGATGTTTGGATTAATATCTAAAAAAGATATTATTGGTTCACCGTTTATTAGAATATGGCCTATT
>JAQWBL010000042.1 GCA_028706395.1 Bacilli bacterium | reverse complement strand
AGTGATGGGACAGTTGAATGGAGTCGTAATTTTGGAGGAAGTAATGAAGATCAATTTTATTCGGTTCTTGAAGTAACAGACGGCTATGTGGCTGTTGGAACTACATATAGCAATGATGGTGATATAGATGATTATAAAGGTGGACCAAGTGATGGTTTAATAGTGAAATATGACAAAATAGGAACAGTAAAATATAAAAAGAGTTTTGGATCTTCATCCAATAATTATGAAAATTTTCAAAAAATTATCGAAGTAAATAATAACTTAACAATTATTGGATATATCCTTTCGGAGAAAAATGATGGTGATATAGTATCTTTAAATAGACCTACTAACCCAGGGAGTTTAGATGCAATTATTCTAAATTATGACCAAGATTTTAATTTGTTAGATCATCACATTTTTAGTGGTAGTTCAGCAGATGTATATCGCGGAATAATACACTCTAGTGATGGGGGTTATGTTGCAGTAGGGGAATCAACTTCTATTAATGGTGATATGGTAAATTTAACATGTCCAAGTGGATTTAATTATGCTGGTGTCATTGCAAAATATAATAGTACTTTAGAAGTAACTAATATGAAAACATTTTGCGGTATTGGACATACTTACCTTTATGACATAGTGGAAGTATCAGATGGTTATATCATAGTTGGGGATAGTGCTGCCAGTGATACAGATATGTCGGGGTTAAGCAAAGCCGGTAATGGTTATAATGATGCAATAATATTTAAGTATGATAAAAACTTACAAAATATAATTTGGAAGAAATCATTCGGAGGAAGTAATGCCGATAGTTTTTATGATATAGAAAAAGTAACTGATGATGAAGTGGTGGTAGTTGGATATAGTAAATCTTCTGATATGGATATGAATGGAAAATCTAAATCAGTAGATGGTTATAGTGATGCTGTAGTTATCAGATATAATGCTAACAATGGTAATATTATTTCACAAAAAATCTTTGGCGGAACTAATAGTGAACAATACCATAGAATAATAAAAACTAGTAATAATAACTATGTAGTATCAGGCAGTACATATTCAAATGACACTGATTTAAAGAATTTCAACAAAGGACATCAAGATGCTATATTAGTAAGTTATGATAATAATATGAATTTATCCAGAATATTTCAAGAACCAGTAGTGTTAATAGAAAAATTAACCCAAATCATTCCTAATTATGGAACAAAAATAAGTTTGAAATACGATAATATCTATACTACTAACGATCCAACTAAAGACTTATTGAGTTGGTGTAGCTCTTTTGAAACATATGGTAATAATAATTATCCATATGTAGAATGTTTAAGACCGTTTAATAACGATGACAAAAAGTTATTAACTAATATTGAAAAGGTTGGAAATGTCAAACAAGTATTTGCCGGAGAGAAAGAATACATAATTGAAAAGAATCCTATAAATAATAGTAGTTGGTATCAAATATTTCTTAGATTATATAATAGTGGTTATGTAACTATAAGTAATTTTAAAATTAAATTTGAAGACGGTTATATAGGGAGTATAGAAGAAAGTGTCATTAATGGATATCTAGAACCGTTAGTTACTGTAGCAAATTCACTATATCCATCACCTTATCATTATCCAAACCCTGTAGACATAATTAAAACTAATGGTGTTTTAGAAAATTCTGGCTATCCAATATTCTATATAAATTTAAAGTCTAAAGCCCAAAAAATACAAAGTTTAATATTCACTACAAATAGAGATATAAATGGTAATCAAGCAGGCTTAGCGGTATATGAATTACGTAACTTTGATATGTCGATAACTCCAACCGAATGATAAAAAATAGATAGATATGATTTTGTCATATCTTTTTTTGGTATTAATTGGTGTCACATAATGCCTTAAATTCATTGAATAACCAAAAAAGACATGTTAAAATCGAATAATGTAATAATAAAGTGGAAAGATAATTATAGGTGATTTAATGAAAAATAAAGGATTTACATTAATAGAATTACTAGCAGTAATAATAATTTTAGCGATAATAGCGGTTATATCAACACCGGTTATAATGGATTTGATAAATAGAAGTAGATATGGAGCCTTTTCATCAAGCAAAAGAAATATAGAAAGAGCAGCTGAACTCTATTACGCTAGAAATGCAGCTAGCATTGTATGGGATAATGATATAAGTTATGTCGAAATAAAAACTTTAAAAAACAAAAAATATCTAGCCCAAAATGTAGTAGACGTTCTAACAAATATGGAAATAGAAGATGATACAAAAGTATTACTTTATCGAGAAGGAAGAAAGGTATCGTATTCACTACAGTTATATAATGAAATATTCTTTGATTGGTATCAAGGAGAAATGATTAAAGCAGTAAAAAAAGATAATAAGAATTTACCGAATAATGTAGGAGATATTAAAACAATCGATTTAAATACACTAATAGATCAAAAACTGGTAGATGAATTGAGGTTACCTTTAGAGTTGGAAAACAGATGTGTAGGTTATGTTGAAATAGAAAAAGTAACTACAAAAGATTATGAATATAATGCCTATGTCGATTGTTTAACAAATGCCAGTACCTTTGCAAGTCATTATGTAAGTTATGGTGGTAAATATTTAGATGAATTTAATAAAGCTATTGAAACAAGTGATGGCGGATATATTGCAGTAGGCGAAAGCAATTCAGAAGTAATTACCAAATACGGTAATATTGGAAAAGGAAAATATGATGCTATAATAGTAAAATTTAAGAGTGATGGAACAGTCGAATGGAGTCGAAACTTTGGTGGTAGTAATAATGAAAACTTTTATAGTGTAGTGGAATCAGCAGACGGTTATGTGGCGGTAGGCGCAACAGCATCTAATGATTTAGATATGGCTGGTTTATTTAAAGGTGGTAATAATGATTCTGTTTTAGTTAAATATGACAAGCAAGGAAATCTTGTTCATAAAATTAGTCATGGTTCTTCTGGAACAAATGGCACTGATTCTTTTTACAATGTAATTAAAGTAACAGATGGATATATTGTAGTAGGAGCATCTTGCATAATAGTAAAAGATGGCGATTTAACAGGTGCGATTGTACCTGGAAATAGAACTGCTGCAACAATAATTAAATACGATAATAATTTTAATTTAGTTTGGAGAAGTTTCTTTTCTGGTTCGTTTTATGATAATTTTTTTGATGTAAAACAAACAAGTGATAACGGATATATTGTTTCGGGTAATTCAAGTTCTTATGACCATGATATGGCAGGATTAGGATACGATAATGTTTATGTCGATACTGATGCTATTATTGTTAAATATGATAGTAATGGTAATTTACAATACAAAAACTCTTTTAAAGGAAGTAAACACGATTCCTTTGAAAGTGTTATAGAAGTAACAGACGGATATGTTGTAGTAGGTGGTAGCGAATCTATAAATGGTGATTTAGAAGGATTAAAAAAAACTGGCATTGAAATATATGATGGGATTATCGTCAAGTATGATAAAACATTAAGTAATATGTTATGGAAAAAGAGTTTTGGTGGTAGTGATGTTGATCAATTTTATGACATTTTAGAAACTAATGATAATCAATTAATCGCGGTTGGTTATAGTAAATCTAATGATTATGATTTAAGTAATATTGATATTCCTACTGGTGGTTATAGTAATGCTACTATAGTTAGATTTAATAATAATGGAACATTTATAAGTTCAAAAGTATTTGGTGGGAACAATAGTGATCAATTTAAATCAGTTATTAAAACAAAAGATAATAATTATATAATAAGTGGTTCTACATATTCTAGTGATAATAATTTAAAAAACTTTAATAAAGGACATCGCGATGCTATTTTAGTATCATATGATGTAAATATGAATTTAATTAAAAACTTTAACGAACCAGTTATAATAATTGATAAGTTAAAACCCATTAATATCGATTATGGTACAAGTATCAGTTTAAATTATTCAAATATTTATACAACAAATAATCCAGAAGTAGATTTAAAAGGCTGGTGTAGTTCATATTCTATATATCCCAATAATATTAATTATCCTTATGGTATGTGTTTAACACCATTTAATAGTGATGATACCTTACCTTTAATTAATGGTGACAATCCTAGAAATTTAAAAACTATTCGTCAATGGGAATTTGAATACACTATTGATAAACAAGCAAGCAATAACTTTAACTGGCATAACATAAATATCTACCTTACTGGTGGTGGTGGATCAAATATTGAGTTATCTAATTTTAAATTAAAATTTGCAGATGGTTCGGTTTTTAGTATAAACGATGCGGTTACTAATAACTATATAGAACCTTTAGTAATTGTATCAGCACTTTTAAGTTATGTTGGAGATTATTATTTTCCTAATACAATAGCTATTATTAATAATGGTGGTTCTACCGGAATTGGCAATTATCCAAGTTTAGATATGAGATTAAAACCTAAAAAATCAAAATTAGTAAGTATTTATTTTACATCTAATCGAGATATAATTACAAATGGAGATGGATTACAAATATATGAACTTCGAAACTTTGATATGTCCATTACTCCTGCTAAATAATATAAAGAAAAGAGTTAACTTCTCTTTTTTTTCATATTATTATATAGGTGATAGTATGAGAAAAAAAATGCATTTAAGAAAAAAAGTTTCTTTCAAAAATAAAAAAGGGAAACCTATAAATAAGGTTTTATTAATAATTATCTTAATAATTATAGCAATAACAATGGCTTTTAATTATATTAATAAAATGGTTTCTCCAATATTATTAAATTATGCTGAAATTGAATCTAAAAAATTAGCTAGTCTTATAATAAGTAAAGCAATAAATAATGAGGTTGCAGAATCTTTAAATGTAGAAAAATTATTTATTCTTAATAAGAACGAAAAAGAAGAGATAACGACTATTGATTTTGATCCGGTATTAGTTAATCAATTTTTATTAAAAGCAATTAATCGAGTTCAATTAAATATGAAATATGTTCAAGATGGAGACATAGAAAAATTAGATTTAGGAGAAGACGTTTTGATTAGCTATGATAAAGAGATGCTTAAAAAGGGGATTTTTTTCGAAATACCAATGGGAGTAGTTTTTAATAATACGTTTTTAGCTAACCTTGGTCCTAAAATACCAGTTAGGTTTAAAGTAATGGGAGATATTATTGCAAATATTAAGTCAAAGGTAACTAATTACGGAA
>JAQWBL010000011.1 GCA_028706395.1 Bacilli bacterium | reverse complement strand
CTAAATAATTATATGAATTAATTAGGGATAATTAACTAAATTACTTTAATTTTTCTAAAAAGCTAGTTCCTATAACTGGTGCCTGTACGTTAAAATTTGAAGAAATGGTTGCTCCAATATCAGCAAAGGTTTCTAAATAATCGATTCTTTTGGGCTCCGTTATTTTTTTTGAATAAATCAACACAGGAACATTTTCTCTAGTATGATCGGTCCCTTTGAACGTTGGATCATTACCGTGATCTGCTGTTATGATAAGCAAATCATCTTCTTTAAGATTATTTAATATTTCTGGTATATAGTTATCAAACTCTTTGATTAAAGAGGCATAACCAATAGGATCTCGCCTATGACCATATAAAGAGTCAAAATCGTTAAGATTAGCAAAGCAAAGCCCTTTAAAATCAGTATTTATGGTACTTATAATAGTTTTAATACCATCTAAATTATCTTTTGTTTTAATACTGTTTGTTATTCCACAATTATTAAATATATCCTTAATTTTACCAATTGATATTACATCATAATTATTATTTTTTAAATGGTCTAAAACTGTTTTTTTTGGAGGATTTAAAGCATAATCTCGACGGTTGGATGTTCTTGTAAAGTTATTTGGAGTACCAACAAATGGTCTGGCAATAATGCGTCCTACTTTCCATTCATCTTTTAAAGTTAAGTTTCTTGCTATCTCACATATTTTATATAATTCATCTAATGGAACTATTTCTTCATGAGCCGCAATTTGAAGGACACTATCAGCAGAAGTATAGACAATTATATTTCCTGTTTTCATGTGTTCTTCTCCTAAATTTTTAATTATTTCAGTTCCACTACTACTAATATTACCAATAACTTTCCGACCAGATAAACGTTCAAGTTCGTTTATTAATTCAGAAGGAAATCCAGTATCAGTAAAAGTAACAGCTGGTACTTCAGTTTTAATGCCCATCATTTCTAAATGGCCTGTTAACGTATCTTTACCATTACTTACCGTAATTCCTCTTGTATAATATGAGTTTGTTATAGTATCAGTATGATTTAATAAATTAAGTAATCCCATTTTTTCTAAATTAGGTAGTGGCACATTAGTAACATTTATTATATTACCTAATGTATTAGCCCCTTCATCATTGTATTTGGCAGCATCGTGTGCCCCACCGATTCCAAGTGAATCTAATATGATTAAAAATATTCTATTGTATTTCATAATTTTCTCCTTCTATTTACTATGGGGATGATATTCCATATAGTTTTTCTTCAATGCATCGTTTGATACATGAGTATATATTTCGGTTGTTGATATATCAGAATGTCCTAAAAGTTCTTGTATTACCCTTAAATCCGCGCCATTATTAAGTAAATGAGTGGCAAATGAATGTCTAAGAGTATGTGGTGAAAAATGCGTTGTAATCCCCTTCTTTTTAGCAATTCTTTGCAAAACTCTAAAAAAATGATTACGAGACATATTGGTTCCATTTTTAGTTACAAATAAATATTCGCTAGTTTTATTTTTTAAAAACTTTGGTCTTGAATTATGGATATATTCAATTATAATACTTGTTGCATATTCACCAATAGGTACAATTCTTTCTTTACTTCCTTTACCCATGGTTTTTAAAACATTAGAATGTAAATCAACATCATTTAACTTTAAATTAACTAGTTCACTAACTCTTAGTCCCGTTGCATACACTAATTCAATCATGGCCTTATCACGATAGCTATATATATCAGTTAATTCAATATTTAGTAATTGATTTACTTCTTCTTTTGACAAAACAGATGGGATGGTTTTAGGAATCTTTGGTGCTTCAATGTATTCCATTGGATTATTTAAAACAATTTTTTCGATTAATAAAAATTTATAAAAACTCTTTAGTGAACTTATATGTCGACTTATGCTTTTATTACTAAGGTTTTCGCAAGATAGACTTTTTAAATATTCTTTTATGTTCTTTTCTTCAATCTTTTTGAGTCCTAAAGCATGATCTTTACAAAAGTCATAAAATTTCATCAATGAGTACTCATAGCTATCTCTAGTATTTAAACTATACTTTTTATCAATAATTAAATAATCTAAAAATTGATCAATAAGTTTTTTTATTTCATCCATCGTATCACCTATTATAATTATAGCAAAAATACTATCATTTTACTATTTATTTTGTTAAAATATAAGTGGTGATAATATGAATGAACCTTTAGCAATAAAACTTCGACCAACTAAAGTTAGTGACATAATTGGACAACAACATTTAGTTGGTGAAAATAAAATAATTACTAATATGGTTAATAATAACCGTTTGTTTTCGATGATCTTATATGGTAAACCAGGTATTGGTAAGACTAGTATTGCTGTTGCTATTGTAACGGAATTAAACTTAAGACATCGTTTATTAAATGCTGTTATCAATAATAAAAAAGATTTTGATATTGTTATTGAAGAAGCCAAAATGTATGGTGGCATGGTTGTTATAATGGATGAAATACACCGTATGAATAAAGATAAACAAGATCTACTTTTACCTTATTTAGAAAGTGGTTTAATTACTTTAATTGGAATGACAACTTCTAATCCATATCATAAAATAAATCCAGCCATTAGAAGTCGTTGTCAAATCTTTGAACTTAAGGAGTTAACTGAGGACGATATCATTGATGGTCTTAAAAGAGCTGTCAGTAGTGGTCATTTAAAAGATATTAAAATAGATGATGATAGCATTAAATATATTGCAGCATTATCAGCAGGTGATCTTAGAAGTGCTTATAACACGTTAGAAATTGTTTATTACTCAACAAGTGACTTTGTTATTACTATTGATGCAATCAAAAATATCAATAGCAAACCCGTCTTTTTTCATGATAAAGATGCTGATGGTCATTATGATTTATTAAGTGCTTTTCAAAAGTCAATTCGCGGTAGTGATGCGAATGCTGCTGTTTATTACTTAGCTAAATTACTTGAAGCCGAAGATTTAGATAGTATTTATAGAAGGATGTCGGTCATTGCTTATGAAGATATCGGACTTGCTAATCCAAGTATGGGACCTAAGGTTGATGCTGCTATTAATGCTTGTGAGCGAATGGGACTTCCAGAGGCTCGAATTCCTTTAAGTGTTGTTGTGATTGAACTTGCCCTTTCACCCAAATCAAATAGTGCCTATCTTGCCCTTGAAAACGCAACCAATGACATTAGAAGAGGAAAAAGTGCTAGTATACCATCACATATTAAAAATCATTCAAGTGATTATTTATATCCTCATGACTATCCATTTGGTTATGTTAAACAACAATATCTACCAGATAATTTAAAAAATGCTGTTTATTATTATCCAAAAACAACAAGTAAATATGAACAAAACTTAAAAACTATTTATGAGAACTTAAAAAAAACGGATTAACCGTTTTTTAAATGCTTAAAATAAATAATTCTAAACCTAATTCTTTATCGATAACACCTGACTTAATATTAAAATCAAGATCAGCTAGTTTTTCAATGTATGTTAGTAGAAGGTCACTACTGTATTCCCTCCCCTTTTCGATGGCTAATTTTACTGGGTAGGGATGACTACCTAAATTGGTAGCTATGTCGCTTATTGTATAACCTTTTTGAATCAATAATTTTGATTGATACATCATTCTAAATTTATTAGCTAGCATTGATATAATCATTATTGGTTCTTCATTAAATATTCGTAACTCTTTATACATATCAAAAGCTTTCTCAAGGTCTTTGTTAACAATATAATCAACAAATAAAAACAAATCAGGTTGACTATTTTTACTTGTAACTTCCAATATATCTTCTTTGGTAATAGTTAAGTCTTCATCTTTATAAATTTTCAATTTATTTATTTCTTGTGTTAAAATTCCTAAGTTACTACCAACACGATCTAATAATAAATTAATATTATCTAAACTTATTTTATAATTATCAAATGAATCAGCTACAAATTTAGTAAGATTTTTAGGGACTTCAACTCGTTTAACAATACCCTCTTTATTAATAATCTTACAAATTTTTTTGCGTTCATCTAACTTTTCTGATTCAACAATAAATATTAGAGTTGAATCAGGATTAGGATTACTTAAATACTTCTCAATCTTTTTTAAATCATGTTCTATTTCATTTTTTCTACTTGTAAATATATTACTATTTTTAATAATAATTGTTTTCTGTGGACTGAATAATGATAAGGTCGATGCATCATCAATTACATCATCAATTAAATGCTCATCTAAATTATATTTAACAATATTAATAGGGTCGATATCCCCTATTATTTTTTTTACTTCTAAGTCAATTAAAAACGAATCTAATCCATAAATTATATATAAATTATTAGACATTTTATTTCCTGATTTGATATGGATTTGCTATGGTTCCATTACCTATTAATTTTATATTGCCTTCTAAGTAAACAACTGGATATGCATTAAACTTTTCGTTACTTGTATATTTACTTTGCATAATGCCATTTTCAACTACCCAAGAACGTTCATTATCATTATAAGTCTTATTGATTGTCCAAAAATTTTTAGTATTTAAATAATTATTTAAACCACATTCCTTTTGATCATTAAAAGCCCCAACTGAACATAACCTTTCAGCAGCTTTCATATAATCACTAGCATTAATTAAACCAACCATGCCATTATAAATAACAACATCATCTAAATCAGTTTTTCGTTCATTTTCAATATCTATAGCTAAACTTTGTTCTGAATTAAATCTTAATCCACCAATATACCAAGTAGCATCTTTAATGATTAATGAATCATCAATATTAGACATCCATTTATCTAAATATGTTTTAATACTTGACTGTGCCCAAATATTAAGACCTTGATCATCCCACTTTATTTTAGCAATTTTATCGACAATATTTTCACAAGTTTCATTTTGAGCATCACCAATATACATTACTTTTAAAGCATTATTTTGAGCAATATTAATAATTCTAAAACATTTATTGTCATATATTAAATAATTATCAACATTGCTACCTCTAAAATAATATTTTGATGAGTAAGGAAGGTCTTCATCAAGGCCGGTGTCAATACTATCTTCATATAAACCACTTCCCTTAGTTACTAAACTATCAAGAACTAATTTATTATGAGCAATTTGATTATTTTGATATCTTATAAAAGATAATACACCAAAAACAACAATAAAAATAATTAATATTATTCTTCCAGCAACGGGATTATTAGTTGTTATATTATCTGAAACTTCTTCTTTTGAAACAACATCAACAATTGGTAATTCTTTTGATTTGTTTTTTTCATCAGTTTTATTATCTGTTTTTTTATTTATTTTTTTTGGTTTTGTTTGTTTTTTTTCTTTAGCCATAAAATACCTCCATTGCTTTACATTACTCCATAATTATATCATGGATAAAGTTATAATTAAATGTTTTCTTTACGAATTGTATCAATAATGATTGGGTTAGTTGGAAAATTAATCACCATTTTGTTTGTATCATAACCTAAACTTCCAATTTTAATTATTCAAAATCAATTGGTTCATTTTCAAATAATTTATTATCAATTAATTCCTCGTGTATAAACTCTTCAGGATTATTTAGAAATGCATCTTCAATACGATCAACTCGACATCGCTCTGCCATGATAATGGCTTTGACCTTTTCAACTGCATTATTTAAATCATCATTCACAACAACATAGTTATATTTAGTAATGCTGTTTAATTCTTGATATCCCCTTTTGAATCTTTCAATAATTTTATCTTTTGTTTCAGTTCCCCGTTTTATTAATCGATTTTTTAATTCTTCCATACTTGGAGGTAAAACAAAGATGAATAAAGCTTCTTTATTACTTTCTTTTATTTGAATTGCTCCATTTATATCTATTTCTAAGATTACATCTATTCCATTATCTAAATACTTTGTGATTTCCCCTTTAGGTGTGCCATAGTATTGACCACTATGAATGGTTGCATATTCAAGCATATTTCCATCTTTAATGTTTTGCTCAAATTCATCCTTAGTAACAAAAAAATATTCAACACCATTAGTTTCTCCAACTCGTGGTTCTCTAGTAGTCATTGAGATTGATAACCACAAATTATTACTTGTTTTCATAAGTTCTTTACAGATTGTTCCTTTACCGGCACCACTTGGTCCTGATATAACTATAAAAATTCCTTTACTTTTGGTTTTTAGCATTTCCTTCACTCCCCTATTGTTAATCTAATTTTAACATAATAGCCATTTTTAAACAACAAAAACCACACGCAATTATCACGTGTGGTTTAATTTGTCACTTAATTGTGACATTTATATTATTAGCACTAAAATAAATTATATACATTATATTTCAATAAATTTTCCAAAATGAAATGAATATATATATTTTTTAATATTTCCTTTGGTTTTTTTAGCCAACGCATGTTCATATAAATCTAATTGTTTTTTATATCTAGTTATTAATTCTTGTTCATTAGTAACAATATCACTTTTATAATCTACCAAATAATAAAAATTATTTTTTTCACAAAACAAGTCAATAATTCCTTCAATAACTATTTCATCATCAAGATTAGTTTCTTCTTCTTCTAACTCATTAATATTTATTGTAAACGTTATTTGATGCTCACGATATATGTTACTTCCTAAAATTTTTTCTAAATATATTTCATCTTTAAAGAAATTAGATATTTTTTTTATATTAATTAATTTCAGTTCTTCTAGAGTAATAAGTTTATCAGTAACTAATTTATTTATAGCTTCTTTTAAAGTATTATCATTATATTCAATAAATGGTAAATATTCTAATATTTTATGATATGTATTACCAACTTGAAATTGAATACCAGAATCAATAAACTTCGGTTTTAAAGGATTATTCCTTGTTTCCTTTAGTTCGGTAACACTCATTTTTTGTTTATAGTTAGTCTGTTGATATGGATAAGAATAATTTAAAACATCAGCCATATAGTTTATATCAACTATTTTAATTATATCACTTGAACTCGCCTGTTCTAACGGAACAATGGTGTTTAGATCGATAACATTTAATTTTAAATTAATTTCATCATTATATAATTTAGTGTCAACATCTGCCATTTCTCTTAATTCTCTACCACTTTGATGTTTTAAAATAATAGGGATAATCCAATCCAACATTGATTTACTTTGTTTTAAATAAACAAGTGAAATGCTAGATTCATTACCGATCATACTATTGATTTCTTTGATTTTTTTAGGAATATTTTTTAAAACACCAGTCATTATTAATTTTTCTTTCGCACGAGTTAACGCTACATATAAAACTCTTAATTCTTCTGATAATTGTTTTAATTTTTTTTCTTTTTTTATTACTTCTAAAATAAGATTTGAATTAACTGAAAAATCATCATGATTTCGAAGTTTAAAACCTAGATAATAATCGTTGTCCATTAAAATATCTTTCTTTAAATCTTCAAAATTAAATTGTTTATCTAGTCTTGGAAGTATTACAACTGGGAATTCCAAACCTTTAGATTTATGAATGGTTGTTATTAAAACACTGTCTTTATCACTAGCTGGATTGACTCCTTCTAGACTATAATCATTATCAATTAGAGTGTCAACATAAGTGATAAACTCATGTAAAGTAGAATGTCCATTATCAATATATTTTTGGGCGTGATTAATCATTTCTAACAAGTTTTTAACGCGATTTCGACCATTATCTAAAGCACTCATAATAGCTAGTATTTTAGTATCGTTATAAAGATAGTTTAGCAATTTACTTATTTTTAAAGTTGTTGCATTATTTTGATAATCATTTAATCTATTTAAAAAATCACTTATTTTATCTGTGTCTTTTTTTCTTAAATTATCAATAAAAGAATTATGTTTATCAATATTTCTTATTTCCAATAATTCATCTTCACTAAATCCAAATATAGGACTTCTTAAAACCGCTACTAAAGAAATATCATCATATGGATTATCAATAATTTTTAATAATGATATTATTAATTTTACTTCATAATTATCAAAATAAACAGGTGCTCGATCAGTATAAACCTCTATTCCATAATTGATTAAAGTTTCTCTTAAAATATTTCCAAAAGCCCCAGGAGATCTTAAGAGTATGGCAATATCGCTTTTTAATATATTTCTATATTTGTTAGTTTTTGAATCGATTACTTGATAATTACTATCAAATAATTCTTTAATTCTTTTAGCCACAACAACGGCTTCTTTTTCATAATTAGAGATGTCTTCTTCAAGATCTTCTTCATCTTCTATAGTTAAATTAGTTAATAAATGTAATTCAACATCATTATCATTACTTGATAAATAAGATGCACCTAAATTTAAAACTTCGCTTTCATCATAATTAATGTCACCGTAATTGTCTGACATTATTTTGGAAAACAAATAATTGGAAAAATCCAAAACCTCTTGCCTACTTCGAAAATTTTTGGATAAATTAATTAATCTTGGAAACTTATTACTGTAAGCATCTTTCTTTTCTTTGATTAATAAATCTGGTCTGGCACTTCTAAAACCATATATACTTTGTTTAACATCACCAACTATAAATAAATTATTATCATTTTTAGATAGACTTGAAAAAATGATGTTTTGGACTAAATTGGTATCTTGAAATTCATCAATTAATATTTCATCATAATTATTTGATAATGTGTCGGCATAACTACTTTTTGTTATAACGCCGGTTTTAAAGTTATAATCTTTTACTAGTAGTTGAAGTACTAAATGGGGAATATCATCAAAACTATAGACGTTATTTGTTTCTCTAAACGATTTTAAAGATTGACGATATATTTTAGTTATTTCGATCAATTCTTTAATTATTATATTGATTTTTTCAAGATCGGTTTTAAATGACTCACCAAAATATAAAATAGTTTCTTCATAGTCTTTTATAACCTTTTTTAACGATGCTCTAATAGCTTTTATCTTAACTGAGGTTGAGTTATCACTATATCCTTTAATCGTTGGAAAACGTTCAAAATTAAGCGTTTTTATTAAATGTGTTAAACTAGAAAAATCTTTATTATTAATTGCTTCAATTACTTTTATTAATGGTTCTCTTTCATTTAATAAAAAATCATTTAATTTATCATATAATGTATCATCTAATTTTATCTCTTCTAGTACATCATCATAAAGAGTTTTGAAACCTTCGAAATCACTTTTAAGTTCACTATAGATTAAATTACTCCATAAACTGTTATTAAAATCATCGACTTCATAATTAGATAGTAATTCTTCTAACCAAGAATCAGAATTAGGCATTTTATTAATATATTCATCAAAGCTTATTAATAAATCTTCAATAGTTGTTCCATTTTTATAGTCAATAAAATTATCAAGTAATGTTTTAATATTAATATTGTTTTCTAAAGCCATTTCGACTACTTCTTTGGCGGTTTTTAGTTTAACTACTTTATATTCTATTTCATCAATGACCTTAAAATCTGGAGATATATTAAGCCTAGCAAAATTTTCTTTTATTAATTTATTATAAAAAGCATCCATTGTCATGATTTGGGCAAGTTCAACTAGTAATAATTGTTCTTGTAAGTGAGTATTTGTAGGATCATTAATAATAGCATTATTGATATTTTTTTTGATTCTTTCTTTCATTTCACCAGCCGCTAATGTGGTAAAAGTAACAACTAATAATTTATCAATTGAACCACCTTTTAAAATATAATCAATAATACGAGCGGATAAAACAGCAGTTTTCCCACTACCTGCAGCAGCACTGACAATTATTTTGCCACCTCTTTCATTTATCGCAAGAGATTGTTCATTGGTCCATTTCATCGATTCCCCTCCTAATCGCACTCCATACTTCACTTTTATCATATTTTATAATTTTTTTGTAATTTTTACTATTTTCTTCAATACCACAGATTGCCTTATATGGACAATATTGACATAGTTTTTTTTCTTTAAATGGTTTTATTTCTATTTGACCCGATATTATATTTTTAGCTGTTTTTATTATTGCTTTTTCAGTATACTCTAATAGCAGATCTAAATCATCTGGTTCTATTAAAACGTTGTCTCTAAATTTGTCTCTTGTATAAGCATCAATATAATCATTAATATTCTCACCACCAAGTGAATTAATAACTTCCTCTTCATTTAATAGCATTCCTGATAAGCGATATGCTTTATTAGAAAAACCATTAACATCGTATTTAATAAGTGATGGCATATAAAACATTCCTGATGGTATTAAATTTTTATTAGACCTCTTTAAATACAGTAAATAAATAAACAATTGAAGGCTAAGACCATTTACTATATCATTTAAATTAATATCTCTAGTACCCGTTTTATAATCAATCACTCTTACATAATTATCATTTAAATCAACTCGGTCAATAACTCCTCTTAAATAGATAGGAATATCTAAATATTTTAAGACTAATTGATCAAAATCTTTTGATTCACTCATATTTAATTCTAAATACTTTGGCTTAAATTTATTTTCATTAATTTCATCATATATAACTTTCCATAGTTTACTTATACTATCATTTAAATTTTCAAACATATAATCTATTGTTTTGGTAATTTTCAATTCCGTATTGGCAGTAAACTCTTGCTTCCAAAATTTTAATAATCCGTTTGTATTATCTCTTGTCGCACCATTTGATATTAATTTTTCAAACATGTAATGAATATATGTGCCAACAATTCGATTATCATAAACAAAATTTTCTGGTTCTTTTAAATTTAGTATATACTGACAAAAGTATTTAAAATTACAGTAATT
Source organism: Bacilli bacterium (assembly GCA_028706395.1). GTDB lineage: Bacteria > Bacillota_I > Bacilli_A > RF39 > UBA660 > DUPI01. The sequence continues at coordinate 11,076 of JAQWBL010000011.1, read as the reverse complement.
ATAACTATCAATAGAAGAAGCACTTAAAGAAATTTTATCTAATTGTAAATTACTTAAATTAGGAACATTATAAAAACTTGGAATATTATCTATTAGATTATTAAATTTTTGATACTTTTCATTACCTTTAAAATAATTTTTTAGTTGATTTTTCAAATACTCATTATCATAAGTTAAAAAACTAGTATAAGTTAAATTAGGTAGTGCTATATTATAAATTTGTTCATCAGCGCTTATAACATTAATGGATTGATACATATCTTTTAGCTTCTTAATAATCGGCGAAGGATTCGTTTTAGAACCGTTTTTAGAGACTTTATAATAAGTTACGAATATTTGGTCAGCCGGACATAAAACAGCGTGAAAGGTGTTGTATTTATCAATTAAAACATCATTAAATTTTGGGTAGTTTTGATAATATTTAGAAAGTTCCAAATCATTAAGTAAAATATTATTAGAAAACTTTTTAGGAACAACCCCTTCATTAACACCTATAAAAAATACTACTTTGGGATTTAAGGAATTAATTATGCTTGTATCCCCGACTAATACTTCATCTAAATAATTAGTTTTAGAAGTTACTTTATTAAATAAATATTCAAAAACAGCTTTTAACATATATATATCGGCAAGTTCTTCCCCATAGACACTATCAATACTATCAATTATTTTAATAAATGATGTCCAGGTTAAAGAACTATGACTATTAATTTTGTTATGAATATCAAACTTTTCTAAGTAAGAATATAAATTTTTCAAAAACTCTCTAGTTGTTATTTTATTATCTATTTGTAATGGTTTTAATATATCATTATCTATATATTTATTTAACTCATCACTTATTTCAACATTATTATTTAGAGCATTAATATGGTAATAACTAATATTATAATATTTAGTTTTTAGGATTTTAACTAATCTTTTTTTATTAGCACCATTAATTATAATATCTAATAAATCCAAAATATAATTAAAAAAGTAATTATTTAAATTTTCATTTTTTTGATAAATTATATTATTATCACTAAATATTAAATCAAAATAGTTTTCATAATCATTAATTGAGTTTGAAACAATAGCAAAATCGCGATAACGCATTCCTTTAGTTCTAACATATTCATTTATTTTTTTAGCGACGAAGACAACTTCATCATATAAATCACTACCACCATATAAACTTATATAGTTACTTTTTTCAAAAATTTCATTATTAAAATTATATAAATTAGCCAGTATATATTCTTTTTCTAAATCTAAATTGTTATCTAAAACATAAGCTTTGTAGTTATCAATAAAAGATTCCTTGAAATAATTAACCATTTCATTATGAATTTCCATTCCAGGAATATTTTGTTCTGTTAAAAAATATAAAGAAGCGTGATTACTATTATTAATTAATTCTTTTACTATTTCTTTTTCAATATTATTTAAATAAGCTATATCACTAACAACAATATTGGTATCGTTTAAAATTTTATTGGTTTTTAAAAAATTAAGAACTTCTTTATATAAAAGGCTACTATCAATATATTTATCTTTGATAAGCTCAAAATACTCTTTAAAAATTAGATTAATATCATTAGTCATTGGTGTTTGATAATTACTAGTCACTAACAAATGATCAATTTCATTTTGATATATTGAAATTAAATCATCAATAATATCAAAATCATAATTTTTTAAAAGAACGAAATCGTTTTGAATGTTTTTTATGGCTTTATTAAAATAAAGAAGTTGACAGTTAGAATCTAGAATAGGTAATACATTAATATTTTCATTATATATTTTATAAATAAAAGTTTTTAAATCAATTACTAAAAAGTTTTTGTAAGCACTAAAGCGTTTTTTATATTCAACAACTTTATTACTAGAAGTAATAATAATTGTTTTGTTATTATCAGTTTTTGAAACAATATCTTGATAATTATTTTTAGTGTTTTTACTAAAGACAAACGTTACCATTACCTCACCTACTTTTTCAACTATCTATATTATAGTATATAAATAGTTAATTAACAATAAATAACCAAAAAAAGATACTAGTTAGTATCTAATGCTTTTTCTTTTAATAAATCATCAGTATCTATTTTAATTTTTTGTAATTCTTCATTAAAGTTCGTCTTTAATAAAGTTAATTTTTCAATTTGATCATCAGAACAACTGGTATCATCACGTTCTTTCTTCTTTTTAAAATCATACTCACAGTTTTCGATGTTCGCCCAATCATTTTGGAAAAAGTACATTTCATATTGACCATTAATTTCAATTGTAAAATAAGGAACTAAAGAATTTAAGTTAAATAAATAATAATCAGTTGTATTAAGATTTTTAATATAATCACCATCATTTACATAACTATAGTCATGCTTTTCAAATTTTTCTTTTACCGTTAACTTTTCATATTGCTTATCAGTATACGATTTATAAAAGATTAAACCACTAATTGAAAAGAATATAACAATAATTATTCCAATAATTAATATTTTTTTGTTTTTCATAATAACACCCCAACTTTATTTATTGTATCATATTTTTAGCAATTAAAAAACTGACTAATGTCAGTTAAATAAATAAAGATATAATTACAACAATAGCAAGTATTACTCGGTACCACATAAATATTTTGAAATCATGTTTTCTTAAATATTTTAATAAATATTCAATAGTTATAATTCCAACGATAAAAGAGACAATTATACCAACAATGAAAATTGATAAATTACTACTTATTACATTCATCGTTCCAGCATCAAAGAAAGTTAAAATAACGGCTCCTAAAACAACTGGTGCTGATAAATAAAATGAAAATTTCGCACTATCTTCACGATTTAAATTAAGCATTCTTCCTGTTGCAATGGTTGTTCCTGATCTAGAAAAACCAGGAATCAGTGCAAATACTTGAGAAGTACCAATTATTAAAGCATCAATAAATGTTAAATCTTTTATTTCTTTTGATTCTTTTTTATATCTATCAACGGCATATATTATAATCCCCATAACCGCTAGGGCAATGGCAATAACGACTAAGTTTCCTCTAATTAATTCTTCAATAATATCTTCGAATAACAATCCAGCAATAGCTGCTGGTATGGTTGCAATAATTAGAAAATAAAATACTTTACCTTCACTATCTTTAATTCCTTTAGTTATTCCTTTAATAAACATATTTAAAAAATCTTTAAAGAAATAAACAATAATTGCCAGTAATGTTCCTAAATGAAGGGCAATATCAAATGCTAAAGCAATATTATCTGATACAGCACTTCCAATATGAAAAACATCTCTAAAAATAATTAAATGGGCAGAACTTGAAATAGGTAAAAATTCAGCAATTCCTTGAATAATACCTAGAATAATTACTCCTAACATCATATCACCTTTCTCCTAACCAGTGAGCAATGACCATACCTATTAAGCCAAATATAATACTGGTTATAACAGTTACTAATGTTATATCGTATGCCATTACTGGTTTAATTATCATTAACACTGATCCTAAAACAAAACCAAGGATAGCATAATATGTTTTAACTTCAAATTTATTTAATAAATATTCGATTAGTTTGGCAATTAATAAAAAGCCAACGATTACTCCAATTCCAAATGGTACTAAAATTAAACCTGAACTAAAAACCTCAGCAAAACTCATTTTATAAAATTTTGTTAGTTCATTAATAAGATCTAATATTGGTCGATAATAACCAATCAACATTAATATAAATGATCCACTAATTCCTGGAATAACCATTGTTGCAGCGGCAATTATACCTACTATAAATAGTAAAAAATAACCCATAAAATCTAAATTTTCCAAGCTAACTAAATGGCTTGAACTTTTAGCAAAAGTTAATAATGCCAAAGAGGCTAAAACAATTATGAAAATTATAATATTAGAAGTGTTTTTTTCCTTATCTTTTACCTTTTTCCATAACATTGGAACTCCACCTAAAATAAGTCCTGAAAAAAAGATATTTGTTTGAACTGGGAAAGTATCAAGTGAATAAACAATTAGTTTACTCACAAGTAAAAATCCTAATACTGCCCCTACTCCAAGTGGAAATAAAAATTTAATGTTTTCTTTAAAATTTTTAAAAAATGTATTTATTGCATTAATCAATTTTTCATATAGTCCCATTGTAATAGCCAGTGTCCCACCACTAACTCCAGGAATAATATTAGCAACTCCGATGATTGCCCCTTTTATAACTAATAAAAATTTATCGTACATACGCTACCTCTTTCTTACACTAATTAAGTATACCATAAAATTATTTCTTTTTTAATAACTTTATCAAATTTTCTTCAAGTAATAGATCATCCTCTTTGGTTCTTTTTTTAGGACCCTTAAATCGCTTATTACGTTTTCTGTTCATTGCAGAAATGTGTCTTTCAAAGATCATTTTATCAATATTATCATTATCATATATTGTTCCTTTAGGATGAATAGCAAAAGCCCCTTTTGATAAAGCAATGAGTGCTAGTCCATAATCTTGGGTAACAACAACATCATTAGTTTCGGTGATATTAGAAATATACATATCAACACTTTGAAATCCTTGATCAACAGTTATTACTTCACCATAATCATTAGTAATATTATGATTGAAATCAGTATAAATCAACATTTTTATTGAGTAATCTTTAGCAACTTTTGTTATTATATCAAGACCTGGACAAGCATCTGCATCAATTATTAATTTCATAACTTCCTCCGTATATAATGACAATTATATCATATTATTTACGTTTAAAAACTTCTTTATCTTTTTACTCCATTTTTTATCAATAAAAAAACAAAGAAAAACGATAAATAAAAAAATAATTATTATAATCACACTATCTAAAAAATACTCCATATTTTTGATTTCTATTTTAGGCATTATATCAGCTCCTAATAAAATATATGTTTTAGATGGACAAACATTATAAAAAAAATCATATTCCAAAGAATATGATTACTATTTATTTATTTATTTTTTCTTAACTAAAGTTTTTATTTTAACAATATCAACATTTGGTTTAGAAAATTGATTTAATAATTTAATATTATGATTTGGAGTTACACCTTTAGACATAAGCAGTGCCGCCTCTTCAAACTCATAAAAACGGGTTTTAGGTAAGATACCATCATATTTATTACCGGCGATAGTCAAATCAATGCCATCAATAACATAGTGATGATAACTCTCTTTATTTCTCATTATTGGACTTGAATCATGAGTTAATAAAATATTATAATTACCTCTGTTTATTTCCAAATCGATGATATGACCCATAAGCTCAAATTCATGTAATTTTGATTCATGGTTATCATTTATATACCAATTATGATCGGGATTATAACCATAAAAAACAAAATCATCAATCCTATATGCATCATAATAATTATCTCTAAACAATTTTAAATTTTTGATTTTTTCAATATCATTTAAAAATTCCTTATTGATACATAATACTTTCTTATCATCTTTCTTCATAATAACATCACTATCACCTAGTGATACTACAATTTTTGTTAATGAACTAACATTTTTTAAAAAATTGTAAATCTGCTGGTAATCATCAGTAGAAGGTTCTACTAAATCACCGGGAATTGCCAAACAGTCTGGTCTTTCAGACGCAACTATTTGAGTTAAAGAATTAAATGTTTCAGTTTTAAATTTTTGAGTATAATGAAAATCTGAAGCTACCATTAATTTGAAATCTCTAACTTTTTTTTGAGTGTGTACGGCCCTTGAATTAATCTTAATTTTCATTCAACATACCTTTCTTTCTAAATTTACCTTTTGTAAATTCGCCTATATTATATTCCAAATATAAAAAAAATGCAAATTATATTGCATAAATAAAAACATTTTATTTTTTCTTATTTCGACTTAAAGGTAACAACCCATTTACATCGAAAATCTCCTTTTTAGGATTGTCTATATAGAGCAAATATTTATCTAGATCAAATAACAAATATTTACTTTTCATTATAGGTAACAAATTTACTTCTATATTTATATTTTCACAATTTTTTCTAAAGATACTTAATTTTTCATTTAAATAAGTTAAATCATGAAAATTTGCTTTACCAGGATTGGCTACCGATTCCCCAAGACAAATCAAAACATTTATTACACTTGGATTAAAGTGTTTAATAAGTACTTCAAGCTCGTTTATTCGATTATTAAAATCATTATTCATTCCGACTGTTTCTGATGGAAACATATGTGCGAGATAGGCAAACTCTTTACTAAAAACTAATATATTCGTACAACTAAAAGTTCGGGTTGCGGCAATTGATGTTTTATTTGTATCAAAAATAAATTTACTTTCGTTTGTGCCCACAACTTCTATCTTATTTTGATATTCATTAATATCACATCCGTTATAATAAAACTCTTTTATTAAATCTTTTTCAGTCATTTAATTCCTACTTCCTTTTTATAGATTTGAAAACTTTTGTTATAGTCATACAACCTGCAAGAGTGAGATCATAAAATACTGGTAGTATTAGTATTGTATATATAAAATAAAATATAGCTTTTCTTATTTTGCTTTTTTTAAAAAAATCGTTTGTTCCAATTCTAATTAAAGCCATACTACTTGAATACCTTGAATAAAAAAGATAAGTAATAAAGGTTAATCCAAATAGGACAAACACACCACTTGTATTACTTTCCTCGGTATTTTTTTTTAAAACATCATTATTTTGATTAAGTGACGTTGTTATAGTTGAAGTGATTTCTTTTTCTGCTGTTTCTGTTAAAGCAGGTAATTGTGATTCATTTGATGTATCATTATCTTCGGATTTTAATGAAGAGTCATCTTCACTTGTGTTTTCATTAGTTTCAATCGGTGTTTTGGGCACAATCAGATTATTATTATTTTCAGGTATTATAACTTTTTCTTCTTCTTTAATAGAAGTGACTGGAGTTAAATTAATACCTGATGACCAAATATTTAACCCTTGAGCTTTGGCAACTTCTTGATGATCTTGTAATAACGGTGTATATTTATAATCTCCATAAAGGTAAGCAACTTCTGCTAAACCAGCTTTAATTATTTCATCTTGAAGTAAATAACCATCAACCCATATCCAGGCAAGTAACCTTTTATATTTATCATATAAATCACTTTCTTTATCAAATTCCAATTCAATTTTAGTAGCGTCTTTTAATTTGTTACAAGTAAATTGACTGGCTTCTAACCCAAATGGTTCTTTTTGAGTTGTATATTCAGGAGTATCAATTGCCAAAAAGCGTGTTGATTCAATACCTTTATTAGTAATAAATTTGGCAGTATCACCATCTACACAAGATGATAACCTAACAATTTGTTTATTACTAATTGGTATTTGTGGTTCAATAGTTTTTGGTTGAACGGTATTAGTTTTACATGGGCTTTCTAAGCCTAATTCATCGCCAGTTGCATTATATGTACCATCGTCGTTTCTTACAACAACATGCCAATGTTTATCCTTACTATGGTATCCGTAAGTAACATTATTGCATGTAGTCACAGATGAGCTTACAATTCTTCCAGGAGTTGCATCGATATTGCTTATAACTATTAAAAAACTAATAAAAACGATCACAATTCTTTTCAATATAATCACCTACATATCTAAATTGTACATTAATTACTATAATTTATCAATATTCTTAAAATTATTAAACTTTTATTATAAATTTTGTGGTTGTTTTTAACAATAATTAAATTTTTTTAAATAAAAAACTCTTGTTATACAAGAGTTTAATTTTCTAAATGGTAGCGACGGAGGGGATCGAACCCCCGACCTTCCGGGTATGAACCGGACGCTCTAGCCAGCTGAGCTACATCGCCAATTAAGATAAATTAATAATAACAAAAATACTTACTAAATGCAAGTATTTTGATGCTTTTTAATTAAAAAACAATAAAATTTAATATTTTAGAAATAACTGTTTGACAAAATGGTGCACGATAAAGGAATTTTGGTTCATCACAAGTGATAGCCTTTTTAATTTTATTAGCAATTGAATTTAAATTTATTTTCTCAACTGTATTAAAAAAATCGTTTTCTCGTTCACGTATTTTATCAATATAACTATCAAAATAACTATTTTTATACATCCAACTATATTTATTATCAAGCATTACTTGATTAAACCCGGTATAATAAGCACCTGGTTCAATTAAAATAATTTTAATATTGTTATTCAAAATATTTAATTCGTTTCTTAAGGTATAGGTTAAAGTACTAATTGATGCTTTAGTGGCACTATAAACTCCTAAAAAATCAGAAGGTAATAGTCTAGCCAGTGAGGACATCATAATGATTCTCCCCTCACCTTTTTTCATCATTTTCTTTAAGACTATTTGAACGACTCGAAAATTGGAAATAACGTTTACTTCAAAACTTTCTCTAACTAATTCAATAGGAATTTCAGATATTGAACCGCCAGTTCCTAAAGCCGCATTATTTACTAATATATCAATATCCAAATCTTCTAATTTTTTAAGATCTTCTTCATTAGTAATATCTAATTTAAAACAATTAATATTTTCATAATCTTGATAAGTTTTTTTAACAAGCTCTAATTGTTTATCATTATGAACTGTTACGTGTATTTTATAATCTTCTGTCAATAATTTTTTAATAACGGAATGAGCGATACCACTTCTGGCACCTGTAAATAATATTTCTTTCATAATTTTCACCAGTATTATTATTTACTGGTATTCATTATTTTATAACTAGTAATTGTATTTTTTAAAAGCATTGCTACAGTCATTGGACCAACTCCACCTGGTACCGGTGTAATTAATGAAACTTTGTTATAAACTTCTTCAAAGTCAACATCACCATATAATTTATTATCAATTTTATTAATTCCAACATCAATAATAACAGTACCTTCGTTTACCATATCAGCGGTAATTAATCCTTTTTTGCCAACAGCTACTACTAAAATATCAGCAGTTTCGGTATATTTTTTTAAATCATCGGTTTTAGAATGACATATTGTAACAGTAGCATCTTCATTTAAAAATAAATTAATTAAAGGTTTCCCAACTAAATTACTTCTACCAACAATAACCACATGTTTTTTACTTATTTCAACATTGTATCTACTTAATAATTCCATTACTCCAAGTGGTGTACAAGATATTAAGCTAGTTGTATTGGAAATAAGTTTACCAATGTTTTCATAAGTTAATCCATCAACATCTTTTATTGGTGCAATTGAATTAATAATTCTTTTTTCATTTAATCCTTTAGGTATTGGTAATTGAACAATAATTCCATTTATACTAGAATCATTATTTAATTCTTTAATTTTAGCAATTATTTCATCTTCTGTAACATCTGATTCATATTTTATATGTAAAAAATTAATTCCAACTTCTGTTGCTGATTTTTGTTTAGATTTAACATATACACTACTGGCACTATCATCACCGATTTGAATAACAACTAATCCTGGTTTTGTTTTAAAAGTTTTTATTTCTTCTTTTAACTCGTCTTTTATTTCAAGACTTATCTTTTTACCATCTATTATTTTATCCATCATTCTCCTCCATTATTGGAAATTTACTAGTAAGTTTTAATACTTGTTCTTTTAATTCGTTTAATATTTCAATATTTTCACGATTTTTTAAAGCCTTAGTAATAATTAATCCAATTTCTTTAAAATCATTCTCTTTAAGTCCCCGACTAGTCATTGCAGGACTACCTAATCTAATACCACTTGTTTTAAAAGGACTTTCAGTATCATAGGGAACCGTATTTTTATTTACCGTTATATTAATACTATCTAAAACCTTTTCAGCTTCACGGCCAGTTATACCTAAAGTATTTTTAACATCAACTAATATTAAGTGATTATCTGTACCACCTGATATAATCTTAAAACCTTGTTCTTTTAAAGTATCTGATAGTACTGAAATATTTTTTAATACTTGTTTTTGATAATCAATAAATGAAGGTTGTAAGGCTTCATAAAAACATTGGGCTTTCGCACCTATGACATGCATTAATGGTCCACCTTGAATACCAGGGAAGATAATTTTATCTATTTTTTTGGCTATTTCTTCATTATTAGTTAAAATTAATCCACCTCTAGGACCTCTTAATGTTTTATGAGTAGTTGAAGTAACAACATCAGCATAAGGTACTGGATTTTGGTGCAAACCTGCCGCTACTAAACCGGCAATATGAGCCATATCAACCATTAAATATGCTCCACAACTATCGGCTGCTTCTCTAAATTTTTGGAAATCAATTGTTCTAGAATATGCACTTGCACCAGCAATTATTAATTTTGGTTTTTCTTTTTTAGCCAAATTTATTAACTCATCATAATCAATCATTTCCGTTTTTGGATCAACATTATAATAAACAATATCATAGTCAATTCCACTAAAATTAATTGGATGTCCATGGGTTAAATGACCACCATGACTTAAATTCAAACCCATTACTTTATCACCAATATTTAATAAGGCTTTATAAACAGCCATATTCGCACTGCTACCAGAATGTGGTTGAACATTGGCATAGTTACATCCAAATAATTTTTTAGCATACTCAATGGCTTTATTTTCAAAAATATCAATATATTCACAACCACCATAATATCTTTTACCCGGATATCCTTCAGCATATTTATTAGTTAAAATACTGCCTTGTAATTTTAAAACTTCTTTTGATACATAATTTTCAGAAGCAATAAGTTCGATATTATTAGTTTGTCTTATACGCTCTAGCTCTAACGCTTCTTTTAATTTATCATCCATATTATCACCCAATCACATTATACATCATATAACAAAAAAAAACATCATTTGATGTTTTAATTTTTTTATAAATAATTTTCAGCTTTTTCTTCAAAGAATGCTTTTGGATGACTACATACAGGACATAAATCTAACGCCTTATTTCCTACATGAATATGTCCACAGTTACGACATACCCAAACTTTTTCTTCACCTTTTTCAAAAACTTTCTTTTCTTTAACATTTTCTAATAATACTCTATATCTATCTTCATGTTCTTTTTCAATTTTAGCAACACCATCAAATAGATTAGCAATATTTTCAAAACCT
>JAQWBL010000041.1 GCA_028706395.1 Bacilli bacterium | reverse complement strand
ATGTAGGAGTATAATACATATGTCACACAAAATAGACAAATAAAAAAGACACTTGATATAATTAAGTTGCGAAACAAAATTATAAAGCAGGTGTCTAATGAAAATTATAACAGAAGAGATGAAATATCGAAAGAGAATGTGTGATTATGCAATAAAACATGGAGTAAGCAAAGCAGCAAGAAGATATCATACAAATCGTAAATTCGTGTACCGTCAGCTTGAAAAGTATGACGGTACAGTAAAAAGTTTGATTTTGAAATCTAGAAGACCTTATCATCATCCAAACCAACATACTAAGTCAGAATTAGAAATACTAAATCAAATGCGAATAAGGTATGGGCATGAAGGATATGCAGAAATATATGTTCAAGCAATGAAACGAGGATATAAAAGAAGCTACGGATCAATGAGTAAACAAATAAGAAAACTTGGTATAGTAGAATTCAAAAGAAAATTAAAAACGAGTTATGTAAAATATGTATCAGAAGATGGTAAATATCCAGGAGATAAAGTACAAATAGATATTAAATATGTTCCGATGGAATGCTTACTATTTCCACATTATGAGAAAAGATATTATCAAATAACAGCAATAGATGAATATAGTAGAAAAAGAATATTGGAAATAGTAGATGATAAAAGTACATACAGTACCAGTAAATTTGTTAAAAAGTTAGAAAAGAGATTTGGATTCAAGTTAAATATCATCCAAACAGATAATGGACCAGAATTTGTGAATATAGCAGAGAATGGAATAAAGACAACATTATTTGAGGATACGTTAAAACAAATGGATTTAAAACATAAAAGAACAAGACCATATTCACCATGGCAAAATGGTAAGGTAGAAAGAAGTCATAAATTAGATAATGAAAGATTTTATAATAGACAAGAATTTAAGTCATTAGAAGAAATGAAAAAGAAACTAGCAAGATATAACACAAGATATAATAATATATCAAGAAAAGTATTAAATTTTAAAACACCAAATCAAATGGTGTTAGAATATGCAAATTAGTTATAAAAGGTTTTTATTGTAATTAAAGTGTGACATATGTTTGATTTCTCTAGAATTAAAATACTATTTTCGTAAAATAAATATTTCTTAAATATTTATTTTTTGTTATAATTAAAGAGGTGTTTAAATGGAAAATATTTATAATAAAACAATCGAAGAATTAGAAAAATATTTATTAAATCAAGATGTTAAAGCTTTTCATGCTAAGCAAATTTTTGAATGGCTTTATCAAAAACAAGTTAATGATTTTCATTTAATGTCAAATTTAAGTAAAAATTTAATTTCTGTAATAAAGAATGATTTTTTTATTGGAAATTTAAAATTAAAGAAAAAAGAAGAAGATATTGATGTAAACAAATATTTATTTGAACTTAGTGATAATCATTTAATCGAAGCTGTTTTAATGAAACATAATTATGGAAATTCTCTTTGTGTTTCTAGTCAAATTGGTTGTAATATGGGGTGTAGTTTTTGTGAATCCGGAAGGTTAAAAAAAGTTCGAGATTTATTACCTGGAGAAATGATTGAGCAAATTCTTTTAGTTGAACAAGATATAAACGAAAGAATAAGTAGTGTTGTTATTATGGGAATTGGAGAACCGTTTGATAATTATGATAATGTCATGAAATTTATTAGAATAATTAATCATCCATTTGGACTTGCAATTGGAGCAAGACACATAACAATATCAACTTGTGGTTTAGTTCCAGGAATTAATAAATTTGCTTTAGAACCATTTCAAGTTAATTTAGCTTTATCTCTTCATGCTCCAAATGATGATTTAAGATTAAAATTAATGCCAATTGCTAGTGTTTATAAATTAAAAGATATTATGCAAGCAATTGATGAATATATCAAAAAGACTAATAGAAGAGTAACTATTGAATATTTATTATTAGAAGACATAAATGACACTGAGGAGTGTGCTTTTGAATTGATTAATTTAATTAAAGGCAAGAATGTTTATGTTAATTTAATCCCTTATAATGTGACAAGTAATAAAAATTACAAAAAAAGTAAAAAGATGCAAACAGACAAGTTTTATGATATACTTATCAAGAATAAAATTAATGTAACGACTAGAAGAGAGTTTGGAACGAAAATTACAGCAGCTTGTGGTCAACTAAGAGCTAGTGAGGTGGAAAAATGAAAGCGTTTTATTTAACAGATACCGGAAAAGTTAGAGATCACAACGAAGATAGTGTTACGATTGTCAAAAACGCTTCTAATGAATATCTAATGATAGTTGCTGATGGAATGGGCGGTCATCGTGCAGGAGAAGTCGCTTCATCAATGGCAGTTAGTCATTTAGGGAAAAGGTTTACTGATTTAAGTTCAATTGGAACTAAATTAGATGCAGTTAATTGGTTAAATGAAAATATTGATGAAATTAACAAAAATGTTATTCAATATGCTGAGGGACACTTTGATTCAACAGGAATGGGAACAACAATTGTTTTGGCTTTGTTAACTAATGAATTTTTAATTTTTGGGAATATCGGCGATTCTTCTGGTTTTGTTTTAAAAGGAGATAAATTACATAAAGTAACAAAAGATCATACATTAGTTAATCTATTAGTAGATGCTGGGGATTTAACTGAAGAAGAAGCTTCATTTCATCCGAAAAAAAATGTTTTAATGAAAGCAATTGGAGCAGCGGAAAATATTGAACTTGATAAATTTGATGTCAATATGGGAGCAGATGCCATCTTATTGTGTAGTGATGGACTTACTAATATGTTAACTAAAGATCAAATAGAAAAAATATTAATTGATGATAATTTAGAAGTTGAGGAAAAGATCAGTAAATTAGTTCGTAAGAGTAATGCAAGGGGTGGCACAGATAATATTTCCATAGCTTATTTAGTTAGAAATGAAGGGTGTGAAAAAGAATGATAATGAAAGGGCAGAAAATTAGCGATCGTTATCAGATTATTAAAACTATTGGTGAAGGTGGTATGGCCAATGTTTATCTAGCATATGATACAATTCTAGATAGAAATGTGGCAGTAAAAGTTTTACGTGGAGATTTATCTAATGATGAAAAATTTTTACGTCGTTTTCAAAGAGAAGCTTTATCGGCATCAAGCCTTTCACATCCTAATATAGTTGAAGTTTATGATGTTGGAGAAGACAATGGACAATATTATATTGTCATGGAATATATTGAAGGAAAACATTTAAAACAATTAATTAAAAAAAGAGGTCAATTAACTATTTCTGAAGTTATTGATATTATGTTACAAATTAGTGAAGGTATGGCTCATGCGCATGATTCATACATTATTCATCGTGATATCAAACCACAAAATATAATGATCTTAGAAAATGGTTTAGTAAAAATAACTGATTTTGGAATTGCCATGGCTTTGAATTCAACTCAGCTTACACAAACTAATTCAGTAATGGGATCAGTTCATTATTTACCACCAGAACAAGCTAATGGTAAAGGATCAACCATAAAGAGTGATATTTATTCAATGGGAATTTTAATGTATGAACTTTTAACTGCAAAATTACCATATCGTGGAGATAATGCTGTTGAAATTGCTTTAAAACATTTAAAAGAACCATTACCAAGTATTAAAAATGAATTGCCAAACATTCCACAAAGTATGGAAAACATTATTCTTAAAGCAACTGCTAAAAATCCCGATAATCGTTATAACGATGCCCGTGAAATGTATGAAGATTTAAAAACAGCAATGGATGATTCTAGAATAGATGAACCAAAGTATATTTATGAACATGACGAAGGCGAGTTAGACCTTAGGAATGTTAAAACTACTAAAGATGAAGAAACGGGAGAAGAACAAATAGCTATTCAAATAAATAAAGGCGATTTGAAAAAACAAAATAAATTATTAATTATTTTAGGTTCTGTATTTGCTGGATTAGTAATTATAACTACTTCTTTAGTTTTATTATTACCTAAAATTACAAGTAAACCAGATATTGAAGTACCAGATGTTTCTGGAATGAGCGTGGTTGAGGCAGAGAAATCTTTAAAGAAAAAAGGTTTTGAAGTAGCCACTGATATTATAAAGATTGCTAGTACCGATATCGATGAAGGAAAAATAGCTAAGACTGATCCTGAAGCAGGACGTACGGTTAAAAAAGGAACTGAAATAATACTATATCAATCAATAGGAAATATCCAATTAGAACTAGAAGATTATGTTGGCAAAAATTACATAACAGTTAAAGCTGATTTAGAAGTTTTAAATATCAAAGTAGTTATTGAAAAATTAGAAGTTGATAATCCTGCTGATTATAAAGATGGACAAATTATAAAACAATCTCCTAAAGCAGAAACAGCAGTCGGAGAAGGAGAAACAGTAACCTTATTTATTCCAGACATTGTTTCAACTTATCCTGATTTTGTTAAAGATTCATGGAGTATTATAGAAATTGAAGATTTTGCATCGGAATATAATATTAATTTAACAATTGAAAAACAAGAAACTACATCTTATCATGCTGGAGAAATAATTAGTCAAAGTAGAACTCCTGGATCAAAAATTGTTAATGGAGCATCATTAAAAATAATAGTAGCAATTGTTGCCGAAGAAGATATTGATCCTAATGTTGAAGGTTTACTAGAATAATATGAAAGGCAAAATAGTAAGGATTATCAGTAATTTATATACAGTAGATATAAATTCTAAAAAATATGATTGTCGTGCTCGTGGGAAATTTCGAAAAGAAGAAATTTCTCCTTTAGTTGGAGATAATGTAGTTGTAGATATAGACAATAATTATATCTTAGATATTGAGGAACGTAAAAATGAATTGGCAAGACCTCAAATAGCTAATGTTGATTATGCCTTAATTATTAGTAGTGTTAAAAAACCGAATTTATCTTTGAATTTACTCGATAAACAATTAGCAATAATTGAACTCAATAAAATAAAACCAATTATAATTCTTACTAAATTAGATTTATTAAATAGTAAAGAAAAAAAAGAAATAAAACCAATTATAAATTATTATAAATCAATTGGTTATTTAGTATTAAAAAATACTGATAAATTAAAAATAAAAAGACTACTTAAAAACAAAATATCAGTTTTAACTGGTCAAAGTGGTGCTGGGAAATCCACTTTATTAAATTTCTTAGATAAAACATTAAATTTAAAAACTCAGGAAATCTCTAAAAGTTTAGGACGAGGAATTCATACGACAAGACATGTGGAACTTTTTGAAATTAATAAATGTCTAATTGCTGATACTCCGGGATTTTCATCATTAAATTTTGAAGGATTT
>JAQWBL010000010.1 GCA_028706395.1 Bacilli bacterium | reverse complement strand
ATTAAGTCAAAATAAAATTGACTGTTTTTGTTGGGTGAAAAAGTTAATTAAATTACTAGTTACTCATAAACTATAAATGAGGAGCGTGTAATTATGTTTGTTAATTTTACAGAAGAAGCAAGAAAAGTAATAGTTGATGCTAAAGAAGAAATGCATAACTTAAGGCATCCTTATGTTGGCAGTGAGCATTTATTATTATCTATATTAAAACATGAAAATAGTGTAACCAAAAGATTAAAGGATTATAATTTAGATTATCAAATATTAAGGGATGAATTAATTAAAATAATTGGAATTGGTAGCAAACCTAGCAATTGGTTTTTATATACGCCATTACTTAAACGAGTTATGGAAAATGCTATTATAGATAGTAAAGAAAATAATAATGGTGAGGTAACTGTCGAACATCTTTTTTCAAGTCTTTTAGAAGAAGGAGAGGGAGTCGCCCTTAGAATTATGCTTGGATTAAATATTAATATTGATGAATTATATAATGAGTTTACGATTAAATTTAATAAGACTAGTAGCAGTAAAAAGGGCAAAAGATTAACCCTAGAAGAAATGGGAATTGATTTAACTAAAAAGGCTGTTAATAATGAGCTTGATCCTGTAATTGGTCGTGATGATGAAATTAATCGAGTTATTGAAATCCTATGTAGAAGAACAAAAAATAATCCTTTATTAATTGGTAGTGCAGGTGTTGGTAAAACAGCAATTGTCGAGGGGTTAGCTAATATGATTACCAGTGGTAATGTTCCGTATAAACTTAAAAATAAACGAATTATTAGTTTGGATATGGCTTCTCTGGTGGCAGGGACTAAATATCGTGGTGAATTTGAGGAAAGAATTCAAAAAATATTACAAGAATTAGAAAATAATAATGATATCATTTTATTTATTGATGAAATCCATACAATTGTTGGTGCTGGAGGAGCAGAAGGAGCAATTGATGCTTCTAATATTTTTAAACCAGCTTTATCAAGAGGGAAGATTCGTTGTATTGGGGCTACCACAACTTCTGAATACAAAAAATTTATTGAAACGGACAAAGCTTTGGAAAGAAGATTTCAAAAAATAAATGTTGATGCACCAACTGATGAAGTATTGAAAGAAATACTAATGAAATTAAAAACTGTATATGAAAAATACCACTTTGTATCAATTAGTGAATCAATTGTTGATATAATTATAAAATTATCTAATAAATACATTTATGATCGTAATCAACCTGATAAAGCGATTGATATATTAGATGAAGTATGTGCCAAAGTTAATTTAAAGGAGACAACGGAAGTAAAAGAGTATAAAAAATTAATAGGAGAAATTCAAAAAATCAAGGATAAGAAAAATGATGCTATCGTGAATAACAATTTCTCACTAGCATCTAGATATAAAGAACAAGAAAATATCTACATGAATAAAATAAATAACTTAGAAATTAATTTATATAAAAACAATATTAAGGAAGTAACGGAAGCAGAAGTGGCTGAAGTAGTAAGTATCAAAACCGGAATTATGGTTCATGAATTATTAAATCAACCAACACAAATTATAAAGACTATTCAAAAAAATATTGAAGATTCAATAATTGGCCAAGATGAAGCGGTAACAGAGGTAACTAATATTGCTAAACGAATAAAACTTGGTTTAAAAGAAGAAAATAAATGCTATTCGATTATGTTTTCAGGTCCATCTGGAGTTGGCAAAACAGAGCTTGCCAAAATATTTGGAAAAAATCTAGTTGGTGAGAGTAATGTAATTAAATTAGATATGAGTGAATTTAGAGAAAGTCATAGTGTTAGTCGATTACTTGGGGCGCCGCCTGGATATGTTGGTTACTCTGATAATCAAAATATATTAGAAGAGATAAGAAATAAGCCATATTCAGTTTTGATTGTTGATGAGATAGAAAAAGCTAACGAAACGGTTATTAATTTGTTTTATCAAATTTTGGACGAAGGACAGATTAAGGATGCAACTGGTAAAACGATAAGATTTGATAATGTTGTAATTGTTATTACGACTAATGTTGGTTTTAATGATATTAATATTGGCTTTAATAAATCATCCCTTGAAACAACACTATCATCTTTGAAAGAACATTTTTCAACATCATTTATAAATAGGCTTGATAATATTGTTGTTTTTAATAAATTAACTGAAGAAGTAATAAATAAACTCATTGATAAAAAATTGGTTTTATTAAGAGAAAAATATTTGAAACGAGATATTAAAGTTAAAATAAATAAGAAAGTGAAAGAAGAAATCTTAGAGTTATCCAACTATAACGAGTTTGGTGCTAGAAAGATTGATCAAATTATTAAAACTAAGGTTGAAGATAAAATAATTGAAGATATTCTTAATAATAAAGAAAATATTTTAGTTAAAACCACTTTTAGTGAAAGCAAAGTATAAAAAAGGTGCAAAAACAAAAAAATTATGCTATAATTTAATTGGTGATAAAATGGTTAAATTAGATGATGTCTTAAAAACTATTGATGCTAATCAAAATTTAAGTTTAGAAATCAAAGAAAACATTAAACACTTGCTAACTGTTTACGCGACTAATATTGAAAATATCGATTTTGAAGCAATTAACAAAAATGTTGCTGATTTAAAAGTCGAAGAAAGTAATAAATATATTATGAAGGAACCATTAAAATATGTTGATCCAGATAAGGCACTCTATATTAATAGCAGTGAGGCAACTAAAGATTATGATTACCGATTCTTACTAATGCGAGAATTAATGCTGATGCAAACATATAAAGATGATATAACAAAACAAAAAAAGGAAAACTTTAATCCAATTTATGAAGGTTATGCTTCTATTTGTGCTTCTAATCTTGTCGGTAATGACAGTTCAATTAATTTATATGAAGATGAAATGATTACGGTTAATCTGCTAAGTCAAATTGTTGGAAAAGAGAGTATTGAACAATTATTTGTTAATAATGATACAACATTACTTGTTGATAATTTATCAAAAACAGGTAATACAGTTAATGATTTAAAGTCATTAATTGATATTATGAATTATAATATGAGTGCTCGTAATCATGAGCGTGGCAAAAGTATGTTAGGTGATATTCAAATAAAACTAATTAACATGTTTGCTAATAAAAATGATAAGAATATAGAAGATGTTGAAAACTTTAAGAATAATTTATATGGAAATAATCTTGTCTTTGAACAGGAAGCTGATAAATATAAAGATATTAATAATGTATACAATACTTACAATGAAATGGTTAATAATTTAAACTTAAATCAAACCATTGCTAAAACAAGATAAAGCCTAAAAGGCTTTTTTTAATTCTAAAAAACATCTCTACAGCATATAATTATTAGGGTGATTATATGAAATATAATATAGGTGATTTAGTAACAAGAATATCTCATGATCATGACGTTGTCTTTGTTATTACAGATATTATTGATGATATTTACTATTTGAAAGGGACATCTGTTAGGTTATATGCAGATAGTACCGTCGATGATTTACAATTGTGTGAAGAAGATGATGATGTTGAAGAATTGGAATATTTAAACCGAATTGATCTTAAAGAATTAGATAATCGTGATGATTACTTTTATTTACCAGGAAAGATTCTCCATATTGATGGTGATTATGATTATTTAAATAGATGTTTGAATTATTATAAAAAGAATAAGATTTGGGCGATTGGTATGCTAATTAAGGAAGATGAACTACCTATTAGAATAAGACAACTACTTGAAGAACATAATCCAACGATTGTTGTTATAACTGGTCATGATGCTTATTACCCTAATAAAGACGGGGAGGGAATCTCCAATTATAAAAATAGTTTGAATTTTATAAATTCAGTTAAGGAAGCTCGTCGATATGAAAAAAGTCATGAAAAATTAATTATTATAGCTGGTGCTTGTCAGTCTAACTATGAAGAATTAATTAAAGCTGGAGCGAATTTTGCATCAAGTCCTAAAAGAATTAACATTCACGCCCTAGATCCCGCGGTTATTGCTTCTAAAATTAGTTTATCTGATGTTACTAAGGATATTGATTTAAAAGGTATTTTAGAAAACACTAAATATGGAATCAGGGGAATTGGTGGAATTAAAACAAAAGGAACAATGTATGTCGGTTATCCTAGGTAATGAAATGCATGTAACGATTCCTGATGTTAAAAAGAAATTAAATGAACATATTGGTGATAAAGTAACAATTAACTACAATTTAGGGCGAAACAAGTTTGAGGAATATGATGTTATTATTAAAGATTTATATAATTTTGTTTTTACAGTTGAGTTGGGTGATGAGATAAAATCGTTTTCTTATTCTGATATTATTACAAAAACAATAATCGTTAGCATAAAGTAAATTGACAAAAAATGACAAAAAAAGATCATAAAGATTGCAATTCGTGTTAACTTATTATATAATTAACTTGTAGTATATACTGAAGGGAGAGATTTACTTGACAATAACATCTGTAAAAGTTCGTAAAATAGTTAAAGAAGATTCAAGAATGAAAGGTATTGCAACCGTTTTATTAGATGATTGCTTTGCTATTCACGACATAAGAATTATTGAAGGTGATAATGGTCTCTTTATTGCGATGCCTAGTCGTAAAACCCCAACAAATGAATATCGTGATATTGCACACCCAACCAATCAAGAAACAAGAAAAATGTTTGAAGAAGCTATTATTAAAGCTTATAACGAAGAGGAGTAAACTAAAAGAAACATTAATGTTTCTTTTTTTTAACATATTTAATCTTTTTAATCATATAATTTAACAACAGGAGGAAAAGATTATGGACAAGGTTATATCAACGCCATCATTTAATCATACAATAACGTTAAATGAAAGAAAAAATATAATTATGACTGGTGTTAAAAAGATTGATAGTTTTGATGATGAAGAATTTTTAATGGAAACAACAATGGGATATGTAACGATTAAAGGTGAAGGCCTTGAAATAATAAAACTTGATACTTATCAAGGAAATGTTTCGATAAAAGGAAAAGTTAATAGTCTTACATATATGGAAAGTTTAAATAAAAAGGATAAAGAAGAAACCGTTTTTGGGAAATTATTTAAATAATGGAATTAAGAATTCAAATATTAACTCTTGGTTATAGCTTTTTATATGGAATCTTTTTTTCTTTTTTATTAACCGCTAATTATCGATTAATATATAATAATAGAGTATATGTTAAATGGTTAATTACTATCTTTTTTGTTATAAACAATGTTCTTATTTATTTCTTACTATTAAAAAAAATAAATAATGGAATTATTCATCCATATTTATTAATCGTTTTTATATTGGGAATAATGAGCGAATCAAGACTTAAAAAGTTAGTTGCTAAGTATTTTAAAAAATGATATAATTCTAATACGAGGTGATAACTAATGGCTGTTCGAAGAATAAGTAAAGCATCTAAAAGAAGAATAATGACTTTTGGAATTGCATCAATTTTCATGATTCTTTACTTTTTTGTTAATAGTGTTCAATATATTATAAACATTAATAAACTTGAAAATGAAGAAAAACGTTTAGCCCAAGAGTTGTCCGATTTAAAAAGTGAAGAGAGTAATTTAAAAACTGAAATACAAAAATTACAAGATCCTGATTACATTGCTAGATATGCTAGAGAAAATTATTTGTATTCTAAAGATGGTGAGTATGTAATTAGAATCGAGCCGAAGGAACCCGAAGAAAAAGAAGCTGAGAGTAAGATTAATTATAAACAAATTGGCTTATTGTCAGTTGGGGGAATAGCCGTTGCTTACTTTATAATTAGATCAAAAAAATAAGGAACAATTAATTGTTCCTTTTTTATAATTTAAAGTCATTTTTTATTTCGTCAGTCATATCTTTACCATCAAAATATGGTTTATATTCATAACGACATAGTTTACCAACAATGTTTGAAGGAAACCTTGATATCATTTTATTATAATCTGTTATAATATCATTATAATATTTTCGTGAAGCAATAATTTCGGCTTCAGTTTCATTCAGAGCAATTTCAATTTTAATAAAACTATCACTTTTACGAAGTTCATTATGATTTTCACGATAATGATTAAACTCATTAATAGCTTCATATATTTGCCTATCTAATTCAAAGTTAGTTAATTTCCTTGATCTCAATTTAACAATAATTTCAAGAATATCGCCTTCAACATCACTATTGGCTTTGATTACTCCAATAGATTTATTTAAAAGATCAAATCTTTTTCTTAAAATTGAATCAATATTTGTTTCTGCTTCATTAATTCTAATAATGTAATCTTGATAATTATTATAAGTTCCAATATACCAAATTAGAGTAAAGCAAGCAACAATTATTATAATTAGTATAAACATTAGTATATCCATTATTACCACCTAAAAACATTATATCAAACTTTAAATAGTATATCAAATGTTATAATTTATTTTCTCATAAAATTCGATATAATTCACATAGATCATTAATAGTAATTGCCATTTTCCAGTAGATGGATCACTTAAAATAATATGATCTCTTCCAGATTCTTCAACGATTCCCGTGAAAATTCGATTTCTCCATTCCGTAGAATCACCAAAGCTCATATAAACATCCACCTTCTTGCCCTTGTTAACCCTTAAGATGTTTTCAATATATGATTGTTCAAAGGGAATTGGTTGTTGCTGATTATTAATTCCCACTTGATTAGGAGTAGGGGTTGGTTCATTACCGGTAAAAATTGGTTGTCCCGGGAAATTATTATTTCCAAAATAACTATTATTCATTTAACTCATCCTTTCTATAAAAATATATTACAATATCTTTTTTTTATGATTAACTTGACATAACTAATATATAGTTTAATTGAAAGCCGGCCTGAATTATGCTATAATTTTTTTGGAGGTAATGATATGAAAGTACCAATTGGAATATCAGCAAGACATGCTCATTTAACAAAAGAGCATTTAGAAATATTGTTTGGAAAAAATTATAATTTAGTTGTTTTAAAAGAACTTTCGCAACCAGGTGAATTTGCAAGTGCGGAAACCATTACTGTTAAAGGGGAAAAGGGAGTATTAGATAAGTTTCGTATTATTGGACCAATTAGAAAATATTCCCAAGTAGAAATATCTAAAACAGATTCTTATGCACTTGGAGTTAAACCGCCAGTAAGAGAATCGGGAGATATTAAGGGAACAAGTCCAATTACGCTTATTGGACCAAAAGGAGAGGTTCACTTAGATGAGGGATGTATAATTGCTAATCGTCATATTCATATCACCCCTAATGATGTAAAGAAATTGGGGTTAGAAGGAATAACTAATGTAAGTGTTTTAATCGATGGACCAAAAGGTGGAATTATGCATAATGTCAATCTTAAAGTTTCCGCAAATTACCAATATGAATTACATCTTGATACTGATGATGGAAATGCTTTTTTAATAAATCAAGGTGATAAGGGAACCATATTAATTGATAAATAAAATCAAAATATGTGATAAGTGTAAAGGAACAAATATTAAATCACTTATTCCTAGATTAAAAGCAATAGATAATGATATTAATATTGATGTTGGTTGTCATAATTTTTGTGGAATAGGTCATAAAAAATCATTTGCAATATTAAATAATATTCCTATTACGGCTGATAATGAAGATAGTTTAATAATTGAAATAAAAACAAAAATAAAAAAGGATTAATTCCTTTTTTTATTGTTCTTTTACCGTTGGTACTAATGAATCTAAATCCGGACTATCATCATAAGGTTCGGTTCCTTTAATATAATAAAGAATTTTTTTTCTTTTAGTATTATCATTTGCTAGTTCACCACTAATTGGATCAGTTAAAACACCGACCACATTTTTAGGAATTGAATACCAACTATCACTTCGTCCTTCTAAATATTTTTCCATCACATCAACCCACACATGCTTACTGTAAACGTTGTTAGAGCCTTCACTAACCCGGTTATCATCATATCCGGTCCATACTCCGACAACTAAGTCCTTATTGAACCCCATAATTATGTGATCAGTATCTGTTGACCCGGTTTTGATAGCATACTTTTTAGAGATTCTAGGACCAATACTAAAACAAGTTGGATAATTATAATCAATAAATTCTTTAGCATAACAATTACTTAGTAATTCATTTAAAATAAAAACAATACTTTTATTTAAAACATTTTCTTTTACTTCTTTATGTTTATAAATAATATTACCATTATTATCTTCAATTTTTTCAATAAAGTATGGCTTTATTTTATATCCTTCGTTAGCAAAGGTTCCATAAGCTTGCATCATTTCCATTATATTTATTTCCTCAGAACCAAGAGCGAGAGAAGGGATTGGTTCTAGTTCACTTTCAATTCCGACTCTGGCAGCAATATCGACTAGTGTTTCTTCGCCTAAAAAAAGATGAGTTTTAACAGCGTAGATATTATCAGAATATGTTAATGCAGCAGCCATACTGATTGGTCTATTACCATAAGTATCGGCAAAGTTTTTGGGACTATAAGTTTTATCTTCAGCAAAAGTAAAAGTTGTTTTCTCGCTTATAAAAGAAGTTGATGATGTAAAACCGTTTTCTAAAGCCGCATAATATAATAACGGTTTCATCGTTGAACCAACTTGTCTTTTAGCATTAATAGCACGATTAAATTGGCTCTTAGAATAATCGACTCCACCAGCTAAGGCAAGTACTTTACCAGTATTAGGATCCATTGCTACACTAGCAATTTGTAAGTTTGGAACTTCACCCATATTCTTTTTAATACTATCATCCATAATTGTTTGGGCTTTACTATCTAAGTTTGTATAAATTTTTAAACCACCAGTTTCGATAAAGGATTGAGGGATTGTTTTGATACTTTGAAGTTCTTGAATAACGGCATCTTGATAATACATAAGAGTTGTTAATTTCTTTTCATCTTCAAAGCCCAAATAAACTAATTCTTTTTTTTTCGCATCTTCCATTTGTTCTTCATCGATATATTTATTTTTAACCATGGAAGCTAAAATAAGTGATTGTCTGGCCTTAGCATTTTCCTCATTAGCAATTGGCGAGTAATAAGAAGGGGATTTGGGGATGCCGGCTAATATTGAAGCTTCGGCTAAATCAAGATCTTTGGCATTTTTATTAAAATAATAATTGGCAGCGTTTTCAATTCCAAAAATCCCACCATAATTAATAGTGTTTAAATATCCCTCTAATATTTCATCTTTTGTATAATGGGTTTCTAAGCGGAGAGTTAGCCAAGCTTCTTCAGCTTTTCGTTTCCAAGTCTTACCAAAATCCAAAAATAAGTTTTTGGCATATTGCTGAGTAATGGTGGAGGCGCCTTGAACATGTTCTCTATTAATAAAATTAATATATAAAGATTTGATTATTCTTAAATAGTCAAATCCATGATGGCTATAAAAATGTTTATCTTCAATTGATATGGTGGCATTTATTAAGTGAGGTGAAATTTCATCTAAGCCAACCCAATCTTTGGTGTTGGAACCAGTGAATAGTTTTTCTTCATTGTCATAAAAAAATAATTTGTTTGCACTTTCAATAACTAATTTTGGACTTATTCTAGCGTATAGATATACTCCAACATAAGCTATTGACATAAAAAATATACCGAAAATGGCAATTTTTGCTAGTTTTTTAATTTTCATAAATATTCACCTCAACTAACATTAGTATTGGAAAAAAAACAAAATTTATGAGTGCATTTTCATATAAACTATGCTATAATTACAGTCAGTTAAGGAAAATGAGGTATTTTATGGCAAAAATCAAAATAAATTCAATTTTAAAAACAAATAATGAAGTTATAAAAAAAGAATTTATGGGTATCATTATGGGTAATAAAATTGTTTACAATGATGATTTAGTCACAGTTACTATTTTTCTAAAACAAAATTCAATTGAAATGAAACGAAATAATGATAGTTATAGTATCGATTTTGAATTTATAAATAACAAAACAACAAAGTGTGTATATAATGTTAGAGAACAGAATATGATAATTTACTTAAGTGTTGTTACTAATAAATTAATAGTTGATGATAACCGGTTTTTGATTGATTATAGTTTGTATCAAAATGATGAAGAAATAGAATCTGTTTTATTTGAATTTGAGTATGAGGTGATTTAATGAATTTAAAACAAATTATTAAAGAAGATATTTATGATATTTTGAAAGATCATTTAACAATGGAAGAAATTTTGGTTGAAAATCCAAAAGATCGAAAAATGGCGGACTTTGCAGTTCCTTGTTTTGCAATGTCAAAAGTTTTAAGAAAAAGCCCAAACGACATTGCCAACATGATTAAAGAAGGTCTAGATAATGAAATATATGAAAAAATTGATGTTATTAATGGATATTTAAATATTTTTCTTAACAAGCAAATGATTTCTAAATATATTATTAATAAAGTGTTAGAAGAAAAAGATACCTATGGTTCTAACAATATTGGTGATAATAAAGTAATCGTTATGGATTATTCATCACCTAATATTGCTAAACCTTTTGGAGTTGGACATTTAAGAAGTACCGTTATTGGTAATGCTATTAAAAATATTTCTATAAAAAATGGTTATCAAGTTATTTCTATTAATCATTTAGGTGATTGGGGAACACAATTTGGAAAACTTATATATGCCTATAATACTTGGGGTAATGAGGATTTGGTCCGTCAAAATCCAATTGATGAACTAAAAAATTTATATGTAAGGTTTCATAAAGAAGCAGAGACTAATCCTTCGCTAGAAGAAGAAGGAAGAAAGTGTTTTAAAAAATTAGAAGATGGCGATTTAGAATCATTAAAAATATGGGAATGGTTTAAAGATGAGTCACTAAAAGAGTTTAACAAAACCTATGATTTGCTCGGAATAAATGAATTTGATTCATATAATGGTGAAGCTTTTTATAATGACAAAATGGATGCCGTTATTAAAGAATTAGAATCTAAAAAATTATTAGAGTTTAGTGATGGGGCTTATGTTGTTAGACTAGGTGAAGATATGCCACCCGCACTGATTAAAAGAAGCGATGGGGCATCTCTTTATATTACTCGTGATTTAGCAGCCGCCTTTTATCGTAAAAATAATTATAATTTTGATGAAGCTTTATATGTTGTTGGTAATGAACAAACATTACACTTCACTCAATTAAAAAAAGTGTTATCAAAAATGGGATATCCTTGGAGTGAAGATATTAAACATATTAGTTTTGGAATGATTTTACAAGATGGTAAAAAGATGTCTACTCGTCAAGGGAAAAGTGTAAAATTACATGATGTCTTAGTGGAAGCGATTGAGTTAGCAAATAAATATATTGAAGAAAGAAGTCCAGGACTAGAAAATTCAGAAGAAGTAGGACGACAAATAGGGGTTGGAGCAGTTATCTTTAATGACCTTAAAAATTATCGTACGAGTGACATTGAATTTAATCTAGAAGATATATTGAAATTTGAAGGTGAAACTGGTCCGTATATTCAATATACTTATGCAAGAATAAATTCTTTATTAAAACATAAACAAAACAAGAATATTGATTATGATGATGTGGAAATTAACGAATATGCATGGAATTTAATTTTTAAATTATATAGTTTTCCAGAGATTGTTATTCGTGCTAAAGAAAAGTATGATCCATCAGAAATTTCAAAATATATAATTGATTTATCGGCGCTTTTCAATAAGTTTTATGCGAACGAAAAAATAATTGATGAAGATGAAAAAATGACTAATTTTAGATTGACAGTTTGTGAAATAGTTGCTATCCTTTTAGAGGAAGGCATGCGCTTACTAGGTATTGAAGCGCCAAAGAAAATGTAGGAGAGGAATTTTTATGAAATTGAAAGATTTGACATTTGAAGAATTAGAGCTTCTTTCTTATACTGACTTAACGTATATGTTGCTGAAAGAAAACAAACAATCAATGAATACACCAACTATCTTTAAGAAAATTTGTGAATTACTTAATCTTAGTGATGATTATTATGCAGAAGAGATTGGTGATTATTATACATCATTAACTATTGATAAACGATTTGTCCTATTGGATAATAAAGAATGGGATATTCGTGACCATCATTCAATTGCAATCTCACTTGACGATGATGAAAGTGATGAAGAAGTTTTTGACATCGATGAAGAAGAAGATGAAGAAGAGAATGAAGATATTGATGAAATAGATCCAGAGTTTGAAGAAAATCTTGACGATGATGAAATCGATGAAGATGAAGAAGAAATTGGACTTGAAGGGTTAACTATTATGCCCGAAGAAGAATTAGAAGAATAAAATTAAAGTCAATAGGATTCCTATTGACTTTATGTTTCGATATAAATACATAATACTTAATTGCATAATTATGTCATTTATAGTATAATTTTTAATAGCAAACAGGAGATGAATAATGTGTTAGAACGTTTAAAAGTTATTGAAAAGAGATATAATGAGTTGAATGAAGAATTAATAAACCCAGATAATATCTCAAATATTAAAAAAATGACGGAATTATCTAAAGAACAAGCAAATCTTTCCGAAGCTTATGAAGCTTATAATAAGTACAAACAATTGACTATTGCAATTGATGATGCTAAAAGCATGCTTGGAGATAGTGAAATGGGAGAGATTGCTAAAGAAGAATTAGTCGAATTAGAAACAAAGTTGGAAAAGCTAGAAGCTGAAATTGAAATTATTTTATTACCCAAAGATCCAGATGATGGTAAAAACGTAATCATTGAAATAAGAGGAGCAGCTGGTGGTGATGAAGCTAATATATTTGCTGGTGATTTATACCGCATGTATTTAAAATATTCAGAAAACCAAGGCTGGAAAGTTGAAGTTATTAATGAAGAGTATGGAACATCTGGTGGTTTCTCGCAAATTGAATTTATGGTTAAAGGACTTAATGTTTATTCAAAACTTAAATATGAAAATGGAGCACACCGTGTTCAAAGAGTTCCAACAACAGAAACTCAAGGACGTGTCCATACGTCAACGGCAACTGTTTTAGTTATGCCAGAAGCAGATGAAGTAGATATTGAAATAAAACCATCAGATTTAAAAATTGATGTTTACAGGAGTGGTGGTGCAGGTGGTCAATCAGTTAATACAACGGATAGTGCTGTTAGAATTACTCACTTACCAACAGGAACTGTTGTAACTTGCCAAAATGAGCGCAGTCAGACCCAAAATAAAGAAAAGGCATTACAACTACTACGTGCGAAAATATACGAAGAAACAATGCGCAAACACGAAGAAGAAGTAAGTGACTCAAGACGAAGTAAAATAGGCACTGGCGATCGTTCTGAAAAAATTCGTACTTATAATTATCCCCAAAATAGAGTAACTGATCATCGCATCTCATTAACCATAAAACAACTTGATCGAATTATGGAAGGTGATTTAGATGAAATCATCGAAGCTTTAATAACAGAAGATCAAAACCAACGATTATTAGGCGAATAATGACTGATATTGAATATTTAAAAAAGTATTATCAAAAAGATAATTTAGATGATGCAGTTAAAAGATTAAAGCAAGGAGAACCGGTGCAATATATTGTTGGTGAAGTAGATTTTTATGGAAATAAGATAATTGTTAATAAAAATGTTTTAATTCCTAGATTTGAAACTGAAGAGTTAGTTAGCAAAACAATTGTTTATCTAAAAAAATATTTTACAAACCCAATAACAATAGTTGATTTAGGCTGTGGCAGTGGTTGTATTGCAATTACTATTAAAAAACAAATTCCAAAAAATGAAGTTATTGCTGTTGATATATCTTCTGATGCTTTGGAAGTGGCAAAAGAAAATGCTTTAATTAATGGAGTTGAAATCGAATTTTTACTTGGCGACATGTTAAAACCAATAAACAAAAAAGTAGATTGTATTATAAGCAATCCTCCATATATCGGCTATGATGAAGAAGTAATGGAAATCGTTAAGGATAATGAACCTAATATCGCCCTTTATGCCCCAAATAATGGGTTAAAACATTATGAAATCATTTTAAAAAATGCTAAAAGTTATTTAAATAATGAATACCTTATTGCTTTTGAAATAGGTTATAAACAAGCAAATGATATTTGTAAAATTGCTAAAAGATATTTAAAAAACAGTATTATAACGGTCGAACAAGATCTTCAAGGAAAAGATCGTTATATTTTTATTACTAATATTAAGAACCACATTTTATAGGTGGTTTTTTTGATATTAGTATTTCTATAAAAATGCTTCCGTGGTATAATTAAAGAGGTGATAGTATGGATGACAAATTAAAAATTTTATTAGAACAATTATCCCTTGATGATAATGACTGCAAATGTTTTGAAGGTGGTTGCATTGAAAAAATTATTTGTGATAAAGAACAAAATGACTATCAATTTATAATAAAACTAAATGAATTTTTATCAGTAGATTTATACGATAAATTTATAAAATTGTTACCTCAAAAATTTCCAAGTGCTAACAAAGTGGAAGTTCATTTTTTTGTGTCTAATAATGGTCAAGATTATGTAAATGATTATTTTAAATATGCTATTGATAAATATAGTGTGGATTCACCTTTATTATTAACTTTTAAGGATGCTCCGTTAACTTATGAAAACGATATATTAACCATAGAAGTTGCTAATAAAGCTGAAGAAATGAAGTTGAAAAGTATTCGTAAAAACTTAGTTATGGATTTTAATAACTTTGGGTTTGAAAATATTAAAATAAAAATCAAAATAAATGCCGAAAAAGCTCAAGTAATAAAACAAGAAATTGAAAGTATGATTAATGATGACATCAAAAAAATAAATGGTTTAGTAAAACCTAGTGTTGTCAATAAAATTGTTATTGGTGATGAGATAAAAGGTAAAACGACATCAATTCACAATATTATAGCTGAACTTGATAATGTCATTGTCGAAGGTCATATTTTTGATATTACTTATTTTGAGTCAAGTAAAACTGATTTTAAAATTATTACATTAAAGATAACTGATTACACTAATAGTATTTATTGTAAGGTTTTTACTAAGGATAATGATCAATATAATAATTTAAAAAGCAAACTTAAGATTGGAAAATGGTATAAGATAAAAGGTTATGTTAAACATGATACATTTTCAAAAGAGTTAGTTATTAATGCTCGTGATATTAATATTTTGGAAAAAGATGATGATAAAATAGTTGATACATCAGAGACCAAAAGAGTTGAGTTACATGCTCACACTTTTATGAGTCAAATGGATGGTCTTGTTGAACCTAGTTCGTTAGTTAAATTTGCGAAAAGTCTAGGGCATAAAGCGGTTGCTGTAACTGATCATAATGCGGCTCAAGCATTCCCTGATATTTATAATGAAATGAAAAGTATTAATAAGGGTTTAAAAGAGGGCGAAGAACCGTTTAAAGTTTTATTTGGAGCGGAATTGACAATGATTGATGATCAAATAAACATTGTGGTTCGTCCAACTTCGGATAACTTATTAGATACTACTTATGTTGTTTTTGACTTTGAAACAACTGGTTTTAATGCTGGTGGTGGCGATTCAATTATTGAGGTTGGTGCAGTTAAAATATTAAACGGTGAAATTATTGATCGTTTTTCAGAATTGATTGATCCCGGTGTTCCGTTAGCACCCAAAATTACGGAAATAACCAACATAACTGATGATATGCTTCGTGGTAAACCAACCGAGGCCGAAGTAATTAAACGATTTATTGATTGGTTTAAAGATTATCCAGTAGTTGCTCATAATGCGAAATTTGATGTTTCGTTTTTAGAAATGGCTTATTCTAAATATGATTTAGGAACTTTTTCTAATACTGTAATTGATACTTTAGAATTATCAAGAGCTCTAGATAGTGGATATAGTCGTCATAGTTTATCAGCCCTTGTTAAACGATATGGCGTTCCATTTGATGAGGATGCTCATCACCGTGCGGATTATGATGCCGAGGGAACGGCTCTTGTTTTTCACAAAATGTTAAAAAAATTAACCGATCAAAAATTTATAAATATAAGTGATTTAGATAAATTAGTATCCAAAGATGAAATTCATAAATTTGGTAGTTCTTATCATATTAACATTATTGCTAAAGATAAGGTTGGTTTAAAAAACTTATTTAAAATAATTAGTTTAGCAAATACTATTTACTTATATAAGACACCACGTATTTTAAGAAGTGAAATTGAAAAGCTAAAAGAAGGATTATTAATTAGTAGTGGTTGTTACAATAGTGAAGTGTTTTTACTGGCCCGTTCGAAAACCGATGAAGAACTAGCCGATGTTATGCGATTTTATGATTATGTTGAAGTTCAACCTTTAGAATGCTATGATCATTTATTACAAGGTGGAGATTTTTCTAGTCCAGGGGAATTAATTGAACATGTTAAAAAGATTGTTAGAGTCGCTAAAGAAACGGGTGTTCTAGTTGTTGCTAGTGGTGATGTTCATCACTTAAAAAGAGAAGATAAAATATTTAGGGAAATTATTGTTAATCAAAAAGTACCCGGTGGAGGAAGACATCCTCTAGCTCGTAAAAACATTAATGAAATTCCTAGTAATCATTTTCGAACTACTGATGAGATGCTTGAAAATTTTTCATTCTTAGATGAGGAAACAGCTAAAGAAATTGTTATAACTAATACTAATAAGATTGCTGACATGACAGAAATTTATGAAGTTATCTTAGATACTAAAGGTGTTCCATTTTCACCTAAAATAGAAAACTCAGCTGAAGAAGTAAAAAATATTGTTTATACAACAGCTCGTAGTATTTATGGTGATCCATTACCACAATTAATTGAAGAACGATTAGAAAATGAATTGAGTGGGATTATTAAAGGTGGCTTTGATGTTATCTATTTAATTTCCCAAAAACTTGTTAAGAAATCTAATGATGATGGTTACATTGTTGGAAGTAGAGGATCTGTTGGATCTTCATTTGTAGCAACAATGTTAGGAATAACGGAAGTTAATCCACTTCCTGCCCATTATGTATGCCCAAATTGCTGTCATAGTATTTTTGAAGAAGATGGTGTAAAACTAGGTAGTAAGTATTCTAGTGGATATGATTTACCATATAAAAAATGTCCAAAGTGTGATCATGATATGACCAGGGAAGGTCAAGACATGCCTTTTGCGACATTCTTAGGTTTTGATGCTAATAAAGTACCAGATATTGATCTTAACTTCTCAGGTGTTTACCAATGGAAAGCACATGAGTATACTAAAGAATTATTTGGAATTGATAATGTTTACCGTGCGGGAACGATTGGAACTGTTGCTGATAAAACAGCATTTGGTTATGTTAAAGGATATTGTGAAGACAAAGGTATCATTATGAGAAATGCCGAAATTGAACGATTAGCAAAGGGCTGTACCGGAGTTAAACGGACAACTGGTCAACATCCCGGAGGAATTGTTGTTGTTCCAAATTACATGGATGTCTTTGATTTCACTCCGTTTCAATATCCAGCTGATGACCCTAATTCATTATGGCGGACAACTCACTTTGATTATCATGCTATTGATGAAAGCTTATTGAAATTAGATATTCTAGGACATGATGATCCAACGATGTTAAAAATGTTACAAGATTTATCGGGAATTGATGTAACCAAAATTAATCTGTCAGATCCTGATGTTATGAAAATATTTTCATCACCAGAAATCTTAGGGGTAACAGCTGAACAAATCTTATGTGAAACAGGAACATTAGGAATACCAGAGTTTGGTACCAAATTTGTTATCGGAATGCTTATGGACACTAAACCAAAAACTTTTGGGGAACTATTAAAAATATCTGGGTTATCTCATGGGACTGATGTTTGGTTAGGTAATGCTCAAGATTTAATTAAAAATAATATTTGTGAATTTAAAGACGTTATCGGTTGTCGTGATGATATTATGGTTTACTTATCTTATAATGGTCTCGCACCAAAAGATGCCTTTAAAATAATGGAGTTTGTTAGAAAAGGAAGACCGACTAAAGAACCAGAAAATTGGAAAGAACATGAAGAAAAAATGCGTGAAGCCGGAATTGTTGACTGGTATATTGAATCATGCCGTAAAATAAAATACATGTTCCCGAAGGCTCATGCGGCTGCTTACATTATGAGTGCTTTAAGAATTGCTTGGTTTAAAGTTCATTATCCAAAATATTATTATGCTGCTTATTTTTCAGTTAGATGTCATGATTTTTATATAGAATCAATGATAAAAGGTTATGATGCTATTAAAAAGGACATCCTTGAAATTATTGATAAAGGATATGATGCAACAAATAAAGAAATTGCTGTTTTAGATGTTCTTAATGTTGCTCTTGAAGCAACGGCAAGAGGATTTAAATTTGCTAATATCGATATTGAAAAAAGTGACGCTACTAATTTCTTAATATTAGATGATTATACATTATTACCACCATTTAGAACAATTGATGGATTGGGGGATTTAGTTGCTAAAAAGGTCGTTGAAGAACGAGATAAAAAACCATTTATAAGTATTGAGGATTTACAAAAAAGAGGGAAAGTAACAGCTACAACAATTGAAAAAATGCGATTAATGAAAGTGTTAGATAATCTTGATGAATCTAATCAATTATCACTATTTTAATTATGAGAAGTAGTGTTTATATTCATATTCCTTTTTGTAAATCAATTTGTTCCTATTGTGATTTTTGTAAAATTTACTATAATCAAAAATATATTGATAGTTATTTAAAGTCTCTTGAAAATGAGATAAAAACTTTTTATCAAAATGATGAAATAAAAACACTTTATATTGGAGGAGGTACTCCGAGTAGTTTAAATATTGAAGAAGTATCTAAATTACTAGACATAACTAAAATGTTTAATATATCAAAAGATCTAGAGTTTACGATTGAACTTAATATCGAACACATAACTAAAGAATTGTTAGAATTACTTTATGAAAACGGAGTCAATCGATTAAGTATTGGTGTTCAAACTTTTAATGAAAAACATTTAAAAATTTTAAATAGACATCATAGTAAAAATGAAGTTATAAAGAAAATAGAAATGGCTAAAAAAGTAGGATTTAATAACATTAATATTGATTTGATATATGCCATTCCTAATCAAACAAAAAGTGAATTAATAGAAGATCTAGATGATTTTTTAAGATTGGATATTACGCATATATCGACGTATTCTTTAATTATTGAGCCCCATACAAAACTTTACATAGATAAAACTGATTATATAGATGAAACAATAGATTTTGAAATGTATCAATTAATTAATGAAACTGTAACAAAAAAAGGTTATAATTATTATGAAATAAGCAATTACAGTAAGCCGGGATATGAATCAAAACATAACTTAGTTTATTGGAATAACTTAGAGTATTATGGATTTGGAATGGGTGCAAGTGGTTATGTTGATAATGTTAGATATACTAATACAACTAATATTAACAAATATAATAGTGGTCAATATCGTGATGAAATTGAAGTTATTGACAATCAAACTAAAATTGAAAATGAATTAATTTTAGGTTTTAGAAAAATAAAAGGAATAAATAAAAATAATTTTTTCAAAAAATATAATCAAAGTATATATGAAATAAATAATATAAATAAATTAATCGAAGAAGGGAAGTTAATTGATGATGGAACAAATATTTATATAAATTCTAAATATTTATATTTGTCTAACGAAATATTAATTAATTTTATGGTGTAGGATGGAAAAGATAAAACAATTTGAAACCGAATTAAATTATATAAAGGATTTAAGATTAAAAGAATCAGCATCATTATTAATAAATTTGTTGCCTGATTATTTCTTTGTTATTCCTGCCAGTTCAACTGGTAAATATCATCCTAAATATGCTTTAGGTAATGGTGGATTAATAAGGCATACAAAAGTAGCTGTTAAAATAGCCCATGAATTATTAAATAACAATTCTATTGGTGAAGAATTTAATGATAATGAAAAAGACATTATAATTATTTCTTTAATGATTCATGATGGTTTGAAACTGGGGCCAACTTTTAGTCAGTATACGGTTTTTGATCATCCAATATTAATTGCTAATTTAGTTAGAGAAAACCAGGAAAAAGTAAAATTAACTAATGATGAAGTAACTTTGATGACTTCTATTTTAGAGTCACACATGGGAGAATGGACAACTGATAGATTTGGTAAAGAAATACTTAAAAAACCAAAAACTAAATATCAAAAATTTGGTCATATGTGTGATTATTTGGCTAGTCGAAAATTTATTAACGTTGATTTTTTTAAAAATGAAATTATATAGTGGAGGTATTTATGAAATTAACAATGGTTATATCTAATGATGATAGTGAAATGATGTGGAAAGTACTTGTTGAATGTGATTTTTTAAGTCCTAATCTTAGTCATACAACCTTGGTGCTTAATGAGACTTTATATCGTAACATTCCTTCAAAAAGGTCTGATAGGAGACATGTTATTGTTTCACCTAATTATAAACCAAACGATGAATTTGTCATTGTTTTTAAAAACAATGATGAACTTTTAAGAAGATTAGAAATGCTTGAAGAAGAAATTTATATGATTGGTGATATTGAGATGTATAATTACTTTAAAAATTATATTCAAAATTTATACGTTCTTGATATGAAAAACAAAGAAGAAGTCTTTATCGATAATAAAGAAACTGTTTTGGATACAGAACTATATAGAATATCTAAATATAAGAAGGTGGAAGAAAATGAAGGGTAAGTTAATTGTTATAGAGGGTACTGATTGTTCTGGTAAAGAAACCCAAACCAATTTATTGATGCAAAAATTAGAAAACCAAAATATTCCGATTGTTAAATTTGATTTTCCAAATTATAGTTCTCCAACTGGTAAAATAATTGGCGGACCATATTTAGGAAAAGAAAAGATTGGGCCTTCTTGGTTTTCAGAAGGGGCTGTAAATGTTGATCCAAAAGTTGCATCACTTTATTATGCTGCTGATCGCCTTTATAATATATCAACGATTAAGGAAAAATTAAATGCCGGCCAAAATGTTATACTTGATCGTTATACATATTCTAATATGGGACATCAAGGTGGAAAGTTTTTAAAAAAAGAAGAACGTTTTGAAATGTATGAATGGATTAAAAATTTGGAATTTAATTTTCTAAATTTACCAGTTCCAGATATTTGTATTTTTCTTCATTTACCTTATGAATATGCCTTAATTTTAAAGAAGAATCGTCAAGAAAAACCAGACGGTCACGAACAAAGTGAAGAACATTTAAAGAATGCTGAAAATGCTTATATCGAAATTGCCAATAAATATAACTTTCATACAATTAAATGTTATGAAGATAATCATGTAAGAAGTATTGAAGACATTAATGAAGATTTATATAATCATGTTATAAATAAATTAAAGCCATAATAAAAGATGGCTTTTTTTCATATATATTATTAGGGGTATATATGATTAATTTAATAGCACACCGAGGTAATAACAATCATGAATATAAAGAGAATACAGTTAATGCTATATTAGCAAGTTTAAAAGAAGATTATATTAGTGGTGTAGAACTTGATGTTAGATTAACCAAAGACAAGAAAATAGTAGTAATTCACGATTATACAATTAATCGTACAAGTAATGGGTCAGGAATTGTTAAAAATATGACTATAAAGGAACTTCGAAAATATAATTTTGGTTCTAAAAATAAACCTGATAGGATTCCTCTGTTGGATGAAGTCTTAAAAAAAATAAGAAGTAATAAAATAATTATTCTTGAACTTAAAACAGAGTTTGATGATATTACAGAAATCTCTAATAGGGTAATTAAGATTGTTAAAAAATATCCTAAATTAAATATTTATCTTACTGGTTTTAGTCATAAATTAACTAATTATTTAAAACAAAAAGAACCCAATTTAAAAATTGGATTTGCTAATATAATTGTTACCAAGAAAACCGTTTTTGATGATTCTTATGATGGTTATTTTATAAACTATAAGTTTTTTGATAATTATGAAACAAAAAAAACATTATTCTTTTGGACAATAAATAGATTAGATTTTTTCAATGATAATAATATAATAAATGATAATATGTATTTTATAACTGATAAAGCTTATTTATTAAAAAATATAAAAAAATCACTTTCGTGACTTTTTCTTTTTCTTATTATAATGATGATAACCACCTCTAATTGTTGTAGCATTTTCGGCAACAATCATGGCTGCTGTATCAATTTCTGTTATAATATCAACAACTTCGTGGCGCTTTTTTCTTGGTGACATAATCATTAATATATAACGACCTTTATCCATACCTTCACCTTTTGAAACGGTTACGGCAT
>JAQWBL010000040.1 GCA_028706395.1 Bacilli bacterium | reverse complement strand
GTTGAAGTTTATACTAATACTTTATTAAGTGACATTCATACATCTGGACACGGTAATCAAGAAGAATTAAAATTAATGTTAAGATTATTTAAACCTTCTTATTTCATGCCAGTTCATGGTGAATATCGCATGTTAAAAACTCATGCTGATTTAGCCATCGAATGTGATATTCCAAAGGAAAATACTTTTATTTTAGAAAATGGGGAAGTATTATCGCTTCATAAAGGAGTAGTTACTAGAGCAGCTAATGTTCATGCTAGTGACGTTTACGTTGATGGTAATCGTATTGGAGATGTTAGTAATGCTGTTATGAAAGATCGTAAAACAATGGCTGGCGACGGTATTGTCGTAGTTATTGCTAATGTTGATACTAATAACAACACTTTACTAGGAAACCCAAACATTACAACTAGAGGATTTGTTTTAGTTAATTATAATTTCGAGTTATTAAAGCAATTGGAAGAAATTTCTAAGAAAGCTATTATTTCAAAATTAAAAGACCGCATCAATTATGCTGAAGTAAAGCAAGAAATAATCAACCAGTTAGCGCCTTACATATATGATAAAACAGGACGAAAACCAATTATTCTACCTGTTATAATGAATATCAAGAAAACTAATTAGTTTTCTTTTTTCATGAAAAAAAATGTAATTTCTTACATTCTTTTCTTTCTATAATCATAAATAATAATCCCCAAAAATCCTAAAAATCCAATACTACTTAACAAAATACCTTCTTTAAATAGTGGTGCTTCAAATTTGATTTTAACTTCATAATCACCTTTACTAATTGGGAATCCTAAAAATCCATTATTAACTATTTCTGTATCAACCTTTTGATCATTTAGAGTAACCGTAAATCCTTTATCATAAGGAATTGTTGTTACAAAGTAACCATCTTTTAAAACTTTTATATTTCCATAAATATGGTCACCAATTGTTTTCTCCATATCTACTTCCATACCATCAATTTTATCAAAGTATTCTCTAAATACATTATAATTTAAAACATAAGTTTCAATATCACTAATTTCATATTTGCCCTTTAATAAATTTATATCCAATGTATCAATCACTTCATTGTTAGAAAGAATATATTCAAAAGAATAATTACGATTATGATATATCCACTCTTTACAAGTTAAAACGTTATTAATACCATTAATATTAATTCCAATATCTCCTTGACTACATCTTGGATTATTTAATAACTTGAATCTAATTATTAATATCTCATTTTGATTTAGATTGTTTACTTTCAATATTATTTTATCGGCTTTACTAACATCCATCTTATAAATATTATTAACTTTTTCTAATTTAATGTTTTCCCCAACAAAACTTTCATAATTAAGATCAATTTTTTTGATATTACTACTATATTCATAATTACTAGAATGATTAGCAACTACTCCATTAAGAAGTGGCTCCAATCGATATGGATATTCCAGTTTGCTATAATCATCAATACTCATAATATTATTTGTAGCATACGCTAGTGGGAAAACCAAATCATTTTGGTAAATTTTATATCCATTACTCTCTTTTAATAATCTATATCCAATCGGACTATCTTCGGTGGTCCCAATATATTTAACACCCATTAGAGTTTGAAATAAAATGTTACTACTTTGAGCAGTTATGACCCGATTACGATACGGAATGGCATTACTAAAAGTATCATAGAAAAAATCATTATAATTATTACTGTAAGTAGATGAGTAAAGTGATGTTTGATAATATTTAGGGTTGTATATTTTATTAGATGTTGATAAAGTTGCATCTAAATTATTAAATCTATAATAACTATTATCTTGATTAATAGTTTCATTTATTAAATTTGTAATTTTTGAATCAAACTCATCATTATATCTCTCTTTACTTACAAAAATTTCAGTTGTACTAGCTGCAAAAGTGTTTATAAGGGTTAACATAATTAGTGGTATATAAATAATAACAGCTTTTTTATGTTTGTAATAAAGACAAACTGAACATATAACAATAAAAATATCTAAAAAATATACTAATACATATTTACCATAACTCATATTTATAAAACCTATAATAAGTGCAATCAAAAAAATAGGTAATAGTTTTATCTCCTTTTTCAAAGATTTATCTAAAAAATGAGCAATTAACAATCCAACCAATGGTGCAAAAGGAATTAAAACCTTATAACGAACATATAACATTCCATTTAATAGATAAACAAAGATTGGCAGGAAAAAGATAATTGATATAATTAAAGATAGAATAATTGTTTTTTTATCTTTACTAAAAAATCCATATATTAAACTAATTAAACTAATTCCCGTAAATCCTAACGAATAAGGATTATATAGTAGTGCTTCAGGATTTAGCTTCGGTATAAATAATGAAAGAAGTTTAGTTTCTTCAATTAATTGACCACGACTATTAACAATAACTCCAATTGTTGGTAAAAGAATAATGCTTGCCATTATTACACCAAGTAACATTACCAAAACAATTTTAATTAACTTCAAAGAAAAATCTTTAAAATTTATTTTTTCAATATCTATTATTTTATAAATACTATATATTCCTAAAACAATAAGTCCACCAACACTATAAAAGTAACTAGTCATAATCATTAAAAAAATACTAACAATTAATAACCACTTTTTATTGCTATTAAAATATTTATCAATTCCAATAAGTCCAAGAATAATAAACGGAATATAATTCATAAACATAATATGGCGATGGCTATGAAAAATAATCGGATTAGCAAGCATAAAAATAAGGGAACTTATTAGAGATACTTCTGAACTATGATTATTATTTAAAAGCCATTTATATAATATGATACCACTTGCAATAACAATTAAAATTGAACTTATCATTATATAATCAACCATTTTTATGACAGGTAATAAATAAGATATCAATATAATTGGGTTTAGCAAACCGTAGTATGAAAAATTATATATGTTTTGACCACCACCAATGTTTGGTGAGAAATTCGGAAATAATTCACCAGTCTCATAAAATAACGTTCGAAAATACTCTGGCAATGCCCAATGTTGACTTAGCCAATCGGTTTGTGATCCATATAATGTATTTGAACCTTTGGTAATTAATGCCACCATTAAACCTACTACAAAGATAATTAATATGTATATATAATCCTTTTTTTTCATACGACACCTCGTAATAAGTATATCATAAATTCGACTTTTATCTACTAAAAACTAATAAAAATAAGGCGTTATGAGGCATTATGTTTGACTTTAAAAAAATATATTGTATAATATAGGTGTAATTGTGAATTAGGACAGTCACAATCATGTAGGGAGTGAGATATTTGTCTAAATACGTAAGAGAGATAATGAGTTATCCAAATCTAACTAAGGAGGAGACAGAAAAACTTATTTTTGAAAAAAACTGTGGTAATGAATGCGCACGTGAGTTATTAATTACCCACAACTTAAAAATAGTTGCGGGATTAGTTAATGAGTTCCAAGGTGATATTGATTTATGTGACGATGAATTAATAAATATCGGTGCAATCGGGTTAGTCGAAGCAGTTAATATGTACGAAGGAGAAAACGACATTGAATTTTCAAAATATGTTTATATTAAAATCAGAGATGAATTTAATAATTATCTTGACGGATTAAACAAAATTGATGGTAATATTTATGAAAATTATGATCAATTAAATGACAAAACAATTTCTTTTAATGATAGTAAAATCGGTTATTATCAAAATCCGGTAGAACAAATTGTTTTAAACCGTATGGAATTAGAAGAAATGAGAGAGTCTTTAGCTAAATTATCAGATAGTGAAAAAGAAGAATTAACAAAATTATTCCAAGAAACTTCAATATCATTTGCTGGTAGAACAAAAAAATATATTAAAACAGTACATTAAAAAAACAGATTTAAAATCTGTTTTTTTAATCCCTAAGTTTAATGTGAACTTCTCTTAATTGTTGCTCAGTAACAGTTGATGGAGCATCCATCATTAAATCTTGAGCATTACCGCTCATTGGGAATAAGACAACTTCTCTAATATTCGGTTCGTCTTTTAATAGCATTATAATTCTATCAATTCCTGGAGCCATTCCTGCATGTGGTGGTGCTCCATATTGAAATGCTGTATAAAGAGCTGTAAACTTTTCTTTTATAACTTCTTCAGTATAACCAGCTATTTCAAAAGCTTTTTTCATGATATTTAAATCATGGTTTCTAACAGCTCCGCTTGCTAATTCAACACCATTACAAACAAAATCATATTGATATGCCAAAATATCTTCAGGATTTTTATTATTTAAACTATCAAGTTCCCCTTGTGGCATTGAGAATGGGTTATGAGTAAACACATATTGTTCACTTTCTTCGTCCACTTCATACATTGGAAAATCATTAATAATACAAAATTCAAATTTATTAGTATCAATAAGTTCTAGTTTGCGACCAAGTTCATCTCTTATCATACCAGCAAATTTACTAGCAGTAAGTTCTTTTTTATTAGCAATAAAGAATAATACTGAATTTTCTTTCATATCACATTCTTCAATTAAAGATTTTCTTTCAACATCAGTTAAAAACTTATCAATAGGTCCTTTAAAAGTGCCATCAGACTCTAATGTAATATATCCAATTCCAGGCATTCCGATACTTGTAGCATAATCTACTAATTCATTGAACCAAGAGTTTGATTTACTTCCTATATCATGAACAACAATTCCTCTTATTGTAGAACCAACAAAAGGTTTGAAAGTTGTTTCCAAAAAATATTTGGTTAAATCAACAATCACTAATGGGTTTCGCAAATCCGGTTTATCAGTTCCGTATTTTAATAAACTTTCTTTAAATGGAATTCTGACAAATGGTTTTTCACTAACTGATTTTTTACTAAATTTGGTAAATAAATTAAAAAACAATTCTTCACCAATTTTTAAAACATCTTCTTGTTCTGCAAAAGCCATTTCTAAATCTAATTGATAAAACTCACCTGGAGTACGATCACTCCTGCCATCTTCATCCCTAAAACAAGGTGCTATTTGGAAATATCTATCAAAACCAGACACCATTATTAATTGCTTAAATATTTGTGGTGCTTGAGGCAATGCATAAAATTTCCCCTTATGTTTTCTAGAAGGAACGATAAAATCTCTTGCTCCTTCTGGTGATGATGCTGTTAAAATAGGTGTTTGAAATTCAGTAAACCCCAAATCATACATTGTATCCCTAAGATATTTTATAACTTCTGATCTAAATAAAATATTATCTTTAACATCCTTATTTCTTAAATCTAAATAACGATGTTTTAATCTAGTTGATTCATTATTTTGTTTAGAAGTAATTATTTCAAACGGTAATTCATTTTTCGCACGACTCAATAATTCAAGCTTTGATACTAATAATTCGATAGTACCAGTTGCAAGTTTTTCATTTATCGTTTCAGCATCCCTTTTTCTTATTA
>JAQWBL010000003.1 GCA_028706395.1 Bacilli bacterium | reverse complement strand
TGTATGGAATGGATAACCGCTGAAAGCATCTAAGCGGGAAGCCAACTTCAAGATGAGTTTTCCCATTTTTTAAAAAGTAAGTTCCCAGAGAGACTATCTGGTTGATAGGTTAGAGGTGGAAGCATGGCAACATGTTGAGCTGACTAATACTAATAGAACGAGGATTTAATCCTATTATTTTTTCTAAATAATTGATAGATTACACATTATCTTAGTTTTCAGAGAATTATATAAATATATAATAAATTGGTAACGATAGCAAAGTGGATACACCTGTTCCCATTCCGAACACAGAAGTTAAGCACTTTAACGCCGAAAATAGTGTATGCGAAGATAGGTAGTTGCCAATTTTTTTTTGCTTTAAAATAGACTTTGTCTATTTTTTTTATTTGTTTGATATTGTAATTAATAATAAAACATAATAAAGAAAGAAAAAAAGATATTATTGTTGTCTTTATTTTTGTTTTCTTATATAATTATTATGGTGATATAAATGGAGTATAAAATTACAACAAATAATGAGAGAGAAACAATTGCGCTTGCACAAAATTTAGAATCAGAGAAGTTTCCGAATATGATTATATGCTTAGAAGGTGAATTAGGCAGTGGTAAAACTATGTTTACAAAAGGTATTGCTGACGCCCTTGGGATAAAAGAAAACATTACTTCTCCAACATTTACGATTATTAAAGAGTATGATGGGGAATTACCTTTATATCATATGGATGTCTATCGATTAAATGGTAATGTAGAAGGATTAGGTATTGAAGAATACTTCACTAAAAATGGTGTGGTTGTTATTGAATGGTCTGATACTATTAAATCAATCTTACCAAAAGAAAGACTTGATATTAAATTTCGTGTTGTCGGA
Source organism: Bacilli bacterium (assembly GCA_028706395.1). Classification (GTDB taxonomy): domain Bacteria; phylum Bacillota_I; class Bacilli_A; order RF39; family UBA660; genus DUPI01. Next base: position 78,732 of record JAQWBL010000003.1, on the reverse strand, counting down.
GAAAATAAAAGGGTTTTAATTATTAAGCCTTATGGTCGTCAATATGAAGATATATGTGAGGCTATACTATGAAATATCTTTTTTTAGATACTTCATCTTTTTATATAAATATTGCAATTATAAGCGATGAAAAAATTATTTATAATAGGAGTGTACTTAATAGTCCAAAGTTATCTGAATCAATTTTTTTGTTAATTGAAGAGGCTTTTCATGAAAGTAATATTAATACAACTGATCCTGGTAAAATATTTATTGTAAACGGTCCGGGATCGTTTACAGGAGTTAGAGTTGGTGTGACAATTGCTAAAACCATGGCTTGGGCTTTAAAAATACCGATTGTAACATTATCGACTCTTGAATTATATGCAACAACAGAAGTTGAAGGGAAATTTTTAATACCTTTTATAAAGGACCGAAATGATTATTTATATGCTGGTATCTATGATAATTTATTAAATAATTATATGGAAGATAGATTTTTACATATTGACGAATTATCGCAAAAATTATCTAAATCAAATCAATATGTATTTGTTGGTTATGATGAAATTGATACTGCTTACGAAGTAATAAAACCGGAATTAAATATTTTAAAGATTATAGGTAAGCATTTAGATGATGAAATAATAGATCCTCACCATGTTAATCCTAACTATTTAAAAAAAATTGATGCTGAAATTAATTTGGAGAAGAAGTTAAATGATTCAAAAGATAAATAGTAATGATTTAATTACTTATAATCAAATAATAAAAAATATTGATGAACATGAAGTTGTAACTAATGAATTATTAGAACATCCCTTTTATAATTACATTAAATATGTAGTTAATGATTTGATAGTTGCGATTCTCAAGTATTCGGTAATTTATGATCGAATAGAAATTGATTATATTTATGTGTTACCAGATTATCGACATATGAAGATAGGTTCCAAATTAGTCAATTATGTAATTGAAAATAATAATGAAAATTTTAATATTTCATTAGAAGTTCGAGCTAGTAATTTTGCTGCTATAAAAATGTATGAAAAATTTCAATTTAAAAAGTTATTGATAAGAAAAAAATATTATGGTGATGAAGATGCCATAATTTATATGCGAGGTGATATGAATGAATAGTAAATATATTTTAGCATTTGAAACTAGTTGTGATGAAACAAGTGTTTCAATAATTAAAGATGGTCATACTGAAATTGCAACGGTTGTATTATCACAAATAGATATTCATTCTAAGTTTGGTGGAGTAGTTCCGGAAACGGCAAGTCGCGCCCATATTGAAAATATTACCATCGTCATTGAAGAAGTATTGGAAAAGGCTAATATGAAGATTGAAGAAATTGATGCTATTGCGGTTACTTATGGTCCAGGATTGATAGGATCTTTACTAATCGGTCTCGTAGCCGCCAAAACCCTTGCTTTTATCTACAATAAACCGTTTGTTCCGGTTCATCACATCGCAGGACACATATATGCTAATAATTTGGTAAAACCGCTAGAATTCCCGTTAATCGCACTTGTGGTAAGCGGTGGGCACACTGAATTAATACTTATGGAAGAAGATTATTCATTTAAATATATTGGTGGTACAGTAGACGATGCTGTTGGTGAGGCATATGATAAGGTAGCCCGTGTTCTTGGACTTAGTTACCCCGGTGGACCAGTTATCGATAAACTGGCATTCACTGGCAAGGATACTTATGATCTTCCGTTACCAATGGATGATACATCATTTAATTTTAGTTTTAGTGGTCTTAAAAGTGCGGTTATTAACATGGCTCATAATGAAAAACAGCGTGGTAACAAAATAAATATTGAAAATATGGCTACTTCGTTTCAAAACCGAGTTGTTGAAATATTAACTAAAAAAACAATGCGAGCTTTAAAAAAATATGATGTTACCAATTTAATTGTTGCTGGGGGAGTGGCAGCTAATAAAGGGCTTCGAGATAGATTAACTGAATTATGTAATGAAAATAATATAAATTTATTAATACCAAATATCAATTATTGTACTGATAATGCGGCTATGATTGGAGCTGCAGGATATTATGCTTATAAAATGGGACGACGCTTTGATGATATATTAAAAGCTAAGCCAACTGATGTATTACATTAGAAATTAGTTGTAGGGAGTGTTTTGTGAAAAGTATGTTTGAAAAAAATAAAAAGAGGACAAAGTTATATTGTTTCTCACCAGAAGTAATGATTGTTACGTTTATTATTGAAATTAGTTTAGCAATTTATTCATTTTTTAAGAGTAGAGAGAAGAAGTCAGATATGGCAATCGTTGCTACGTTAGTATTCTTAGCTGTTTTCCAATTATCTGAGTATCAAATATGTGATGGTAAGGATTTGCTAATATGGTCTAGAATTGGACTCGTGGCGATTACCTTTTTACCAGTGTTAGGAATTTATTTAATAAGTAGGTTGAATAAAAAATCTTATTTATTTAAAATAGGAAGTGTAATGGCGATTGCAACGGCGATGGTATTTGCATTTGTACCTAGCGCTGTTCAAAATGCCACATGTGGTGGGAATTATATTATCTTTGATGTTGATTCATCAATTATGGGGTTTTATGGTTATTATTACTTTGGATTCTTACTTATTGGGATTTGGGAATCACTTAAGGGTATTAAAAATGAGGAAAATAAAAGTAAAATCAAAGAAGCCCTTAAATGGTTTATAATAGGATATTTATCATTTATTTTACCACTTACTTTTGTCTATATTGTTATTCCTGCAACGAGAGTTGCTGTTGAATCAATCATGTGCGGTTTTGCTGTTGTTTTCGCCCTTATCTTGACATTTAAAATCGCACCTATTTATTATGAATATGTTAAATACGAACCAAAGGTTAAAAATAAATAGTACTTTTAAAAGTTACTATTTATTTTTTTAGTGAGTAGACTTTAATATACTATGAAAAATAAGGCATTAGTGATATAATAAAGTTATATTTAAAGCGGGTGGAAAGATGAAAAGAGCAATTGTTTTGTCCGGTGGTGGAGCCAGAGGAGCATACCAAGTTGGTGTTTGGCGTGCTCTTCGTAAGCTGAATATTAAATATGATATTGTTACAGGAACCTCAGTTGGAGCCTTAAATGGAGCTTTAATGGTTCAAAAAGAATACTTTAAGGCTAGAAGCATGTGGTATAACCTTAATTTTAGTTTGTTATTTAGTGAACCAATGGATAGTGATCTTCTAACCTTTAAAGGTAAGGTTGAAGTTTTTAAAAAATATATGTCTAATATTATTCTTCGTGGAGGAATGGATGTTACTCAATTAGAAAATACAATGGATAAATATTTAAATCACAAAAAATTTTATAAATCAAATATTGATTATGGTTTGGTTACTGTTAATTTATCTAGTTTTAAACCAGTAGTATTACAAAAGAAAGATATTTCTCCACATCAATTAAAAGATTATTTAATGGCATCAGCAACTTGCTTTCCCGCTTTTAAAATGAAAAATATTGACGATGATTTGTTTATTGATGGAGCTTATTATGAAAAATTACCAATCAATCAAGCTATAGATATGGGGGCTACCTCAATTATTGCTGTTGATTTAAATTCATTTGGAATAACTCATAAGATTAAAGAAAAAGATATTCCAATTACTTATATAGTACCTCGTAATAAACTAGATTCATTTTTGTTGTTTGATAGTAATTTCACACGACGTAGTATTAAATTAGGTTATAATGATGCTATGAAAACATTTAAAAGATTAGATGGTCAAAAATATACGTTTAGATTAAATCACGTTGAAAAGAATTTTAATCAATACCATCAAACTTTAAAATCTAATTTACTAAACATGGCTGATTTAAATGGTAAAAACAAGAGGTTAACAGAAGAAATTTTGAAAAAAAATAAAATTTCGGCAATTATTAATGATAGAATAAAAACTAGTCAGAAAATAATGCTGGATATAATGGAATATTTAGGTGAAATGTTTAAGTTAAATGATAGTTTAATTTATCATATTAGTATCTATAATAAATCATTAATTGAAGCAATTAATAATTATGAAAATTTTAATATTGACTTAATTGAAAAGAAAATAAAAAATAAAGAGACTATAAAGTTAGCTGATAAAAGCTACTTTATTAAATATTTATATAGTAAAATGGAAATAATGCATAATAATCCTAAAATAAAAAAAGAATTATGCACTCTTGCACGATTCTTTGAAAGGGATGTTTTAGCGGCATTATACATTTATACAATTTGTAACAAATAAGGAGGATAATATGAATAAAAAAAATATATTAACAGGAGATAGACCAACTGGTCGTTTACATTTGGGACATTATTTTGGGTCATTAAAACAACGCGCTATGTTGCAAGATGAATATAATACATATATTATTATTGCTGATGTTCAAGCGCTTACTGATAACTTTGAGAATCCTGATAAGGTAAGAAAAAATGTTAGAGAAGTTGTTTTAGACAATATTGCAGCAGGTATCGATCCTAAAAAAACAACTATTTTTATTCAGTCGATGATACCTCAAATTGCTGAGTTGACAGTGTTTTATTCAAATTTAGTAACTGTTTCTAGATTATATCGTAATCCAACAATTAAAACGGAAATAGGCCAAAAACAACATTTATTTGGTAGTGGTGGAGAAAGTGTTACTTATGGATTTTTGGGTTATCCAGTTAGTCAAGCAGCTGATATTACGGCTTTTGATGGAGCTCTTGTTCCCGTTGGAGAAGATCAAATTCCTTTAATTGAACAAACTAAAGAGATTGTTAGAAAGTTTAATAAAATATATGGTGATACATTAGTTGAACCGGACTATATGGTTGGTGCGAATTCTCGTATTAAGGGACTTGACGGAAATGAAAAAATGGGGAAAAGTTTAGGTAATGCTATATATTTGAATGATGATGAAGAGACCATTTCTAAAAAGATTATGAGCGCGAGAACTGATACTAATAAGATAAAAAAGGATGACAAGGGAAACCCTGATAATTGCATGGTTTATTATTATCATAAATTGGTAAGTAATGATAGTTTAGAAACAATTAATAAAGAATGTAGAAATGGTAGTAGAGGCTGTGTATCATGTAAAAAGGAACTTATTAAAAACATGATTGAATTTTTAAAACCAATGCAAGAAAGACGAAAATATTACGAAGATCGTCCAGAATTGATTGATGAAATATTACGAACAGGAACGGCAAAAGCTTTAGAAAAAGCAGAAGAAGTTATGAAACGTGTTCGAAAAAATATGAAAATTGATTATTTTTCATAATAAAAGCGAAATTCTATCATATTGTTTAATATGTTAGGGGCTTGTATATGGAAAATTTAATATTATTTTTAAAAGGAGTTATAATTGGAATTGGAAAGATAATTCCGGGATTAAGTGGTTCAATGATTATGATGGTAATGGGATTATATGAAAAAACGATAGATTCTCTTTACCATTTTTTTGACAATATAAAAGGAAATGCTAAGTTTTTAATTACTATTGGTAGTGGGATCTTATTGGCGATAGTATTAATGAGTAAATTAATTAAGATTCTACTTTTAAACTATTATTTTATAATTATTTGTTTTTTTGTAGGATTAATACTAGGCGGAATTCCTTCAATTTTTAACGAAGTTAAAGGTAATTATAATAAGAAAAATATAATGTTATTTACTTTCCTTTTGTTGCTAGTAACATCATTGTCATTTATTGATACGAATAATCAAATTATACTTGGTAATGGTTTGAAGGGATTTGTATTATTGTTTACTATCGGCATTATTGAAGCGGCAACAATGATTATTCCTGGTATTAGCGGAACTGCCATTATGATGATTTTAGGTTTATATAATATTTTACTAGATTTATTTAGTAATCTAGGTAACCTTAATTTAATAATTAATAATTTAAAATTAATCATCCCTTTTATAGTTGGTCTTATAATTGGTGGAATAGTTTTTATCAGTTTAATTAAATACTTATTGACAAACCACAAAGTAAAAACTTATTTTGTCATTGCCGCTCTTGCACTATCATCAGTTTTTTTAATGATTATTCAAACGTTTAAAAGTAATTATTCTACGATTGATGTTATAATTGGAATTTTTCTATTATTTATTGGTTTTACTAGTTCCAGAAGTTTTGATAAAAGATTTTCTAAATAGTCTACTTTAGTAAAGGAGGCATACAATTATTTAGGAGGTATTTTATATGAACAAAAAACTACCTAAAGTCTTTGTTAACAAGGTCGATAAAGTGCTTACAAATAATGAAAAGGTGAGTTATGGATTGAGTGAAAACCGCAATTTTGAAACCACTAAAAAGCCAATAATTCAAAAAAATAATATGGATGTTAATCAAAAAATAAATGCTATATTTAATTCGCCTGGATATGTTTATAAGGCAAATGTTGCGATTAAATTAAATAATGGTATAATTAACAGACAAATAATTGGTAAGAACAATACTCATATTATAACGATTGAAAATGAATTGATTCCAATTAATGAAATATTAGATATTGATTTTTCAAATTAAAAATAGGTTTACCTAAGTAAACCTATTTCTTTTTATAAATCAACGACTGTATCATCTAAACATTTTATTGCGCACACACAAGTTAAATCAATTGTAAAGAAGGAATTAGTAGCTCTAAAAGTTGTTGAACCTTTTTCAGCCCCTCTAGGACAAGCTTCTAAAACTCTAAATGTTGCACAGCATCCATCTAACTTCTCAATACGGAAAACAGTAGATGTTTTAGAAGTTAAATCTTCAACTGAATCAACACCTCTTGTTGTAGGCATTGACCAAGGAGTCCCGTTACCGCATGCTGTGAAAAGCATTATTGGTCTAGTGTTGTATTTTGGACAAACAACATTATTACCTAAAAATCCTTTATCACAAGTTTCTAAGCAAGCTTCATCATCAGTACTGTTTTGTTGTAAAAGTAAAATTACTTTAAGTATTTCAGAAATACAATTGCAACTATCTTTTTTGTTATCACACATAAAATTCACCCTTTCATTCATTTCACTAATAAGATATTCACGAAAATTAAAAGAGTGTTAACTAATACCTAAATATGAATAAATTGATTATTTAATTTTATAAATAGGGTAATTTTATCACATAATATGATATAATGTGATATAGAAGGTGTTCATATGGTCGAAGTAATCGAAATTGATGGAAAGTTAAAAAAGACTAATTATTTTCTAAAAATCTTTTTCATTTTATTTATTAGTTTATTGTATATTGAAATTGTTTTTAGGTATATTGCATTCCGAAGTATTTATAGTGTTGAATTTATAAGAATTGTTTTATTCACAATTGTTGCAAGCACAATTATTGCTTTTGCTTGTTCATTTTTAAAAGAAAAGTTAGCTAAAACAACTATATTGGTATCTGTTCTATTTTCTGGTATTTATGCTTTAGTGCAACTAAACTTTTATAATTTTATGGGAAATTATATGTCATTTAATGCTGCTGGAGATGGTTTAGGGAGAATAACAGAACAGATAAAAAGCTTTTTACTTTATATAAAACCGATTTATTACCTATGTTTATTGCCAGCTTTATTACTTATTATTATATACATATTTACTAAAGATGTACTTGTTTACGAGAAACCAAATTATAAAGAAAATATAAGAAGATTATTATTTATTGTTATAGTTCATCTATTATCCTTATCAACTTTATATATTGATTTTTTCCAAAATCCAAATCAAATAAAAGAAAGTAAAATATTGTATCGAAATCCTACTCTTTTAGAATTGTCACTAAAACAATTTGGTACGAATAGGTTTTTAGTTAGAGATATTATTTTTATTTTTCAAAAGAAGGAAACCGATTTAATTATTATTGACAAACCTGAACCAAAACCACCGGTTGTTACTGATTATACTAGACATATTGATGATACGGTTTGGAAGGAATTAATCAAAAATGAAACTAGTAGTAAGATAAAAAATCTTCATGATTTTTATATTAATCAATCTATTACTCCGAAAAATGAGATGACGGGTATTTTTAAAGATAAGAATCTAATTTATATTATGGTTGAGGCTTTTGATATGATTGCTATCAATAAAGAATTAACTCCAACTTTGTATAAGTTATACAATGAAGGAATTAGTTTTGATAATTATTATGCTCCTAAATATAGCTGCACAACAGGTGAGAGTGAATATATTGGGCTTACATCAATTATACCTAGTTCAACTGTTTGTACGCCTAATTCATATAAAAACAATGATTATAGTACTTCTATTTTTAAATTGTTCAATGATCAAAATTATTATAGTACTTCATATCATAATTACTCTGATAAATTTTATGATAGGACAGTGTTGCATAAAAATATGGGTTCAATAAAATTTTATAATGATGATGATTTAGATATTAAAAGGATCTGGGGATGGCCAAGTGATTTAAATTTGATGAAAGAGGCTGTTCCACATTTTATTGACGAAGAGAAATTTTTTAGTTTTATTATTACTTCAACTACCCATTTCCCGTATGATGAAGATGGTCATGTTGGAGTTGTATTAGATCATTGGTCTAAAGTTAAAGATTTACCTTATAATATTAAAATAAAAAGATATATGGCTAAAGCAATTGAACTTGATCTTTCATTAGAATATTTATTAGATACCCTTAAAGAAAAAGGTATTTTAGAAGATACTGTGTTAGTTCTTTTTGGGGACCATCACCCATTAAATATGGAATATAAATATTTAAATGAAGCTTCACCAATTAATCGACTTGAGGATTTCAATATCGATAAGCTACCATTTATTATTTATAATAGTGGAATGGAACCACAATTAATCAGTAAAACAGCAAGTACTTTTGATATTTTACCAACAATTGCCAATTTATTTGATTTGGATTATGATCCAAGATATTATGTTGGAAAAGATTTATTTTCTGAAGAAGAAACGATAGTTATTTTTACAACAGGTAGTTGGATAACTGACAAGGTTATGTATTATTCAGGAGATGGAACTTATAAGTTACTAGAAGAAGTAGATGACGATTATATTTCTAAAACAAATCAAAGGGTTAATAATTATTTTTCTGCTTCCCAACAAACTTTAGATACTGATTATTTTAAATATCGTTTTCCTGAAAATTAAAAGAAACAATAATATTGTTTCTTTTTTATTTTACGGCATCTCTAAAGTAACCATTTTGAACATATTTAGTTTCATTTACAACAATAAATGCCTTACTATCTAATTCTTTAATTAATGTTCTTAAATGATTGAAGTGATTTTTATCAACTTCCATGATTAGCATATACTTTGGTTTAGTATCATCTTTACCTTTAATATCTAAAACTGATACAGCATAACCATTTTCTCTTAATGCATCTGCTACTTTATCATTTTTACTTGTTATTATTTGAACATTTAAACTACCTTTAATAAATTTTTCTGATAAGATACTTCCTATTAATGTACCGATTGCAAATCCACCAGCATAAGCAATAACAATCCAAATACTTGTTACATCGGTATTGATTGCTTCTTTAACGACGGTGAACCAAATAGCGATTTCAACAAATCCAACTACACTGGCGATTACCTTTCGTCCTTTAACTAATAATATCATTCTAACTGTTCCCATAGAAACATCTAGTATTCTTACAAAAAATATTTTTGCTGCTAATAGGGCTAAAGCCATGATACACCTCCTTTATAATCTTGCGAGCTATTAAACTAAAATAATTGCACTCTAATATTACAATTTACGACATCAATTGTCAACCGTTTTTATTGTTATTTACTAATAATATTGACTATTTGTCAATGAAATATTCTTAAAATAGTCATTAAAAAAAATGATAAGTTTATAATTTAATAGGTGGTAAAATGTTTGCGAGAATCTTTTTTTTCTTATTAGGGTTTGGTCTAACGATTATTGGTTGTGTATATATTATTAGTTATTTAAATTTGATGACAATTGGGTATAATTTTTATGAATATGTTAATTTTATTATTAGAAGAATTGAATGTTTTTATGCAGTTATTGGTCTAATCATTATATTTGCAAGTATTTATATACCAGGAGGAGAAAAAAATGAATTATATATATGATGTTTTACTAAATTATAATAACGAGTTGTATGAGTGTTATGAATGGAATCTAAATGATAATATTATTCATATTAGAAGGATTCCTCTTATAAAAATTAGTAGCAAGAATTTAATTGAAATGAGAGAAAACCAAATAAAAATTAGTGATGACCTTCTTAGTCAAATAAAAGGAAAAACCGAAATCTTTTCTAAAAAGAAAGATGAATTATATGATTATGCTTCAATATTTAGTGATGGACTTGATGCTTTGGGGATTGTATTTGATGTGGAAGGAAATAGTATTTTAAAGTCTAAAATGCTTTTTGATGAGGAAGGCGAAGTTTTAGAAGTTTGTGATCGCCTGCCCGAAAATGAGATTAAATATTCTATAATATGTAAAGAAATAATTGATCCTTTTAAAACAAGATTTGAAAGAATTGTGGATAAGTATATTAAAAATGAAATTAAATTAATTCAGGATATAGATAAATTAAAATATTTGTATTATGAATGTTTTAATGAAACTGAAGATGATAAAGGAAAAATAGTCAAAAGAATCAATAATGAATTGAAATACAATTGGGACGTAATCTCTAAAGTTTTATATGATTTTTTCAAACTAACATCGATTCAAAAATAAGGTTGACTAATTAACCAAGTGTGGCTATAATAATAAATATAAAGAGACTGACTGGATGTAAACGGTTAATACAAATAATCAATTATGATAAAGGTGGTATTAAACTATCCAGACCTTTCTTGTAATTGTTTTTTATTAGGAGGAAATATGAAGGTTATTGATGTTAAGGAAATATATGAAAAAGATTATTTAGGTCAAGAAGTTGTTTTAGAGGGTTGGATTAGAAATCATCGTAAACAAAAAGAATTTGGGTTTATTGATTTTAATGATGGAACATATTTTAAATCAGTTCAAATTGTATATGGAAATCATTTAAAAGACTTTGATGAAATAACTAAATATCGTGTTGGTTCAGCTATTAGAGTAGTTGGAAATGTAATTGAGTCACTTGGAAAAAATCAAGCTTTTGAAATTGAATTAAAAGAGATTACTTTAGAAGGGGATTGTCCAGAGGATTACCCAATTCAACCTAAAAGACATACTAGAGAATTTTTAAGAGAAGTAGGATATTTAAGACCTCGTACTAATCTTTTTAATGCAACATTTAGAATAAGAAGTTTAGTGGCAATGGCTATCCATACTTATTTTCAAGAACGTGGTTATGTTTATCTTCATAGTCCAATCATTACAGGTAGTGATGCTGAAGGTGCCGGCGAAATGTTTAAGGTTACTACATTAGATTTAAACAAGTTACCACTTGATAAGAATGGTGTTGATTATAGTAGGGATTTTTTCCACAAGGAAACTTCATTAACAGTATCCGGTCAATTACAAGGTGAAGCTTTTGCTTTAGCGTATAAACGAATTTATACCTTTGGACCAACTTTTAGAGCCGAGAATTCTAATACTAAAACTCACGCCTCAGAGTTTTGGATGATTGAACCAGAAATTGCTTTTTGTGATTTAGAGCAACTTATGGATGTTGAAGAGGATGTCCTAAAATATATTATTAGATATGTATTAGATAATGCTGAAGTAGAAATGGAATTTTTCAATAAATTTGTTGAACCTGGGTTACTTGATAAATTAAATTTTGTTCTTGATAAAAAGGCTGTTAGAATTACTCATAAAGAGGCTATTGATATTTTATTAAATTCCAATAATAAGTTTGAAAACAAACCAAATCATGGAGAAGATTTAGCTAAAGAACATGAAAAATATTTAACTGAAATTCACTTTAAAGCACCTGTTTTTGTTAAAGATTGGCCAAAAGATATAAAGGCTTTCTATATGCGTTTAAATGATGACAATGAAACAGTTGCGGCGGTTGATTTACTAGTGCCAAGTGCAGGTGAATTAATGGGTGGTAGTCAAAGAGAAGAAAGAATTGATAAACTGCTTAACCGTATGGAAGAAATGAATGTTAACAAAGAAGAATTAGATTGGTATGTTAATCTAAGAAAATACGGTGGTTGTAAACATTCTGGGTTTGGTATGGGATTTGAGAGATTATTAATATATTTAACTGGTGTTGAAAATATTAGGGATGTTATTCCATTTCCAAGAACACCGGGAAATTGCGAATTTTAAAAATGAGCATCACAATTATAAATTGTGATGTTTTTGATTTTCAATTTACACTATCTGTAAATATTAACTTGCAAATTTTGACAAAACCACTTATAATGTAATTATAGTGATGGTAGGATGTGATTGAATGACTGATTTAATCGTAATTGGTAGTATGAATGTCGATCAAATTGTTGTTACTAGTCGTATACCTAAAATCGGAGAAACAGTTATTGGTTCTTCATTTCAAATTGTTCCGGGTGGAAAAGGTGCTAACCAAGCTGTTGCTGCTTCTCGTTTAGGGGGTAAAGTTGACTTTATTGGTTGTGTTGGTGCTGATCTAAACGGAACTTTTTTAATAGAAAATTTTAAAAAAAATAATGTTAACACTAGCAATATAATCAAAATCCCCAATGCTACAACCGGTATTGCCTCAATTAATGTTTGTAATGGAGAAAATAATATCATTGTAGTGCCCGGTGCGAATTACCTGATTACTAAAGATATTATTGATAAATATAAAGATAAAATTTTAAATTCTAAGATAGTTTTATTGCAACTAGAAATACCTTTTGAAGTAGTTGAATATATTGTCGATTTATGTTTTGAGAACAAAGTACCGGTTATTTTAAATCCGGCACCGGCTTCTAAACTAAATGATAATATAATTAACAAAGTTACTTATTTAACACCTAATGAACATGAAGCAACTTTTATTTTTAATAGTAGTGATTATGAATCATTAGTTATGAAATATCCAAATAAGCTGATTATAACACTTGGAGAAGATGGTGCAATATGTAGTGATGGGAAAAAGGTTTTAAAATTTCCAGCTTATGATGTACCAATTGTTGATACAACGGGTGCAGGTGATACTTTTAATGGTGCCTTTTCGTTGTCAATTATAAAAGATAATGATATAAGCAAGGCCATTATATATGCTAATCGAGCTGCAGCCTTAAAAATTCAAAAAATGGGAGCTCAAACAGGAATGCCAACTTTTAATGAGATGGAGGAATTTGATGAAAAAATTAGGAATCTTAAATAGTGATATTTCAACGTTGTTAAGCCATTTGGGGCATACTGATTTAATTGTTATAGGAGATTGTGGTCTACCAATTCCAGATGATGTACTTAAAATTGATATTTCTTTGAAACTGGGAAGTCCAGCATTTATTGATGTTTTGGAGGAAGTTTTAAAGGATATGAAAGTTGAAGGAGTTATCTTGGCTAGTGAAATAATTACTCAAAACAACGCCTTGTTAGATGAAACAATAAAGATACTTGAAGGTGAACAAATAAAAGATATAAAATATGTAAGCCATGAAGACTTTAAAAAGAAAACTAAAGAAGTAAAAGCCGTTATTAGAACTGGTGAGAATACACCGTATGCTAATATAATATTAAGATCAGGAGTAATTTTTTAATGAAAGTACTAATGAAAAATATAAATAAAAGTTTTTATGGTGTGCCTGTTTTAAAAAATGTTAATTTTGAATTGGATAGTGGTGAGGTCCATGCTTTGGTTGGCGAAAACGGAGCAGGAAAATCAACATTAATGAAAATACTAACAGGGATTGAAAGTAAAAATAGTGGTGAAATATATATTGACGGCAAAGAAATAAATGTTAAAAATGTAATTGAAGGTATGAAATTAAATATTGCTTTCTTACATCAAGAACTTAATGCTTTACCTAATATGACAATTTGGGAAAATATGTTTTTAGGAAGATATATAAAAAATAAGATGGGTTTTCTTGACGTTGATCAAATGAAAAAAATTGCTTCTTCAAAGTTAAAAGAGGTGGGATTAGATATTGATGTTGATAGTTTGATGGGTGATATCCCAATTGGACTTCAACAATTAATTGAGATTGCATCGGCTCTGTTATGGAATAAAAAAACAATTATTTTAGATGAACCAACATCAGCTTTAACAGCAAGGGAAATAAAAATATTATTTGATACAATTAATAGTTTAAAAAAAGAGGGAGTATCATTTATTTATATAACTCATCGTTTGGAAGAAATTTTTACAATTTGTGATCGCGTAACAGTTCTTCGAGATGGTGAAATTATTGGTACGAGAAAGATAAAAGATGTAATTATTGAAGATATTATTAAAATGATGGTTGGTTATGAGATGACAGAACGATATCCGAAAACTGATCATAAACCTGGTGCGGTTGTTCTTGAAATTAATGATTTAAGTAAAAGTGGATATTATCAAAATATTAATTTTAATCTTCATCAAGGTGAGGTCTTAGGTTTTTCTGGTTTAATGGGATCTGGACGAACTGAAATTATGCAAACGATATTTGGAATTATTCATCCAGACAGTGGTGAAATAAAAGTTGCTGGAAAAAGTGTTAAAATTAAAAGCCCGATTGATGCTAAAAAATATGGTATTGGCTATATTACTGAAAATCGAAAAGAAGAAGGAATTGTACTAGACTTTTCAGTTGTTGATAATATGGTATTACCTAATTTAAAAGAAGTTTTAAATAAAGTGAAAATGGTTGACCATAAATTAGAGAAAGAATTAACTAAAAAATATATTGATAAATTAGATATTAAGACTGGTGATATTAATAATAAAATTAAAACTTTAAGTGGTGGTAATCAACAAAAAGTAGTTGTTGGAAAATGGTTGGCAACATCACCAATGATTCTTATTTTAGATGAACCAACAAGAGGTGTTGATGTTGGGGCGAAATATGAAATATATGAAATAATTAATGAATTAAAGAAAAGTAAGGTGGCGATTATCATGATTTCTAGTGAACTCCCAGAAGTTATGGGAATGAGCGATCGAATTGCCGTTATGCATGAAGGAAAATTGAAATCAATTTTATCTAAAAAGGATTTTAATCAAGAAAAAATTATGACTTTATCAACGGGAGGTAAATAATGAACAAGGTAAAGGATTTTTTAGGGAAAAATACAGCCCTAGTTGGACTTATTGTTCTCATTCTGATAATTACCGTTATTGATATTAATTTTATTCAAATAAGTAATTTATCAAATGTTTTAAGACAAGTATCAATTAATGGATTAATTGCTTTGGGAATGACATTTGTAATATTAACTGGAGGAATTGATTTATCAGTTGGTAGTATTTTCGCGCTTACTGGAGCTGTTTTAACAAAAATGCTACTAAGTGGTGTTGATCCGGTTATTGCTATTATTTTAACCCTTATTTTAGGAGCCCTTTTAGGACTTGTAAATGGTGTTTTAATTTCATACGGTAAGTTACAAGCATTTATTGCAACATTAGGTACCATGACTTTATATCGAGGAATTACAAGGGTATTTATGGATGGAAGACCAATTACTGGATTCAAAAGTGATTTAGTAAATGAAATTGGTCGTGGATATTTTTTAGGAATTCCCATTCCTACGATTATTTTAATTATTGCAATTATTATCGTGGCTTTTATTCTTAAGAAAACCATCTTTGGAAAAGAAGTTTATGCCGTTGGTGGAAATGAAACAGCGGCTAGATTTTCAGCTATAAATATTAATAGAGTGAAAATGAAAGTATATACAATTTCTGGGTTTTTAACAACTATTGCTAGCATCATCTTAGCATCCAGACTAAATTCAACACAGCCAAATGCTGGAATGGGTTATGAACTTGATGCTATTGCTGCCGTTGTTCTTGGCGGCACTAGTTTAGCCGGTGGTCGCGGACGAGTTTTTGGTACAGTTGTTGGTATTTTAATTATTGGATTTTTAAATAATGGATTAAATATATTGGGGGTAACATCTTTTTACCAAGATGTTGTTAAAGGTGTTGTAATACTTTTAGCGGTCTTAATTGATCGTAAAAAGTAATACATAGATAGAAACAGAAGGAGGAATTTATGAAAAAGTTTTTATCATTAACAGCCATAGTAGCAATGCTATTAGTTACTGTAACAGGTTGCTTTGGAAAAAGCGACAAAAAGACTATTGGACTTTCAATTTCAACATTGAATAACCCTTTCTTTGTTGATTTGAAGAATGGTGTCGAAGAACAAGCTGAAGAATTAGGGTTTGAAGTGATCGTTTACGATGCTCAAGATGAAAGTTCTAAAGAACTATCTAATGTTGAGGATTTAATTAGTAAAAAGGTAGACATTATTATTATTAACCCAACTGATTCAGATGCTGTTGGAGCTGCTGTTAAAGCAGCTAACGAAGCTAAAATACCAGTTATAACAGTCGACCGTAGCGCGAGCGAAGGTGATGTTGTGACACACATTGCATCAGATAATGTTGCTGGTGGTAAAATGGCTGGTGAATATCTTCTTGAACTAGTTGGTGAAAATGGACGTGTTGTTGAATTAGAGGGTATCCCAGGTGCTTCTGCAACAATTGATCGTGGAACAGGATTTAACGAAGCAATTAAAGATAAGTTAAATGTTGTTGCTAAACAAACTGCTGAATTCAATCGTGAAAAAGGGTTAAATGTTATGGAAAATATTATTCAAGCAAATGAAGGAATTGTTGGTGTTTTTGCACACAATGATGAAATGGCTTTAGGAGCTTTAGCAGCTATTGAAGCAGCTGAACTTGAAGGTATTTTTGTTGTTGGTTTTGACGCTACTGATGATGCTGTTGAAGCTGTAAACGACGGTAGAATGGCTGCTACTGTTGCACAACAACCAAAATTAATGGGAACAATGAGTGTTGATTACGCTAAGAAAATCTTAAATGATGAAAATGTTGCTGCTAATATTCCTGTTAGTTTGACTTTAATCAAAGCTGAATAAATGATGTGAAAAAACTGGTGTTATTCCAGTTTTTTTATTGTTCTAAAAACCAATATATTTGTTCGTTGAAATATCTAACATATTGTTGTATAATGAGTTTAGATGGAAAACATCTTAAAGGTGAATTATGATGGAAAAAAATGTAAAAATGGGGTTATCAATAGGAACAATATTAGTTATAATTGGCTTTCTTCTTTGGTCAGAATTAAGCTTCTCATTTATTGGCTTTGGAGTGGTCGTTATTGGCTTTTCTTTAATTGGCTATATTAATAAGGATAATGAATAATTATCCTTTTTTTATAATAAAGGCGGGTGTTTTATGAATTCTTCAGATAAGATAATTATCAAAAACTATGAAATTTTTATTACTGATGATAAGTATATTTCTAAGAAAGATATTAAAAAGTTTATTAGAGACAATAGCAATGAGATTTGGAAAATGAAAAAGAATGTTTATTTTTCTAATGATTTTAATAAGGCAATGTCAATTATTAATAATATTGATGCTAGTGTAGAAAAACATAATGATGTTTTTATTAAGCGAAAATTAATTGAGGAAAAAGAATATTTTGATAACTTATTCAAAGGTATTGATAAAAATATTAATCTTGATACAGAACAGCGAATAGCTGTTTTAACGGACGAAGATTTTGCGATGATTGTAGCGGGTGCTGGAAGTGGTAAAACAACGACAATGGCTGCTAAAGTAAAATATCTAGTTGAAAAAGTTAAAGTTGATCCAGCTGATATTATGCTTATCTCTTATACTAACAAAGCGGTTGATGAATTAAAAAGAATAATTAATAAGGAGTTTAAAATACCGGTTAAAATATGTACTTTTCATAAGTTTGGAATTGATGTTTTAAAGCAAAGTACCGATGAGCCGATAAAGGTTTTAACAAATAGTTATAATATAATTGCTAACTATTTTACGAAAGTATTAGGAAATGATAATAAGAAGTTAAAAGAGTTTTTAATATTTTTTCTATATTATTTTGATATTCCTAGTTCAGCTTTTAAATTTGATAATATAAATGAATATCATGATTTTAAAAGACGTAATGATTACATTACTCTAAAAAGTCGTTTAGGAGAATATAATCGTGAAGTCATTAATAGTCGTACTAAAAACAAGTATACGATTCGTGGAGAATTTTTAAGATCGAGTGAAGAGGTAATGATTGCCAATTATTTATATATGAATAATATTGAATATGATTATGAAAAACCATATCCATTTAGTAATCGCGGCAATATATATATGCCTGATTTTACCATTAATTTTGGCGAGAAAACTTACTATTTAGAGCATTATGGAATAAATGAAAAAGGCGGTAATAGAAGGTATAGTCATGTTGAAAATTATCGATATAGGAGAGGCATTGATTATAAAGCAAAACTCCATAATCTACATCGTACAAAATTAATGTGTACGTATTCTAAATATGAAGATGGTCGTAGTTTGCTGGAACATTTAGAAGAAGAATTAATCAAGTCGGGCATTATTTTAAGAAAACGTGATGAAAAAGAAATCTATGATCAATTATCGATAGGTAATAGGGATGTTTATTATATGCGCTTTATTTTGTTTTGTATGAATTTTGTTAGTGGATATAAATCAAAAGGTTTAAAATATGAGAATTTTGATAATTTAATTATTGAATATCAAAAAGATAGCCGAATTGTTATGTTTTTAACGTTTATTAAAGATTTATTTAAATACTATGAAACAGAACTCAAAATTAATAATTTAATAGATTTTGATGATATGATTAATAATTCTTATGACCTGCTGAAAAAAGCTCAGAAGGATGAAATTGATTTAAATTACAAATATATTATTATTGATGAATATCAAGATATATCTATTCAACGTTTTAATTTAACCAAAGAAGTATCAAGATTAACTGATGCTAAAGTAGTAGCGGTTGGTGATGACTGGCAAGCAGTTTTTGCATTTTCTGGTTCTGATGTTAGTTTGTTTACTGAATTTAAGGACTTAATGGGTTATGGGGAAGAATTACAAATAACTAATACTTATCGTAATAGCCAAGAATTAATTGATATTGCTGGTAAGTTTGTTATGAAAAATAGTAAACAAATAATCAAACAATTAAGAGCTCAAAAAAGATTAAGTAAGCCCGTTATTATTAGTAATTATGATGATAGTTTTGAAAAAAGAAAGAGTCAAATAACGGCTATTGATGAATGTATTACTAAAATTGTAGAAGAGTATGGAAAAGACACCGCAATATTATTAATAGGTCGCTATAATTTTGATAAATATCATCTAATTGGTTCTGATTTGTTTTACGAATATGAACAAGATAAAATTAGAGCAATAAATAATCCAAATGTTGATATAACCTTTTTAACGGCCCATAGTTCAAAAGGATTAGGATTTGATAATGTTATTATCATCAATGGTAGTGAAGGGGTCTATGGATTCCCATCACAAATTAAAAATGATCCAATTATGGATATTATTGCGGTAAAAGATAATAGTTTTAAATTTGCCGAAGAACGTCGATTATTTTATGTTGCTTTAACTCGTACTAAAAATAAGGTTTATATTATTGCCCCAAATAGTAATCCATCGTCATTTTTAACTGAAATAAAAGACTATCCCAATGTTTTAGTAACTAATGCAGTAAAAAGTGAATTTGGAGTGAGAGATGATATATGCCCAAATTGTAAACATCCTTTAATAAAGGACCTTAACAATCATTTAAATATTAGTAATTTATATGTTTGCACTAATGAAAAAGAAATGTGTGGATTTAAGACTAATAGTTTGAAATGCAAAAAAAATATTACAACTTGTAATAAATGTGATAATGGATTTTTAGTCGTAAAACAAAATTCGAAGGATAAAAGTTATTTTATGGGGTGTACCAATTATAAAGATGATAAATCAGGATGTAATAATGTTAAATCATTGTGAGTATATATGATAAAATAAAGGTGGTGATAAGATGGTAAAATATATTGATAAAAATAATACTTATATTGGTACAGATGTTGTAATTGGTGAAAATGTGGTTATATATCCTAATGTACTAATTGAGGGTAAAACTGTTATTGGAAATAATGTAGTTATTCATATGGGAACTTATATTAAAGACTCTATTATTGGTGATGATAGTATTATATATAATTCTCAAATAAAGGATAGTACGATTGGTAAAAACAATAAGATTGGACCGTATGCTCACATAAGGGAAAACAACAATATTGGGGATAATGTTAAGATTGGTTCGTTTGTTGAACTTAAAAACACGGTTATTAAAAGCAATTCAAAGATTCCTCATTTATCATATATTGGTGATTCTTTAATTGGCTCTAATGTCAATATTGGTTGTGGTGTAATAACGGCAAATTATGATGGTAAAAATAAGCATAAAACAATTATAAAGGATAATGCTTTTATTGGTTGTAATGCGAATTTGATTGCTCCAGTTATAATTGAGAATAATGCAATAGTTTCGGCAGGTTCGACCATAACTGATAATGTCCCTGCTAATGCTTTAGCACTTGCACGAGCAAGACAAATAAATAAAGAAGATTATAATAAATAGTTTTAATTGGATTTTGATTAACGTGTTTGTTAATCTTTTTAGTTGACAAATTTATTATAAAAAAGTCCTAAAATATAGTATAATATATAAAGGTGATTAAATGAAAAAGAAAATTGTCGTTTTAGGAGGAGGAACCGGCTTGTCAATTCTTCTAAACGGATTAAAGATGTTTCCAATAGATATAAGTGCTGTTGTATCAGTTAGTGATGATGGTAGTAGTACTGGTCGCTTACGTGAGGAGTTTAATATTCCTGCTGTTGGTGATATTAGACGTGTGTTAGTGTCTTTATCAGAAACGGAACCATTATTTGAACAACTGCTTAATTATCGCTTTAAAACAACGAGCGATTTAAATGGCCATACAGTTGGTAATTTATTATTAACAGCGGCTTCAAATATTGGTGGTAATTTATCAGAAGGTATTGAGATATTATCTAAAGTATTAAACTTGAAAGGTAAAGTAGTTCCTTTGACTGAAGATAATGTTGTTTTAATGGGGAAAATGGAAGATGGTTCAATTATTGAAGGTGAACATAATATTACTCAAAGTGAGTTAATTATTAGTAGTGTTTATTATAAAGAAAAGCCAACCGTTAATCCTAATGTTATTAAAGAAATTGAAGAAGCAGATTTAATTGTTTTAAGTATGGGTAGTGTTTTTACCAGCATTATTCCTAATTTAATATGTAGTGAAGTTGTTGAAGCATTAGAAAAAAGCAATGCGAAAATAATGTATGTTTGTAATATGATGACTCAACCTGGGGAAACTGATAATTTTAATGTTAGTCATCACATTAAGTTATTAAATAGGTTTTTAGGTAAACGTCAAGTGGATATTGCCGTTGTAAATAATGGCCCAATATCTGAGGCTTTAACTAAAAAATATGAAACATTAGAACAAAAGGATCCTGTTGTTTATGATGAAGAAAATGTTAAAAAATTAGGGGTTGAAGTTATTGCTTCTAATTTTACAATGATTGTTGATGAAAATATTCGTCACGATTATAAAAAATTAGCGTCTTATATTTTCCTTCATTTATTATAGGAGGTGTTATATGTCATTTACTAGTATTGTTAAAAATGAAATTAGTAAGTTAGAATCTAATGAGATGGAATATATTGCAGAGTTGTCAGCAATCTTTCGTAACATTGGAGTTATTGATAAAACGATTAAAATTACAACTGAAAATGCTAGTGTGGCTCGTCGTATTTTTAATTTAGTTAAAGATATTTATCAAATACATGCTAATGTGACGGTTAGAAAAGGTTACAACTTTAGTAAGGGTTATTACTATATTTTAGAAATTGTTAAACAAGTAGATGCGGTCTTAGCCGATTTAAGTATTGAAACTAATAATGGCAATCTAAGTATTCCAAAAGATTATATTACGGATGATATGGAAACCAAAAGGGCTTATTTGCGTGGTTTGTTTATGGCTGTCGGTAGTATTAATGACCCTAAAAAGTCTAGATATCATTTAGAATTTTTAGTTGATGATAAAGAATATGCTCAGTTTATAAGTGAGTTATTAAATGAATTTTTCTTAAATAGCAAAATATTAATGCGTGATAATAAATACATGATTTATGTTAAAGAAGCCGAAAAAATAAGCGATTTTTTAAGAATTATTAATGCTAGTAGTGCGGTTTTATATTTTGAAGATATTAGAATTTATCGTGATCATAAAAATATGACTAATCGTCTTAATAATTGTGAACAAGCTAATGTTGATAAGATAATTGTTACTGCTACTAATCAAGTTGATGATATTAATGTGATTAAAAGCATTGGGGGACTTGATCTACTTGATGATAAAATTAAAATTGTGGCAATATATCGTTTGAAATATCCTGATGCATCGCTTAGTGAATTAAGTGATATTATTAGTCTTGAAACAGGGAATAAAATAACTAAGTCAGGATTATATCATCGTTTTAAAAAAATAACATTGCTTGCAAATAAAATTCGTAATAGTAAGACAACTTAGCTAAATTATAGTATAATATAGATAGTTGAGGTGATTAGATGAAAGTGATTTTTATAAAAGATCTAAAAGGTCAAGGTAAAAAAGGCGAAATTAAAGACGTTAAAGATGGTTACGGAATGAACTTCTTAATAAAAAACGGATATGCTGTCCAAGCAACCGAAACTAGTGTAAAACGTTTAGCGCAAGATAATCAAGAACAAGATGAACTTGAACTTAAAGAATTAATTGGTGCTAAAACTTTAAAAGATAAGTTAGAAAAAGTTAAATTGGTATTTCCTGTTAAAACTGGTTCTGAAATGAAAGTTTTTGGAAGTATAAGTAATAAAAATATAGCAAGTGAATTAAAAAAACATGGGTTTGATATTGATAAAAAGAAAATTATTTTAAAAAATCCTTTATCAACAATCGGAAATCATACAGTTACAATTGAACTTCATAAACAAGTAAAAGCTTTAATCGAAGTTAACTTAGTAGTAGAAAGCAAGGTGTAGTATGAACGGAAAAACGCTACCCCATAATTTAGAATCTGAACAAGCCGTCTTAGGCTCAATGTTTATTAGCAAGTATGCATTACAAAAATGTGTCGAGAGTTTAACTAGCGATTTGTTTTTTTTGGACGCTCATAGTAAAATATTTACAGTTATTGCTGATTTAGCAGAAGCTGGAACCGTTATTGATTATACAACTGTAACAGCAGAACTTGATAAAAGACAATGGCTAAAATTAATTGGTAATGTTGAATATTTAGCAGAAATTACTAATAAGGTAGCAAGTGCTGCTAATATTGATGCTTATATTAAAATTGTTTTAGAAAATGCTACATTAAGAAGATTAATTGAAGAGGCAACAGAGATTGTTACAAGTGCTTATACATCAACTGAATCTCTTAATGAAGTTCTTGATAATGCTGAGCGCAAAATCTTAAATGTTGTTAAAACTAGAAAAGGAACTGAGTTTAGAACGATTCAAGATGTTCTTTTTAAAGCTCAATCTGATTTGGAAAAGTTAGCACAACAAAAAGGAGAAATAACTGGATTACCAACGGGATTTTATGATTTAGATAAATTGACTTCTGGATTACATCCTAATGAATTAATTATTATTGCAGCACGTCCCGGAATGGGGAAAACAGCTTTCGCACTTAATCTTGCTTGTCATGTGGCTATTAATACCGATCAAGCAGTAGCTGTTTTCAACATGGAAATGGGTGCTGAACAGTTAGCTATGAGAATGCTAGCATCACTTGGACAAATCGATGGTAATAAGTTAAGAACTGGCCGTCTTGAACATAATGATTGGAAAAGAGTTAATGAGGCAATTAGCCGTTTAGCTGATACCAAGATGTATGTTGATGATACTCCAGGTATGACAATTGGTGAAATACGTGCGAAATGTCGCCGTTTAGCAAGTTCTAATAATGGACTTGGTTTGATTGTAATTGACTACTTACAGTTAATTAGTGGTTCAGCTAAGTATGCTGGTAACCGTCAAATGGAAATATCAGAAATTTCACGTTCATTAAAAACATTGGCGATGGAATTAGAAGTTCCAGTTATCGCTCTTGCGCAATTATCGCGATCTGTTGAAGGCCGTGAAAATAAGCGACCACTATTAAGTGATTTAAGGGAATCTGGTTCGATTGAACAAGATGCTGATATTGTTTCGTTTTTGTACCGTGATGATTATTATAATAAAGAAGCAGTAATTGATGAAAACACTAGTAAAAGTGAATTTATTATTGGAAAACATCGTAATGGTCCAACTGCAACGATTGATTTAATGTTTATTAAAAACACTAGTACATTTAGAAATTATGTTAACGAAGAAGAAAAATAGGTGATTGAAGTGAAAAAAGTTGGATATTTTATGGTATTATTAGTCTCTATGAGTTTTTTACTCTTGGGATTTGATTATAATCGTCAAAATTATCCTAATGAGTTTTACCAGGTTTATTTAGACGGTGAAAGTTTAGGAATTATTAATGATAAGGCGAAATTAGAAAAATATATTGATGATCGTGGAGAACATTTGAAGCGAAAATATAAAGTTGATAAGGTCTATGGACCATCAACTTTGGAAATTAAAAAAAACATAACTTTTAGTGATAACGTAAGTACTGAAGAAGAAATATATAACAAAATAAATGAATTGAAACCATTTACTGTAAAAGGTTATCAGTTTAATATTGAAAATGAGTTCTCAAATCGAACTATATATGTTATTGATTCAAAAGTATTTGAAGAAGCAGTTGAAAATACAATTGAGACTTTTGTTGGAAAAACCACATATAATTTATATAAAACAAATGGTCAATTAAAAATTGAAACAGTTGGAAATGTTGTTGAAAATGTTTATTTAGAAGATAATATTACTTTCAAAGAAACCAATATTCCGACTGATGAAAAAATCTATTTAGACAAATCGGAACTCGCACAATTTTTATTATTCGGAACAACTGATAGTCAACAAGAATACAAGGTTATGGTTGGTGATACAATCGAAACTGTAGCGTTCAATAATAAAATAAGTATTGAGGAGTTTTTAATTTCTAATCCTGAATTTAATAGCAAGAGTAATTTATTATTTCCAGGACAAAAAGTTATGATTGGTATTCCTGATCCGCAAATAAGGGTTGTTGTTGAAGAACATATGGTTCGTGATGTTGTCAGTGAATACAAGCCGGAAATTAGATATGATGAAGATCGAATTATTGGTGATGATGAAATTGTTAGAAAAGGTGAAGATGGGTTAACTCGTGTTACTCAAAAAACAAAAACTATCAACGGTGTTATTGTTTATGTTGATCCAATTAGTAGCGAAGAATTAAAACCTGCTATTAGCCAAATTATTGTTAAAGGTAAAAAGAATCCACCACATATTGGTAATTCTTATTCTTGGACATGGCCAACTGCAAGTGGATATGTTATTACCACCAATTATGGTTATCGTACTAACCCATTTTCTAATAAGCGTGAGCTTCATCAAGCTTTAGATATAGCACTAGGTTATGGTTCTAATATATATAGTGCAAACAATGGGGTAGTTACTAAAATTGGATACGAAGCCGGTGGTTATGGTAACTATATAATCGTTAATCATAATAATGGTTATTATAGTTTATATGCCCATTTATCTAGAGCTTTAGTATCAGTTGGTCAAGTAGTTCCAAGTGGCTATTTAATTGCTTACATGGGGAGTACTGGAGCATCAACTGGTCCGCATTTACACTTTGAATTATGGGTTGGGAAACCTCATGGTGGGGGATATAAAACTAGACCAATGGATGTGCTATCATACAGATAAGTGTTTTAGCTAGCGGAAGCAAGGGGAACTGTACTTATATATCAAGCGAAAATCATCGATTGTTAGTTGATATTGGTACAAGTTGTTCCTACGCTGAAGCGGCTTTAAAATCAATAGGTGTGAATCCCGCCCAAATCAATAGTATTTTTATCACCCATAGTCATATTGATCATGTTAATGGTTTAAAAGTTTTTTGTAAAAAATACAATCCTGTTGTTTATTTGACTAAAAAAATTCATGAGGAAATAATAAAGCGATTTGAAATTAATAATTATGTATATATTGATGATGATATAACAATTGATGATATGCTTATTATTCCAATAAAAACTTCTCATGATGTTGGGGAGTCATTTGGATATATTTTCGAAAGTAAAGATAAAAATGTTGTTTATATTACTGATACAGGTTATATAAATCATAAATATTATAGTAAACTTCAAAATAAAAGCATGTATATTCTTGAAAGTAATCATGATGTGGAAATGCTTATGCAAACTAGTCGTCCTCATCATTTGAAAATAAGAATACTTGGCGATGTTGGCCATTTATCTAATAACGATGCTTCTAATTATTTGGCAAGGTTTATTGGCCCGAAAACAAAGCACATCGTTTTAGCGCATCTAAGTGAAGAAGCGAATGATCCTATTAAGGCTCGTGATGTGTTGATTGATACTCTTAATAAGAACAATCTAAATGTCGAATCAATTATTATTGCTGAACAAAATAAAAGAACGGATTTAATTAAATTATGATTAAAATTATATGTATTGGAAAACTTAAAGAAAATTATTGGCGTGATGCTGCCTTAGAATATAGTAAAAGAATGAGTCGCTATACAAAGTTATCGATTATTGAATTAGATAGTGAAAATAATAATCAGAGTAGTGATTTAGAAAAAGAAAAAAACAAAATAATGAAAAATATTGATATTCATGATTTTGTTATTACATTGGAAATAGATGGAAAAATGTTATCATCAGTTGAACTATCCAAAAAAATAGATGAAACATTAATGACAAATGCTAATATAACTTTTGTCATTGGGGGTTCTGATGGACTTCATGCGGAAGTTAAAGAAAGAAGTAATTACAAGTTATCTTTTTCAAAAATGACTTTTCCTCATCAACTATTTAGAGTTCTTTTATTAGAACAAATATATCGTTCGTTTAAAATAATAAAAAATGAATCTTATCATAAATAATGTATAAATCACCTATTTGATGCTCAACATTGAATAGGTGATTATTTATGAAAAAAGGAATATTGTTGATCTTAATAGTAACTGTTATGTATTTATCTTTAAGTAATTCTTATGACAATAAGTTTATTATACCTAATGAAGCAATTAGACTTAGAGTAATACCTAATAGCAATTCTAATGCTGATCAAAGCATTAAAAATAAGGTTAGTACGAAACTCCAACATAGTATGATTAAATTACTTAGTAATACTACTTCAATTAATGAAGCTAGGAGTATTATTAAAGGTAATCTTAATAATATTGATAAGGAAATAGGCACTTTATTAAAACAGGAGAATTATAATTTAAAATATAATATAAATTTTGGTGATAATTATTTTCCTGAAAAGACATATAAAGGCGTAACTTATGAAGAAGGATATTATGAATCAGTGAAAGTAACCCTTGGTGAAGGATTAGGTGACAATTGGTGGTGTGTATTATTTCCACCATTATGTTTAATTGAAGCAGAAGAATCAACGGAAGTTGAATACAAGTTTTTTGTAAAAGAGCTTATTAAAAAATATTTTAGTATATAAAAAAAACCTCTAAATATTATATATTAGGAGGTTTTTTTATGTCGCTTTTTACTATTCTCGTTTTAGCACTTTCAATTAGTATGGATGCTTTTTCATTATCATTAATTTATGGAACCATTAATATGAAACGAAAAAATAAATTGACACTATCTTTAATTGTAGGCATCTTTCATTTTATCATGCCCTTGCTTGGAATGTTTTTAGGTGATCAAATCGTTAGTTTGTTGCATATTGAAATTCATATTGTTTTGACAGTCATACTTTTATTTATTGGTACTGAAATGGTTATATCTTCATTTAAGCAGGAAAATAAATTAATGATATTAAATATCAAAGGGATGCTTTTATTTGCCTTAGCTGTAAGTATTGATAGTTTTACTTTAGGAACTGGTTTAAAAGCAATTAATGATAATTATTTAATGGTGGCGATTGTTTTTTTTCTTACTAGTGCAATAATGACTTTTACTGGGTTAAGTATTGGAGAAAAAATTAGTAAAAATATTGGACATTATGCAACCTTAGGTGGAGGATTAGTCTTAATTTTGTTAGCTTTGATTTTGAATTTCTTTTGATTTTTTATTGAAAAATATTTTAATTGAAATAATACTAATAATAATTAAGGTTGCTACTCCTACTATGTAGGGGTAAATGTTTCTCACAATAAGAATTCCTACAACAGAACTATAGTAATATTTATCTTTAAGATATATTGCAATAGCAGCAATGGCTATAATACTAATTACTCGCTTTAGATCACTTTTAATTTTAAAAACGTTGTTAAGATACGTTGATATATAGTGTAAACTAATAGACATGCATATATACATATTGATTATCCAAAGTATTGATAAAATATTTTCAAGATTTTCAACAAAGCCAGTCAAATGGATCTTTTTCATTACATAATATGAAGGAAATCTATATAAATCAGCGAGGTTTGGTCCAACAACTGATACAACAACGAATATTGATAATAGCATTACAAGCATTGAAATGACGTATCCATTAATAACATATTTAGTTATTTTTTTATTATCTTCAACCATTGATTTAGGAATTATAGTTAATAACATAAATGATGGAATTACATAAGTTAAAAATTTAAATGAACCATTTAAAATTGGTGATATTCCATTTTCCATAATTGGGAATAAATTATCAATTTCTAAATTACCTATAAGTGCAAAGGTAACAAAAATTTGGAAGATTATGAATAAGTAAAGTAAGACTTCACTGCTTCTAGCAATTGTTTCAATTCCTTTTATAGTTGAATAAACAACCGTAGCCATAAAAAGTATTGCAATAACGGTAGCAGGTGTCTCGGTTAAATATTTAACTTCAGCAAAATTGACTAGGCTCCACAAGTTAGTTATTAAAATAACAAATGTGACCCCTATTAAGATGACATTCATAATGTTTCCGATGATTGGACCAAAAAGATGGTTTATTTTTTCGATGATATTTTTTTCCGGTTCATAGTTAATAACATAAAGAATAAGGCCAATTGGTAATAATCCAACAATTAAAGCAATAATCACCGTAATCCAAGAATTTTGCATTGAACTTTCAAGTAAAAAAACGGAAGCAACTCCCTCAAAAAGGGAAGCACCACTTAAGAAACCAATAACTGCAAATTGAAAAGCACTTATTTTATTATTTTTACTCCCCATTGTTTACCCCCTTAATTGAATCAAGAGTTGATCCCTTTTTAGCAAGCATGAAATTGACATCAATTTCATATTCAATCTTTTTGAAAAGTTCATCCCACTTTTTTTCGACCTTTTTCCAATATTTATAGTTGTGTCGATATAAATATCTTTCAAAACC
Source organism: Bacilli bacterium (assembly GCA_028706395.1). Taxonomy (GTDB): domain Bacteria; phylum Bacillota_I; class Bacilli_A; order RF39; family UBA660; genus DUPI01. The sequence continues at coordinate 49,273 of JAQWBL010000003.1, read as the reverse complement.
AAAAATATCACTTCCAAAATTTTCTTTAACATTATCAATGGAGTTGCTCATTAACCTTTTTATTTCCTCATTCATAAGATTCATTATAAAATCCCGACCTTCAATAACCTCCATGTCAACATTACAATTTATTTCTGCTTGATTAGCTTCACCAGTCACTTTTATTTTGACTACTGGCAAGTCATTTTTAATTTCAATTTTCATGTCAGTCTTATAATTTATTATTTCGGTTGTTGCATAATTCTTTTCGTCGCATTTAAAGGGAATCATTGCTGATTTAAGGTTACCCATAAGAAAATTGAAACCAATACTATCATTATCATCCAAAAATCCAATTAGTTTATCATCTTTAAAAACGCTTAAACCTTTTAAAATAATTTTCGCCTGAGGTATTGTAATCTCTGTACTTTCCTTTTTTTCACCCTCCTTAGGATCGCCTTCTAAGATAGCATATGGAATGATGCCTTCAATTCCTTTAGAAAAACCTAATGCTATGAATTCATCAAAACCAATAGGTGTTACATTTCCGTAGTAGCTGGAGGCATTGTTTAAAGAATTAAGAGTTGCTTGAATAGTCAATGTTTCAAGATGATCTAAAATGGATAGAGCCTGATCAACGGGATTGTCTTTAATAATTAAAACTTTGAATTGTTTTCTTGATTCATGATCTCGTAATAAGAAATCTGAAATTTCTTTGAATCCTATTTTAGCGGCATTTTCACTAATCAATACCATAGCTATGTGACCAATATATAATTTTCTTGGAGATTCTGTGGTCATTTTTCTTAAAGTGTTAGAAATAGTATTGGCGCTAAACTTATAAACAACAATTGGGGTACTTGTAGAACCACTAGAAGAATTTCCTGATCCACCTTCCTTTTTGGCATTCATTATTTGGGCTGCAATTACAAACTCATCATCAACAATATCGATTGAAAGTGAACCAACGATTGCTAAATCATTCAATTCCCGATAGTCCCAACAACCAGTTACTAAAAGTAAAGTTAAAAAAATCACCAATTTTTTAATCATTTATTTTCACTTCCTTTATTTGATGGTTTATGCATATCTTTTTGAAGGGTTCGATTAAATTTATTTTCAAACGAAAGAAAGATACTATCCCATATATTTCCTTTTTTCATTGGGGCGATTCCATTCATAAAAGGGGTTCCAAAGGACTTAATAGAGGTAACGTTTGCGATAAAAAGAAAACTTACAACCATTATTCCAATAAAACCAGAACTAGCCGCACCAATCAAAAATATGAGTCGCCACCATCTAATTCCGTTGACAACATCAATATAAGTAACGATTAAGCCACTGATGGCGGTAATGGCACTTACAATGACCATAATTGGAGATACAACTCCAGCAGTTACAGCTGCTTCACCTAAAACGAGTGCACCAACAATTGTTAGGGAATTAGAATAAGAATTAGGAGCCCTGGCATCAGTTTCTTTGAGGATTTCGAAAACCATAATCATAAGGAGGGCTTCCATGATTGTTGAAAAAGGTACTCCACTTCTTTGTGTAGAAAAACTAACTAATAATTTTGAAGGAATACTTTCGTGATTATAAGTGGTCATAGCGACATATATAGCTGGTGTTAAAAGGGTAATTATTATTGATAGAAATCGAATGGTACGATTCACACTTGAGCTTATAACACGATTGTAACGGTCTTCAATATGTTGTAAAAAATCATCAACATTAGCCGGTACAACTGATATGTAGGGGGCATTTTCCAAAACTATGGCAATTCGACCACCGAGTAAAAGTGATGTTGCATAATCAGGTCTTTCTGTTGTTACGCAATTAGGAAACACATTTTTTTCATTTTCGGATATTAATTCAACAATTTGTTGGGGATCAAAAATTACGTCAATATCTATATTTTTAATTCTATTAAAGATTATTTCTGCAGTGTCTTTATCAGCAACATCATCTAAATACATTACAGCAACTTTACTTTTTCCTTTATTTCCAACAACTGTTTCAGATATTTTTAATTCACTTGTTTTTAATCTTTTTCTAATTAGGCCTAAATTTATTTGATAATTTTCAGTAAACGCATCATTCGGTCCAAGGGTCGTTCTTTCATTGATAGCTTCAGCAATATCGCTATTAATTTTTGCTTTTGTCTCGATTGATAGTGCTAACTCATAACCATTTACAAGAACAATTGTAAAACCACTTAATAAGTTATATATTACTTCATCAATTTTTTCTGTTTTAACGCATTTGTTAGTCGGGATATTGGAGTATAAGTATTCTAACAAATTATTATTTTTTTCAATTTTAATATCAAAAGATAGGTATTCCAAAATAAAGTCATTGATAATGACTGAATCTGACATACTTTCAATTGATAATATTGATACTTTCTTTCCACTAACCACTAAATCTTTTACGATTAAATCGGGTGGATTACCTAATTTAGTTTTAATTTCTTCAACCATAACTTTTAAATCTTTATTAATTTTTGACATATTTATCCCTCGTAATATTATCATGTCCTAAAAATTATAAAATATAAAAAAAGTTAGAAATTTCTTCTAACTTTTATAAACCAATTATATATTAGTTTTCTTCTTTATTAAAACCATATTTGCGATTAAATTTCTCTACTTTACCAGCTTTCATAGTTTGACCTTGAACACCTGTAAAGAAAGGATGACATTTATTACAAACTTCAATTTGTAATTCACTCGTGTTTGATTCTACTTCAAAAGTATTTCCACATGAGCAAGTTACTGTAGTTTTAACGTATGCGTTTTTATTTTCTTTTTTCATACATAATCTCCTTCCGCCATGACTGGATAGTCATAGTAATTAATTCCTTAATATTATAACAAGTATTAGGAAATTAAGCAACCAATTTCTAAAAATATTGATTTTAGAAATTCGAACAAAATAATTGTATGATAAAAATTTGGAAAAATCAACTATTTTAATAATGTTTTATCAATTCTTTTTATAATCTCTTTACTTATTGCTTCATAGCCATTTCTAGACGGTAAATAGCTAGTTGTCATTGGTAAGTATAAAGTGTTATTTTCAAGTAGCCTGTCGATACTAACATATTCAATTTTATATTCATCACTTTTATTTTTAAGTAAAGTGTTAGCATAATCAAAGAATTCTTTGACTTGAGGATTTTCTAAAAGTACCGTTGATCTAAAATAATTAATAATAATAATATCTTCTTTACAATATTTTCTTAAGATTTTAAAGAGGGTATCAATGTCTCCCATCATTTCATCAATATGATTGTAAATTTCGTTATTTTCTAAGTTAGCAGTATTTAATTTATAATACAAATCATTCATACCAATTGATAATGTTACTAAATCAGCTTTTATTAAAGCATTTTTAATAGTTTGATTTTTATTACCAATCATAATCTTCTTATTATCTTCAATATCTTTAATTAAATCAGTTGTGCGCTGATCATCAACAATAAAACCGTCAATATATTTTTCTAAAATGCCTTTATTGTCAATATAGTCTTTTAGATAATCATTATAACTATAATCCTTTTCGCCATAAGGGGTTTTACCTTGCGCTAAAGAATCACCAAGTGGTAAAAAATAGACAAGTTTATCAAGAGTTGTTAAATAAATTAAAAAAGTTGTCAGAAGAATAATACTACCAATCAATATTGTTTTTATTTTCATATTTTCCTCCTTAAAAAAAATAGAGGTTTACTCTATTTAATTATATTTCATTAATCCTTATTTTAGCACCAACTTCATTTAATTTTTCAACGATATTTTCATATCCTCTTAAAACATGTTCGGATTTATTAATGTAAGTTGTACCTTCAGCAATTAGTCCAGCAAGCACTAAACAAGCTCCAGCTCGTAAATCAGTTGCTTCAACAGTCATTCCAAGTAGATTGACTGGACCATTTATTTTAATGTGACGCATATCTAACTGATCGATTTTAGCACCCATATTTCTTAAAAATGAAATATTTTGAAATCTATTTTCATAAATAGTTTCTTCAAGATATGATGTTCCACTACATTGTGTTAATAAAGTTGTTAATGGTTGTTGTAGATCCGTTGGAAATCCTGGATAACCAATTGTTTTAATATTAACCGGTTTCATATTCGGTGTTTTTGAAACAAATAAATGATTTTTAAACACTTCAATTTTAACACCCATTTCTTTTAATTTATGAATTAAACTATCAAGGTGTTCAGGAATAATATTGTTGATTTTTAAATTGTTTCCCATTAAAGCCCCAGCAATTATATAAGTACCAGCTTCAATTCGATCAGGAATAACTTCAGTGAATCCTTTTCCTAATTTATCTGTCCCAACAATTCTTATTTCACTTGTTCCAGCACCAGTAATCTTGGCCCCCATATTATTTAAAAATATAGCAACATTTACAATTTCTGGTTCTTTAGCAGCATTTTCAATAATTGTTTCACCTTCGGCTTTAACGGCAGCAAGCATTGTATTAATAGTTGCACCAACACTTGGCATGTCTAAGTAAACATGGCCCCCAATAAGTTTGTCAGCAAAGATAGTAAATTTATTATCTTCTTCAATGACAGTTGCCCCTAATGCTTTAAATCCTTTTAAAGTTTGGTCAATCGGTCTAGCACCAATTGAACACCCCCCTGGGAAAAACATTTCTACTCGTTTATATTTACCTAATAGAGCTGACATAAAATAGTATGATGCTCTTAATTTTTTAGAAATACTCTCAGGTATTTCTCGATTAACGATATTTTTAGAATTAATTTTAATAGTATCATTTTCTCTAACTACTTCTGCACCTAAATAAACTAATATTTCGTTTAATGCATCGATGTCAGAAATGTTTGGAATGTTATTAATAACTACTACATCATCTGATAATAATGCCGCTGGAACAAGTGCCACGGCACTGTTCTTGGCCCCACTTATGTTGATTGTTCCTTCTAATAGGTGTCCACCTTCGATTTCAATTTGTTTCATATTTACCTCCGTCATTCGTTATTATATTTATATGTAAGCCTAGATATTTGGTGTATTAAACTGATTAATACTACCAGTTAGTAATAGTTTTTCATAAACAGTTTTTTTAAATTCAACTTCACCAGATTTTATGATTTTCCTTGGGTCATAAACCTCATTGTCATTATTTAAAAATTCTCTTACCTTTTTTGACCATGCTATTTGTAAATCAGTATTAATGTTTATTTTAGCAACACCACAACTTATAGCTTTTTTGATATCATATTCAGGAATACCTGATGCCCCATGTAATACTAGTGGTAAATCGGTATTGTTTTTTATTTCAAGCATACGAGTGTATTCTAATTTTGGTTCACCTTTATATATACCATGGACACTTCCCAGTGCGGGCGCTAAAGAATCAATATTTGTTTCTTTAGTTAAGGTAACACAGTCATCTACTTCGGCATATAAAATATTGCCTGTTATTCCGTCTTCATCACCACCAATATGACCAATTTCGGCTTCAACGGTTACATTAAACTTGTTAGCGTAATCAGTAACGGTTTTAGTAATTTCAATATTTTTTTCTAAATCATATTTTGATGCATCAATCATTACTGAAGTAAAACCAGCATCAATTGCTTTCTTGCATGTTTCAAAATCAGAACCATGATCAAGATGAAGAACCACTGGTATTGTAATATTTAAATCTTTTATAAGGACATTAACCATACTATAAACAGTACTATAACCACCCATATATTTAGCAGCTCCACTACTTACCCCTAACATAACTGGTGCTTTATTAAGTTCACATTCTTCTAAAATGAATCTTGTCCATTCTAAATTGTTAATATTAAATTGACAAACGGCGTAGCCCTTATTTCTTGCCCTTATTAACATTTCTTTGGAATTTACTAACATTTTATACCTCCTAATATAATAATATTATTTTTTTACTTTAAAGTCAACAAATCACCAGTTCTTTATGTAAACTGAATAATTGCTAAAACAAATATAAAAGTTGTAAAAGTAATTCAAATATATTATAATAGTTGTGCGATGGAGATGATTATTATGGACGATATATTAATTATTAAAGACCTTACTTTTAAATATAACGATAATATCATTTTTGATAACTTCAATTTAACTATTAAACGAGGTACTTGGACAACTATCATTGGACCAAATGGTAGTGGAAAAAGTACACTTGTCAAAATTATAATGGGATTAATTAAATCTGATAGTTATATAGTTATTGATAATACTCTTAAAACAAATGACAATATTAAAGAAATAAGAAAAAAAATCGGGGTTATTTTTGAGCATCCAGACAGTACTTTTGTGGCTGAAACAGTTATGGATGAAATGGCCTTTGCTCTTGAAAACTTGGAACTTAAAAATGACGACATAAAAAGAAAGATAAAGGAAGTAAGTAAATATTTAAATATTACTCATTTGCTGGAAAAAAATCCATTTCAATTAAGTGGTGGTCAAAAACAATTAGTAGCACTTGCTAGTATTCTTGTTTTAGAACCAACGATTCTTATTCTTGATGAAGCAATTAATCGTATTGATTATGTTGAACGGGATAATATATTAGCGGTTTTATCAAAATTACATAAAGAAAAGGGTGTTACAATTATCAATATTACTCACGATATCGAAGAAGCGGTATATGGTGATGATGTTATTTTAATTGATAATGGTAAAATTATATTAAACGGTAATAAAGAATTAGTTTTTTTAGAAGAAAAAGTATTTAATCAGATTGGTTTGGATATTCCTTTTATGGCATCGCTTTCACAAAAACTAATGTATTATAATTTGATTGATGAAATGACTTTTGATATGGATTTGATGGTGAATAAAATATGGAAATAAAGTTTAATAATGTTGGATATATATATAATGAAAAATCATCGCTTGAAAAGGAAATATTAAAGGATTTGAATTTAGAAATCAAAAGTAATCAAATAAATGCAATTATTGGAAAAAGTGGTAGTGGCAAAACAACGATTATTGAAATGATTAATGCCCTAATTATTCCAACATCTGGAAATATTAAAGTCGATAATTGTTTTATTGAAAAGAAGAGTAAAATAGTAAATATTAGTTTACTTAGATTCAACGTTGGCTTAATCTTTGAATTTCCAGAGGAACAATTTTTTAATAAGACAGTTGAAAAAGAAATTGGATTTGGTTTAAAAACTTTTAATTATAAAACAGATGAAATAAAGCAAAGAATCAGTAATGCCTTGAAGATGGTCGGACTTGATGACAGTTATTTACCAAGGAATCCACATACTTTAAGTAATGGTGAAAAACGAAAAGTAGCTATTGCTTCAATCTTGGTATTTAATCCGAAAGTGGTTATCTTTGATGAACCGACGGTTGGTTTGGATAGTAATAGCAAAAACAATTTAATAAGACTTATTAAGATGCTAAAAAACAAATATAACAAAACAATAATTGTTGTTACTCAAGATGTTGATTTTCTTCATAAAATGGCTGATTATATATTCGTGCTAAGTGATAAAAAAGTTGTTTTAGAAGGTGACAAATATCAAGTGTTTTCTGAAGTTGAAACATTGAGAAAACATGGAATTGGGGTTCCTAAAGTTATTGAATTCTCACATAAGGTTTTAATGGAAAAGGGTATTAAAATGGGTTATCGTGACGAAATAAATGATTTAATAAAGGATATATATAGATATGCTAAATAAGGTAATGGTTGGCAGATATTATCCAGTCACTTCTAAAATTCATAAAATGAACCCTTTATCTAAAATTATATGTACGGTTATTTTTGTTTTATTAATGTTTTTAAGTAATGATTTATTTTTTATAGGATTGATTACAGCATTTGTCTTATTAATTGTACTTATGTCAAATGTTCCTTTAAAGGTATATTTAGGGGCGATTAAAAGCCTTAAAATATTGATTATTTTTATTATCCTAATTAATATTATTACTGGTGTTGATTGGCAAGTAATTGTTATTATGGTTGCCAGATTGGTTTTAGTAGTTTTATATACATCTGTGTTAACCCTTACAACGCCACCAACGGAATTAACTTATGGTTTAGAAAAGTTTTTCACACCACTTCGGGTAATTGGAATACCTGTCAATAAAATGGCGTTATCACTTAGTTTGGCAATTAGATTTATACCAACAATTATTGATCAAGCCAATAAAATTATGAAGTCACAAACTTGTCGTGGAATTGATTATAGCAATTCCAAAATAAAAGATAAAATAACTGGTGTTAAATCATTAATGTTACCAATGATTATTCATTCATTTAGAAGAGCGGATGAACTAGCAATTTCAATGGAATTAAGATTGTATAATATCCATAACAAACGCACAAATTTTAGAATGAACAAATGGGGATTTTTTGATACATATATGTTTTTAGTTCATGCCATTATTTTAATATTTTTAATAATTAGAGAGGTAGTATTATGAGATATTTTATGACATTTGCTTACGATGGTTCGAAATATAAGGGCTATCAGAAGCAACCAAGAATGAAAACAGTTCAAGGTGAAATTGAAAAAGCACTTAAAATAATTAGTGATGGTGAATCCATTTCAATTCATGCCAGTGGGAGAACTGATGCATCAGTTCATGCCTTAAACCAAAAAGCACATTTTGATTTAGATATGAATATAACTCCGGATAAACTAATGAAAGCATTAAATAGTTTAATACCTGAGGATATTTATATTAAAGAACTTATTGAAGTTAAAGATAATTTTCATGCAAGATTTGATGTTAAGGCTAAAGAATATTTATATAAAATTAACATGGGTGAGTATGATCCAATTGAACGAAATTATGTTTATCAATACAATAATCGTTTAGATGTTGTGGAAATGGAAAGGGCCCTTAAATATTTAGAAGGAAGACACAATTTTAAAGCCTTTTCTAAAGCAGATGATGAAAAGGAAGATTTTGTTAGAAACATCGTTCAAACTAACTTAATTAGGGATGTTAAAAATGTTAATAAGCTAACCATTTCTTTTGTTGGAACTGGATTCTTAAGGTATATGGTAAGAAACATGGTTGGAACTTTAATTGAGATTGGTGAAGGCAAGCGAAAAAGTGAAGATATTATCAATATTTTAGCATCAGAAGATCGTCGTGAAGCAGGAAAAACTGCGGCTCCTGAGGGATTATATTTAAAAGATGTAATATATTAAAAAACGAAGAACTAATTTTCTTCGTTTTTTAATTCTATATAATTCCATCTATAAGTTTCGGCAGTAAATTCCCCATATTTATAGTTATAAATCTTGCTCTTAGAATTTATTACTTTTAATTTTCCAATCATTTTTAATCTAGTTGGATTAAGTACCCATATTTCTTCAGTGAGTGATTGATCAGGGACGTCATCATTAGTTATTTGTTTGATAACTAAGTTGGAGTAATCATTTGGTTCATGAATATAAAATTCTTTGTTATCAAGATTACTTGAAATACCCGTTAAGGCCCCGTCAATACTTGTTGAAAAGGATATTCGTTTAATAGAATTATTTTCATAATTATTTCGAGTCATAAAGTTATCAGGAATTCTAGGGAATAATTCAACACCATCTAAATTTGATTCACTTAAATGATAAAGTTTATTAGTTTTCACGGAGATTTTCATACCATTTCTTAATGTTGGTAAATAAATTATCTTTTACTTCAACCACTTTATCCTTGCCACTTTCAATCGAATCAGCAGCTTTGTTATAGTTATCCTCACCAATTGCTTCTTTTATAGTGTTTTGCAAGTTTCCAATTTGAATAGCTGTAAATTGATATGCTTTATTGCTACCATCTTTTATTGTTTTTTTATAGTTAGGGAATTGTTTAATTATCATGTTGTCAATTCGACTAGCAATATTTAAAATCTCAAGTTTAGTTTTAGAAGTTAACTCGTCAAATGTAACCCCCTTAATTGGTTTGTCATAAAAAATGAAGTCTACAGTTGTAAAAAAGACATTATTAATTTTTTCTTTTACTTTATCAAAATTACTTTCTTCAGTATTTTCAATAGTTTCTAATTCTAGTGTTCTAAAATAGCTAATAACTTCCTCTTCTTTATTAACACTTGATACATTAGAATCTGGTTCTTTAATGTTATTGTAAGAAGGCTCAACTACTTGTGGTTTATCTTGTGGGATAATTGGTTCGATTGTTAATTTATCTGGATTATTGATAGAATCATTAATGATATTTTCATCTGAACTTACTGGTAAATCCTTGTTAGTGTTAGGGTTAATGTTTTGTTTGTTTTTGTTATTGATTACATTATCCTTATTATTAGAAACATCACTTACTTTATCAGTGGTATTAGAACTTTCGCCATTTTCACTCATAAATTTACTTTGTTCGTCATTTTTATTATTGTTAACTATAATATAAGTAGTGGCACTAAAAAGTGCTAAAAAGGTCATAATAATTATTAAAGTATTTTTCTTAATTGTCATAGTAAATCTCCTCTCTCATAGTAATAAATATTTTACTACACGGGAAAAAAATAGTCAAATCTCTAAATATCTCTTAAAAGTGTAAAAAAGTGTTTAAAAGTATATGTTTTTATTGACAATTGTCATAAAATTTAGTATTATCTTAATTGGTACATTTTATATATCGATCTACTGTTGGTGTTGGGACCACTTACTGTAGTAGATAAGTAAAGGAAGGAAAAGTTATATGAAAGACACATATATGCAAAAAAAAGAAGAAGTTAATCGTAACTGGTATGTGATTGATGCTGATGGTTTAAATCTTGGACGTTTAGCTACTAAAGTAGCCCACATCTTAAGAGGAAAAAACAAAACAACATTTACTCCGCATATCGATTGTGGTGACTTTGTTATAGTTATTAATGCTTCAAAAATTAATTTAACTGGAAATAAACTTGATAAAAAAGTTTACTATAACCATAGTGGTTATCCAGGTGGATTAAGAGAAAGAACAGCTCGTGTTATGAAAGAAAAATATCCAGTTGAAATGATTGAAAGATCAATCAAAGGAATGCTACCTAATGGAAGATTAGGACGTCAAATGTATAGAAAGTTATTCGTGTATGAGGGAGCGGAACACCCACATACAGCTCAACAACCAGTTGAGTTAAAATTGGATTAAGGAGGGTTTTGAATGGCAGATAAAAAAGTATTTATTGGAACAGGTAGAAGAAAAGCTTCTATCGCACAAGTAAAAATGGTTCCTGGTAAAGGCAAAATTACTGTTAACGGAGTTGATGTAAGAGAATTTTTCCCTTATGAAACAAATGTTATGGATTTAAAACAACCTTTAGTAGCAACTAACACAGACGAAGCATTCGATATTGATGTAAAAGTTAATGGTGGTGGATTTAACGGTCAAACTGGTGCAATCAGATTAGGAATCACAAGAGCACTTTTAGAATATGATGTTAATAGTGATCCTGAAAGTGATACTAGTTTCAGAAAGATCTTAAAAAGAGCAGGATTTATTACAAGAGATTCTCGTATTAAAGAACGTAAAAAACCAGGGCTTAAAGGGGCACGTCGTGCACCACAATTCTCAAAGAGATAATAATTATAATGAAAAACGTAATTTCGGTTACGTTTTTTTCTATTTAAAAATAATAAGAATATACTTAATAAGGTGATTAAATGCTTAAGTATAGGGTAATTTGTTTGTCGATTTTTATAATTGGGTTATGTTTGATTGGTTTTGTTGATGCTAAAACTAATCAATTTCCTTTGTTTGGAAAAGTTATTTATATTGATCCCGGTCATGGTGGGGTCGATCCGGGGGCAATCTATAAGGATATATATGAATCAGATATTAATTTACAAATTGCTACTGCTTTACAAGATACTTTAGGTGAAATGGGAGCGATTGTATATATGACAAGATATGGTGATTATGATTTAGGTGTTCCTAATGCCATAAATCGTAAACGAAGCGATTTATCCAGAAGGGGTAATATTATTAATCGTTCTGGATGCGATTTATATATTTCGATTCATTTAAATGCTTTAGAATCACCAGTATGGTATGGTGCTCAAGTTTTTTATGATGATGTAAATGATTCTAATATTGAATTGGCCAAAATTATGCAAAATGAATTATCAAGACATTTTCGAACTAAAAGAAAATATACAAAGACTGATGAGATGTATCTTCATAAACGAATAAAACAACCAGGTATTTTAATTGAAGCAGGATTTTTAAGTAATCCTAATGAGAGATATCTATTAAGAAAAGAATACTATCAAAAGAAATTAGGAAGGGTAATTGCTGGTGGAATCGTGAAGTTTTTGGAAAAATAGAAAAAATTTATTTTTTTGGTTTGTGTGTATAAAAAAAATAAATATTATGTTATAATTTATAATAGGGTGATAGGATGGGAAGTAAGATATTTAAGACGCTTGATGAGCAAGTTGAAATATTAAGAAATAAAGGTCTTATTATTGAAAACCCAGAAACTACAAAGGATGTTCTGTTTCGTGAAAATTATTTTTTTATAAACGGTTATAGACATTTGTTTATGCGTTCCAATAAGGATCATCAATTTTTTCCAGGAACAACTTTTGAAGAGTTATATGGAACTTTTCTATTTGATCGACGAATTAGAAACATTATGTTTAAATATATCTTAATAATTGAAAATAATATCAAGTCTAAGATTAGTTATATATTATCTAAAAAGTATGGATTTAAAGAGAAAAACTATTTAGATCCTAAAAACTTTAATCAAGATAGTTATAGGACAAAACAAGTTCATGATGTTTTAAATAAAATGAAACGACAAATTAGGGTTAATGGGAAACAACATTCGGCGACTGTCCATTATCTAAGTAACTATGGGTATATTCCGATGTGGATTTTAGTTAAGGTTTTATCGTTTGGGATTGTATCAGAATTATATTGTATATTAAAACCAGAGGATCAATTAACTCTATCTGAGAATTATGATTTAGATGGAGAAACCTTAACAATCTATCTCACACTTCTTTCAAATTTTAGAAATCTATGTGCCCATGAAGATATCTTATATGATCATCGTACCCAAAGAAAAATTCCGGATACTAAATATCATTATTTATTGAATATTGAAATGACTGATGATGAGTATAATTTCGGTAAAAATGATTTATATGCGTTAGTTATTATTATGAAGCAGATGCTGACCAATGATGAGTTTAGACAATTAATATATGAAGTAGGGTATGAAATAGATGTTTTAGATGGCAAAGTAGATACCGTACCATTAAACAATATTTTAAACAAAATTGGATTTCCTGATAATTGGCGAGAAATAATAAATATAGAATAAGGTGATATTATGCGTGAAAAAATAGTTTATATTACAACAGTTGTTTTAGCATTCTTTGTAGGAGTAACATCAACATATTTAGTTATTAGATATTATCCTATTGAAGGTGAGAAAGTAATTAAAACAATTAAGGAGGTTGAAATAACGGAATCTGATTCTATTCAACCTGCTGTGGAAAAGGTTTATGATGCAGTTGTATTAATTGAATCATATAGAAATAATCAATTGATTGGGACAGGTACTGGTTTTGTCTATAAAAAAGATAATAAAAACGGATATATTATTACTAACCATCATGTTATCGAAAACTCTGATTCAATAAAAGTTTTGGATATTAATGGTGAAGAAAGTGAAGCCACTTTATTAGGAAGTGATGCTTATGCTGATATTGCTGTTTTATCGATTGATCAATCAGCAGTATTAAAAGTTGTTAAGATTGGTGATAGTACCAAATTAAAACTTGGTGATACATTATTTACTGTAGGATCACCCCTTGGTTCTGAATATATTGGAACAGTTACTAAAGGAATCTTATCTGGTAAAGATCGCACCATTTCCGTTGATCAGTCTAATGGTAGTTTAATGATGGATGTTATTCAAACTGATGCTGCTATTAATCCTGGTAATAGTGGTGGACCATTAGTAAATATTAATGGTGAGGTTATTGGCGTTAACTCTTTAAAATTAGTTGAAGATGAAATAGAAGGTATGGGTTTTGCTATTCCAATTGAAATAGTAATGACATCTGTTGATCGCTTAGAAAAAGGTGAAGAAATTAAAAGACCTTTACTAGGCGTTGAAATAATGGATGCAACTGAAACCTATGCTTTATATCGTAATGGTATTCAATATGATGAACCATTTGAAAATGGGATTGCGGTTATTTCTGTTCAACCTAATACACCAGCAGCCGTAGCAGGATTAAAAAAAGCTGATGTTATTTTAGAAATTAATGGCACTAAAATAACTGGTATCGCTCATTTTAGATTTGTGTTATTTAAGTATGAAATAGGCGAAACAATTACGACTAAAGTATATCGCGATGGGAAAATTGAAGATATTTCGATAAAATTAGACAAAAGTGTTGAGGATAGTCAGTAATGATTATCCTTTTATGATATAATTTATAGTAGGGTGGTATAAATGAAAAGAAATATACAAATTGGACTAACAATAATCATTTTAACAATTAGTAGCTATTTATTCATTAGTAACATTGGGCATATTATTTATTTAAGAACAACATCATATTCTTATAATTTTAAGAACGGTCCTGAAATTGAATCAATTAAAAGATCATTAGACAATATAAAAGAAAATATTAAAAAAATGGATAAGCTTACTAACAGCCATTTAACGGAAGAAGAATTAAATGGTATTAAAGAAGATTTAATTGATAAAGTAGAACAAATTGATTCGTTAGATTTTTTGAAAGCTCCTGAAAAGGAAAACAAAATGAGTCAAGTCGAAGTATTTAAAATGGTTAATGGTAATTTTACTGTTGGAATTATAAGTACAATTGAACAATGCCGTACTTTATCAAACCATAAGGAAAATGTTGGACTTGATGATTTTATCGAAAATGTTTATCTGTTATTAATGTCTTCAGGTGAATATGTGAAGCCTTTAATGAATAATTATCAATATCCTAATAAGTTTATTAAATCAGATAACGATAATTATATGATTAATGCTATTATGAATAATTTGTCAATGAGAATAAATGTCATTGAATATATAAGCAACTTAGTCGTTGAAAGTGGTGATATTAATGAGTAAAAAATTATTTATTGCTAAAAATATAATCTTCTTAATAAATATTTTCTTGTTTATTGCATGCACCATTTATGGACTACCGCAAATTGAAGGAATACATGTTGTCCTGGCTTATTTTATTGTGGTTATTGCTGTAACCACAACAGCTTTTAACACTCTTAAAGACTTAAAACATATTAATTATAACGACAAATATAACTTAATTTTTATTGTTTCTAATTTAATTATTATGTTTATCATGCTTAGAGGAATATTTGATAATTCGATTGTTACTAACGTATATCATCAATTAGATGAGGTTAACGGAAGTTATTACCGAATGAAATTTGTTGCTAATAATTTATTTTATTTCAATTTGATTTATATTAGTCTGATATGTTATCAATTGACTATTAATAAGGGTCATAAAAATTGACACTAAGTTTAAAATGTGCTAAAATACCGGGAACAATTGGGAGAGTGAAATATGAACAATAATAAAGTTAATCCTAGTACTTTATCAGGATTTATGGAGTTACTGCCACAAGAACAAGTAAAATTTAACAAAATAGAAACGGTTTTAAAAGAAGTTTACGGATTATATGGTTTTTATCCACTAGATACTCCTATTTTAGAAAAATCAGAAGTATTGCTTGCTAAAGCAGGAGGAGAAACAGAAAAACAAATATATCGTTTTTTAAAAGGGGATACTGATTTGACCATGCGTTTTGATTTGACAGTACCTCTTGCTAAATATGTTGCCAAAAATTATAATGAACTTGTTTTTCCATTTAAAAGATATCAAATAGGTAAAGTATATCGTGGAGAAAGAGCTCAAAAGGGACGCTTTAGAGAGTTTTATCAGGCTGATATTGATATTATAGGTGATGGTGAATTAAATATTATTAATGATGCTGAAATACCTAGTATTATCTATCAAACATTTAGTCGTTTGGGACTGAATGATTTTACTATTAGAATTAATAATAGAAAAATTTTATCGGGCTTTTTTAATATGTTGAATCTTAAAGATAAAACAGTTGATGTTATGAGGATTATTGATAAAATTGAAAAAATTGGTGAAGAGAATTTCATGACTGAATTGCAAGAAATTGGAATATCAAACGAAAGTCGTTCTAAAATATTAGAATTTATTAAAATAAAGGGTACTAATGAAGAAGTGATAGCAAATTTGAAAAAATTTGCTGGTAATAACGAACTATTTGATCAAGGTATTAATGAGTTAGAATTAATTAATAAATATATTGCTGATTTTCAAGTACCAAAAGAAAACTACAAAATTGATTTATCAATAGCTCGTGGATTAGATTATTATACTGGAACTGTATATGAAACAATTTTTAACAAACATCCAGAAATTGGTAGTATTTGTTCAGGAGGAAGATATGATAACCTAGCTGAATTTTATACTGATAAGAATTTACCAGGAGTAGGTATTTCAATTGGATTAACAAGATTGTTTTATGTTTTAAATGAGATGGATTATATAAGCAATGTAAATAATTCTCCAGCCGATGTTTTAATTATTCCTATGACTGAAGATTTATCATATGCTATTAATATTTCATCAACTTTAAGAAATAATAAGATAAAAACTCAAATTTATTTTGAAGATAAAAAGTTTAAAAATAAAATTAGTTATGCTAATAGAACTAATATTAAATATGTATTGTTTTTAGGAGAAGATGAAATATCTGAAAAAAAGGTAACAATTAAAAATATGGAAACAGGAGAACAATTTAATTTTTCATTAGATGAAGCAATAAATATGGTTAAAAAAAATAATGAAGAATTAAGCAAAGAAACGATTATTAATATAGATAAATAAAATATAAAACTAAAACAAAACTGTTATAAATAAATGTAGCAGTTTTTTTTATTAAATGTTTGTTATTTATAACCAAAATAGTTGAATATCATAAAATAATGATAAAGGAGGTAACAAATGATTGTAATAGATGCTGGTCATGGGGGTAGTGATTCTGGTGCTGTTGGTAATGGAATTATTGAAAAAGATTTAAACTTGGAAATTTCACAGTATATGGCTAATCGTTTTCAAGAATTAGGTGTTCCAGTGACGATGACAAGAACGACTGATGAAACATTAAATCCAACTGATAGAGTAAATCGTATTATGAATGCTTATGGGGCTAATCCCAATGTAATTGTGATATCGAATCATATAAATGCTGGAGGTGGAGATGGTGCTGAAGTAATATATGCACTTAGAAATAATAGTACCTTAGCAGATATGATTTTATCTGAAATTGCAAAAACTGGTCAAAATATAAGAAGGGCTTATCAACGAAGACTACCATCAGATCCATCCAAAGATTACTATTTTATTCAAAGAGAAACAAGTCCAACTCAAGCTGTAACGGTTGAATATGGATTTTTAGATAGTCCATTAGATGATGTTACGCAACTTAAAAACTTTTCAGATGATTATGCTGAAGCAGTTGTTAAAGCAGTGATGCAATATAGAAGATTACCATATACACCACCAGAGGGTGCTAATGTATATGTTGTTAAAAGTGGTGACAGTTTATGGTCAATTGCTCGATCCCTTAATGTTACAGTAGAAGAATTAAAAGCCGCTAACAATTTAAGTAATAACTTGTTAACAATAGGTCAAGTATTAAGAATTCCACAAATGGAAGAACCGCCAACAACTGGAGAATATGTTGTTTATACAGTAAAAGCCGGTGATAGTTTATACTCTATAGCAAGGAACTATAATACAACAGTTAGCGAGTTAGTTGATTTCAATAATTTAAGTTCAACAAGTTTGAGTATTGGTCAACAAATATTAATCCCAAGTGAAGTTGCTATTCCACCCGTTGAACAACCTAGTGGTGACTATCTAATATATAGGGTTCAATCAGGAGATAATTTATATGCGATAGCAAGAAGGTATAACACAACCGTTAATGAATTAATGAGTATTAATAATTTAAGTAGTAACCTACTAAGTTTAGGTCAAGAAATAAGAGTTCCCGCTGATGGTCAAGTACCAACTGAACCATCAGTTCCTAGTCCAAATTATATCGATTACATTGTTAAAAGTGGTGATAACTTATATGCGATAGCAAGAAGGTATAACACAACAGTTAATGATATATTAAATGCCAATAACTTAAGTTCTAATAGTTTAAGTATTGGCCAAAGGTTAAGAATTCCTGTTTCAGATACGCCGACTACTTATGTTGTAAAAAGTGGCGATAATTTATATGCTATAGCAAGAGAATTTAATACAACAGTAGCATCAATTAAAAATAAAAACGGATTAAAAACTAATAATTTAAGCATTGGTCAGATACTGATAATATAAAAAGATTGAACTTGATATTTCAATCTTTTTTATCTTATTTGTTTACATACAGAAGGATCTGGTATATAAAAGCAATGACTTTTATATCTCCCACTTAATCTTTGTTCCCACCAAGTTGGACTACAATTCTCACCTGTTTTGGGGGAATAAAACCATAAAGCATGGGTAGCGGGATGAAAATATTTTCCTTCTAATACTAAGTTTGCAAGGTTTCGTTCAGAACTCGTAGGAGCACTAAAGAATAAGGGACTATCTTTACCAGAAAAGCCACCAGGGGTTTGATAAATTACTTGGGAAATGGTTCTAATATCTCTGAAAGTTAAACAATCTGCAATACCCCTGTTAACTGCAACGTTGCCAACCATAAGCATTCCTAAATCGCCTTCACCAACAGCTTCGGCCCTCATTAGTCTTGCTAATAAATCTCTTTCACTATCTGTATATTTTATTATTGCCATCTAATCACCTATTTAAATATATGAGTAAATGACTTAAATATTATTGAAAATTAAATGAAATTATGATATACTCTAAATACTTTGAAAGAAGTAAGATATTATTTTATATAGGGAGTTGAGTTAGTGGTTATTCGCTTGGTCTCCAAAACCGAGAACTTCGGTTCGAATCCGAAACTCCCTGCCAAATTGAAGTCAAACTCTAATTACATATTAGAGTTTTTTTGATATAATATATTTGAGTGATGCAAGTTATAAATTTTAGGATTCATTTAGAGCACTATAAAAGATATAGGAGGATGCTATGTCAAGTATTGAATATTACGATATGTTTTGTGAAAGTCAAAATGATAAATCTTTATATAAGATGTATGTTTATGATGTTGTAAATTCTAGATATATAGAAGATAAAATTCATTACAAAAACCTTATTTTAATTAGTTATGTAATGAAAAGGATAAGTATCATTGAAAAAGCAAGAAATCTTAAAATATTATATGATGGGCATGATTTAATTCATCGAAATATATATAAAGAATTACCTGACGACATTAATAGTATGCTTATGGATAATAATTATAAGTTAGAATATAATCCGCTTATAAAAACAGCTGATAGAGCAGATATTATTGAACCAATTATCCTTGGTGATGCGATTGCATTTACTGTATATAATAATACGATTACAGATTGTGAAGTCGATACCATTTTTGAAGATGCTAAAAGGGAACTTAATATTAATTATAATTTTCACAAAACAAGTGGTTGTTATAATACTAATGATTATGTATTAGGTGGAAAACTTTTATTTAGGGGATATTGTTTTCAAATTTTATCGGAATATCATAAAATGGATTTAAATAGGCAAAAGAAATTAATTAAAAAAAGAACCTCGTAAAAAATACGAGGTTTTGTTATCTAGAATAATACAATGATTAAAAGTACAAATAATACGATTAAAATACATGGATTACATCTTCCAGCAATATTACCCATAATAATCCCTCCCTTGTTATAGGTTATTAAAAAACTGTAAAAATGCGTATATAAACAACCTTAATTTTTGAAAAAAATGATATTTAGTCTGAATTATATGTGTATTTATAATATGTACAAACATAATTGGTCGTGATATAATTAATTTATATTAAAAGATAGGAGAATAATATGAATATTGGAATTGCTACAGATCATCGTGGTGTTAAACAAAAACAAAAATTAATAAAATATTTAGAAAAAAAAGGCCATACTATATATAACTATGGAACTGATAGTGAAGATTCAGTTGATTATCCTGATTATGCTTTTAAAATAGGTGAAAAAATTAATGAGGGTGAGATTGAAATCGGAATTTTAATTTGTGGTACTGGTGTTGGAATGTGTATTGCCAGTAATAAAGTTAAAAATATTAGATGTGCCAAAGTTGACAATTTATTAGAAGCCAAACTGTCTAGAACCCATAATAATGCTAATGTAATAACTTTATCGAGTTATATGAGCTTAATGAGAATGAAAGATATCCTTGATGTTTTTTTGAAAACTAGTTTTAGTGGTGATGAAAGACATGTTAGAAGATTAACAAAGATTGATGATTATTTAAATGAGTATTAAAGCATTATTGTACATTTTCGTTACGCCAGTTGTTATTTGGGCTTTAGATGGTGTTAATATTAATTCTATTTTTAAAAAGAATAAGATTTATCAGGCAAGCATATTATATATTATGATTTGTTTGAGCTTGTCTTATTTAGTTGTTAACTTTTTTATGGACTTTTTTAATTACACAAAGATTATTTAGATTTAGTAGTATTTGTTTGTTTTACTGATGTAATACGGAGGGATACTGTGGATCTTAAAAAAATAATAATTACTACTTTGATCATTATTTTTATACCATTTTTAATAATAACGATATTTATTCAAGAAGAAAAATATGATTTTAAATATGTTTCCAACATGAATGTTCGAGTTAAAAGAGATAATGGTAAGATTGATCATGTTCCTTTTGAAGAATATATTGTCGGTGTTTTAGCCGGAGAGATGCCCGTAAGTTTTAATATGGAAGCATTAAAGGCTCAAACCGTGGCTGCAAGAAGCTATGTGATGAAAAAAATGGCATATAATAAAGATAAAGATTATGATGTAGTGGATACAATTATGAATCAAGTTTATTTGGATGAAGATTATTTAAAAACCGCTTGGAAAGAGGATTTTGATTCTAAAATAAAAAAAATAAGACAAGCTGTTAATTCAACTCGTGGTGAATATTTAGAATATAAAGGAAGTGTTGTAGAAGCTTTCTTTTTTTCTACTAGCGTTGGAAAAACGGAAAATAGTGAAGATGTTTTTATTAATAAAGTTCCTTATTTAAGAAGTGTTGATTCGTCTTGGGAAGAAGGGGTGTCACCAGTATTTTATGATTATTTTAATTTTACGGTAAGCGACTTTTGTAATAAATTAGGACTTCCTAAGGCATCAAAGATAACATATAAATTGTTAAAAACAACAAGTACTGGACGAGTAAAAGAAATTATGATTAACGGTAAGATATTTTCAGCTAGTGAGGTTGTTACTAATTTGAATCTTCGTTCAGCTTTTTTCACGATTGCTCAAAATGGTGATAAGATTAAAATAACAACCAAAGGTTATGGACATGGAGTCGGTATGAGTCAATATGGTGCGGAAGCGATGGCTAGACTCGGATATACTTATGATGAGATTTTAAAACATTATTATTTAGGTGTTGAAATCAAAAAAATTTAAAAAAATGAATAAAATTTTTATTAATGTTCACACTTAAAATAGAGGTGAAATTAATGGAAAAGAGAGTATTAAAAAAGGGTGTTGTTTATGCTGGATATGTTACTGGTTTTTTATTAATTATAGGTTTAATTTATGTAATAGAAGTATCTATTTCTAAAAATATCTTTAAACCAGAAGAAGATGATTATGATTATGTATCTAAAACTATAGTTGAAGATGAAGTACCGGTTGTTAATGTAGAAAAAACAATCAAACGTCCTTATATGAATGAAGAAGTTAAAATTATTAAAGGATATTACGATTATTTAGCAGACAATGCGAAGCAAGAAACATCTATTATCTTTCATGCCGATACTTATTATCAAAATAGTGGCGTTGATTATGGTGGCGTTGAAAAGTTTGATGTAATATCTATTTTAGATGGAACTGTTATTGATGTTAAGGAAGATAATTTACTTGGTAAGATTGTTGAAATTAAACATAGTAATGATATGATTAGTGTTTATCAAAGTTTAGGTGAGGTAGTGGTTAAGAAAGATGATCCTATTATTCAAGGTCAAATAATTGGAAAAAGTGGAAACTCTAATTTTAGTAAAGATTTAGGTGATCATTTACATTTTGAATTTATTTACAAAGGACAAGCTGTTAATCCTGAAGAATATTATGAAAAAGGATTAGGTGATTTATAGGGAGCTGGGCTCCTTTTTAGGTCTAAAAAACCTTTAATTAACTATAATTAATTAAAGGGGAGTATATATGAGTGAGATGATTTTTAATCGTGTGATTATGGAAGCCGATTATATTCTTAAAACCGAAAAAACGATTCGTGAAATAGCAGAAGTTTTTAATGTTTCTAAAAGTACTGTTCATAAAGACTTGCAAGAGAGATTACCTATTATTAATAAAAACATTTATAATAAAGTTGATAAAATACTAAAACACCATATTAAGATAAGACATTTAAGGGGTGGAGAATCAACTAAAAAAAAGTATTTAAAATTAAGGAAATAACTACCAAATAAAAGTAGTCTATGATATAATAATTGAAGGAAAAGAGGCGGATAATATGTTTAATATGTTTTCAAAGGATATTGGACTTGATTTAGGTACAGCGAACGTACTTATTCATATTAAAGGCCAAGGTATTGTCTTAAATGAACCAAGTGTTGTTGCAATTGATTCGGAAACAAAAAAGCCATTGGCAGTTGGTAAAGAAGCTAGAGATATGCTTGGTCGTACACCGGGAAAGGTTAAAGCAATCAGACCAATGAAAGATGGAGTTATAGCAGATTTTGAAATTACTGAAATTATGCTTAATCATTTTATTAGAAAAGTAAATGGTCGTAGTTTTTTTTCAAGACCAAGAATTTTAATATGTTGTCCTTCTAATATTACCCAAGTTGAGAAAAATGCGATTAAAGAAGCTGCTGAGAGAACCGGAGCAAAAAAAGTTTTTTTAGAGGACGAGCCTAAAGTTGCAGCAATTGGTGCGGGAATGGATATTTCTAAACCAAGCGGTAATATGGTTATCGACATTGGTGGGGGAACTACTGATATTGCGATTCTTTCATTAGGGGGAATTGTTACAAATTCATCTATTAAGGTTGCTGGTAATGTTTTTGATGCGGATATTATGAAATATATTAAAGAAAAATATAAATTATTAATTGGGGATAGAACAGCTGAAGAAATTAAAATGACAATTGGTACTGTCTTTCCAAACGACAAAAACGAAAAAATGGAAGTTAGAGGTCGTGACTTAGTTACGGGATTACCACATACTATAACAATTTGTTCATTAGAAGTTGAAGAGGCTTTGCGCGAAAGTGTTTATATGATTGTTCATACGGCTAAAAATGTATTGGAACAAACACCTCCGGAATTATCTGCTGATATTATTGATAAAGGTATTGTTGTTACTGGTGGTGGAGCTTTAATTGAAGGATTTGATCAACTTTTATCTCACGAATTAAAAGTTCCCGTCTTTATTGCTGAAAGTCCACTTACTTGTGTTGTTGAAGGGACAGGCCTTCTATTAGAAAATATTCATTTAATTGACAAATAAAAGTTAGGTTAAGATAATATAAGTTTAATTTGTAGACTTATATTATTTTTTTTGCTAAAATTAGAGTGGTGATATAAATGACTAATGAGAACATCTCATACATATTTTTAATGGTTTTTTCAACTCTACTATTCGTAGCATTTATTATTCCTTTTATTAAAAAGGTTGCCCTTCATATTGGGGCTATGGATATTCCAAATGAGAGAAAGGTTCATAAAGTACCAATTCCGAGATTAGGCGGATTAGGTATTTATTTAGGTTTTTTACTTGGTTATATGATTTTTGGTGAACCAAGTTCAATTATGAATGCTGTTTTAATCGGTAGTTTTATTATTGTATTGACAGGTGTTGTTGACGATATTAAACCACTTAAATCATCGACCAAGTTTATTGGTCAATTAATTGCTGCATGTGTAGTTGTATTTTATGGTAATATTTTATTGCAAGATATTAGTGCCTTTGGAATATATATTCATTTTGGGTTTTTAACTTATCCATTAACAATCTTTTTTATTCTCGGATGTATTAATTGTATGAATTTTATTGATGGACTAGATGGTTTAGCAGGTGGAATAAGTTCAATTTACTTTTTAACAATTGGAATAATTGCCGTTATTCAACAAAAAACGGGATTAGATTTTGTTTTAACATTTACTATGTTAGGTTCTACTCTCGGATTTTTAGTTCATAATTTTTATCCCGCTAGTATCTTTATGGGAGATAGTGGCTCAATGTTTTTAGGTTTTATTATTTCAGTTATCGCTCTTTTAGGATTTAAAAATGTTACAATGACATCATTGATTGTTCCATTGTTGATATTAGCCATTCCTATTCTTGATGTTATTTTTGCGATTTTAAGAAGGTTTATTAAAGGTCAAAGTATTTCGACACCTGATAAATATCATATTCATCATCAATTACTAAAACGTAATTTAAGTCAACAAACAGTAGTGCTTATTATTTATGTAATTAATATTTTATTTGCTGTTGCATCAATTGTGTATATATTAAAATCATCAGTTGGTTATATTATATATGGACTACTTATTATTATTGTCTTAACTTTTATTTTGAAAACAGATGTTATTATCAGTCACGAAGATTTAAAAGAAAAGATAACTAAAGGTTTCAAATTTAGAAAAAACAAATAAAGGTATAAAATCCTTTTTTTTATTGATACTAAAAATGGTGATATATTATGAGTGATCTGGTCGATGTTAACTGGGTAGAGTTGTTCGATGTATTTATCAGAGCAATGTTATCACTAGTTACATTATTTTTAATAACTAAAATGCTTGGAAAAAAGCAAGTATCGCAATTAAGTTTGTTTGATTATGTAATTGGAATATCAATAGGTAATTTTGCGGCTGAAATGACTATTAATCTAGAATCTCATTATTTAAATGGTATTTTAGCAGTAGTTGTTTTTGGGGTAATGGCTTATCTTGTATCTTACGCTACTCTCAAGAGCATTAAATTAAGACGATTTTTTATGGGAACGCCAACAATTATGATTCAGGATGGAAAACTATTAGAAAAAAATATGATTAAGGTTAAGCTAGATATTAATGATTTATTAGAAGAATGTCGTGCTAAAGGCTTTTTTGATATATCTGAAATTGAATATGCGATTATGGAGGTAAATGGTACTTTAAGTATTTTACCTAAAGGGAAATATAAACCATTAGTAATTGAAGATATGAATCTACCAATTCAAAAACAAGGATTATGTGCGAATGTAATTATTGATAGCAAATTAATGAATAATAATTTGAAAATTATTAAAAAAAGTGAAGATTGGTTATTAAAGGAACTTAAAAAACAAGGTTATAAAGATTATGAAAGAATATTATTGGCTACAGTAGATATTGACAACAAGCTCGTTGTTTTTGAAAGAAATAGGGATATTTCCCCGAAAGACGTGTTGGAATAAAGATTTTAATAAGTTAATTGTCAATGTGAAAAAAGATATTTCATGTTTTTGTTTACATGTTTTAACAGGATATGATATAATATGCCAGTTAGAGGAAGTGTATTTATGAAAAACATTAGAAATATTGCAATAATCGCCCATGTTGACCATGGTAAAACAACATTAGTTGATAAATTATTGCAAAAATCAGGAACATTTAGAGAAAATGAAGTTGTTGGAAAAAGAGTAATGGATTCCAATGATATTGAAAAGGAACGTGGAATTACAATCTTATCAAAGACAACAGCAATTAATTATAAAGATTTTAGAATTAATATTTTAGATACTCCAGGTCATGCTGACTTTGGGGGCGAAGTTGAACGTATTATGAATATGGTTGATGGCGTTTTATTAGTTGTTGATGCTTATGAGGGAACCATGCCTCAAACAAGGTTTGTTTTAAAAAAAGCATTAGAAGCAAAAGTAACACCAATTGTAGTTGTTAATAAGATTGATAAAGAAACAGCTAGACCAAAAGAAGTGGTTGATGAAGTTTTAGACCTATTTATTGAATTAGGCGCAGACATAGATCAATTAGACTTTCCAGTAATTTATGCTTCAGGGTTAGCTGGTACCAGTAGCTTGAGTCCTAAAGTTGAGGATCAAGAAGATACGATGGATCCTATTTTAGATATGATTATTAATTATATCCCGGCTCCAAGAGTAAGTGAAGGAACATTACAGTTCCAACCAGCACTTTTAGATTATAATGATTATGTTGGAAGAATTGGAATTGGTTTAGTTAAAAGAGGAACTATCAAAGTTAATGAAATGGTTTCTTGTGTTAGATTAGATGGAAGTATCAAACAATTTCGTATTCAAAAATTATTTGGTTTCTTTGGACTTCATAGAGTTGAGATAAACGAAGCTCATGCTGGGGATATTGTAGCAGTTGCTGGATTATCAGATATTAGTGTTGGTGAGACTTTATGTAATGTTGGTAAAGAAGAAGCTTTACCTCATTTAAGAATTGATGAACCAACCTTACAAATGACTTTTGGAGTTAATAGCAGTCCTTTTAATGGAAAAGACGGAAAATTATTAACAGCTAGAAAAATCGAAGAACGTTTATTTAAACAAACGGAAAGTGATGTAAGTTTACGTGTCGAACAAAATGATTCAGAGTCTTGGATTGTATCCGGTCGTGGAGAATTACATTTATCTATCTTAATTGAAAATATGCGTCGTGAAGGTTTTGAATTAGAAGTATCAAAACCACAAGTTATTATTAAAGAAATAGATGGTAAAAAATATGAACCTTATGAAGATTTACAAATGGATGTTCCAGAAGAAAGTGTTGGAACGGTTATTGAAAATTTAGGGGTTCGTGGAGGAACAATGTCTAATATGCTTAATATTAATGGACAAGTTCGATTAAATTATGTTATTCCATCACGAGGTCTGATTGGTTTTAGAACGGTATTTATGACAATGACAAAAGGATATGGAATTTTAAACCATACTTTTAAAGAATATTTACCAGTTGAGATACATGAAATTGGTGAAAGAAAACTTGGTGTTTTAGTATCAATGGAAAACGGAAAAGCCTCAGCTTATGGAATAGGTCAATTAGAAGATCGTGGAATTATGTTTATTGAACCAGGAACTGAAGTATATGAAG
This sequence comes from Bacilli bacterium, assembly GCA_028706395.1. Classification (GTDB taxonomy): domain Bacteria; phylum Bacillota_I; class Bacilli_A; order RF39; family UBA660; genus DUPI01. The sequence goes on along the minus strand of JAQWBL010000003.1, from coordinate 22,005 downwards.
GTATGATTGTTGGTGAATGTAACCGTGAAAATGATTTAGCAGTTAACGTTGTTAAGGGAAAACAATTAACTAATATGCGTGCTGCTGGTAGTGATAAAACAGTTGTTTTAAAACGTCCACGTCCAATTACTCTTGAGTATGCTTTAGATTATATTAATAGTGATGAATTGGTTGAAATAACCCCACAAAATATTAGATTAAGAAAGAAAATTTTAAATACTAATGAAAGAAAGAAATTTGATAGTAGAAAATAGATAGATCGTAAGATCTATCTTTTTAATTCGTTTTCTATTAAAATACTAATAATTTCCGTGATACTTATAGTATCAAACATTAATAATTGGGGAAACATACTAATAGTTGTAAATCCTGGGATAGTATTTATTTCATTAAGATATACTTGATTATTTTCTTCATCGTAGAAGAAATCAACACGTGAAAATCCGCTAGCTCCAATCCCTATGAAGGCCTTTTTAGCATAATCCTTAATTAGTGATGAAATATTTTTAGGAATAATGGCGGGAATAATGGTTTGTGATGTATTGTTTTCATATTTCGCATTATAATCATAAAATTCATTAGCAGGTACTATTTCTCCAATAGTTGATGCTATTAGCTTTTTATGTTCAATAACTGAACATTCTAGTTCTTTGGCTTTAATAAATTTTTCAACAATAATGATATCATCATAATTACTAGCAACTTCGATTGCCGTGGTTAATTCTTTTTTATTGTTAGCTTTAGTAATTCCAATAGATGAACCACCGTTGGCTGGTTTAACAATTACCGGATAGTTCAATTGTTTTTTTATTTCTTTTATTGAATAATTAGGATAAGTAAAAGTAATATATGGTACTTGAGGGATTTCTAAATGATTAAAAATAATTTTAGCCATTCTTTTGTCCATACCAAGGGCACTAGCCAACGTTTTTGAGCCGACATATTTAATATCAAACAAGTCTAAAAAACCTTGTAATTTGCCGTCTTCTCCATTATTACCATGGGTAATAGGAAAGATAATGTCAAACTTAGATAAATAAGTGATTATATTAGAGATTAAATGAATATTTTCAGATTCCCTCCATGTCCCATTTTGTAAATATGATGGATCATCATTAAAAACATAGAAACGGTTTGATTCATCAATTATTACAGTTGTTAATTCATATTTTTGTTTATCAATGTTTTCAATTATTGTTATAGCTGATAAGCATGAAATATAATGTTCTGTTGATCGGCCACCACATAATAGTAAAACCTTTTTCAATTTACACACCTCGATATAGTATATGAGATTAATATTATAATTAACAAATTATTGACATGAAGAAAATTATAAATTAAAGATATTAAAAAATTGTTGTGCTATACTTATATAATAAAGGAGAATATTATGAAGGAAAATAATGACCTAGATATTGAAATTATTGATATATCATTTGACGATGAAATAATTAAACCAAAAAACAAACGAAAAAGAATTAATTCTTTATCAATTGGGTTAACATTGCTAATAATTATAGTAATCCTTTTTAGTGCATTTTATTTAATATATTCTAGTCCTAAAAGATTATTAATTAAAGGAATGGAAAAAATAACAGGAAATCTTGAGTATTTATATGAACCATTAATAAGTAATATTAATATTGAAGGAAATACCACAACGGTTGGGGATATATTGTTAGATATTAAATTAAATAGTGAAGAAATAGATGAAAACACTAAAACAATTATTAATAATCTTAATAAAACAAAAATAACTTATAAGCATGAAAAAGATTTGATTAATAAAAAAACAATATTTAATATATTGGGTAGTTTAGAAAGAGAAGAATTGTTTAATGTAAATTTTTATAGTATTCAAAATAAGCAATATTTATTTTTGAAAAATATATATGAAAAATATATTGAAGTTGGAACAATCGAAAAGTTAGAGGAAGCTAATACTACTAAAATAATTGAAGAAATTAATTATCTAGGTGATTTGATTAAAAAAAGTTTTTTAGAAAATCTAAATGAAGCTAATATAAAAAATGCAAAAGTAAATATTAGTATAAACAATAAAGAATTAAGTGTTAAGAAAATAACTTTATTAATAACTCCAAATGAACAAAAAGAATTATATAAAAAAATTATAGATTATGTGAATAAGGATGAGAAAGCTTTAGATATATTAAAGAGATATAATATAGAATTAAAAAATGATATGGATGATAATAAGGGTGCTAAAAACATAGAGTTTTCAGTATATTACAAGGATTTATCAAATGAAATTGTGATGATGGAATTAATAAATGGAGTCGATGAAAAAATTGTTTATACTATTGGTAGCGAAGATATTATTGAATTATTTAGTAACAATAAAGTTGTTTTTAGATTTTCGTTTAAATTAGAACCTGATAAGTTTATTATAAATATTAAGCTATCCGACAATACCATTTTAACAATTAATGGTGAAAAGTTTTTAGAAGATTATATCTTTACTTTAAATCTTATAAATACAGATTATACAATAATTGGTAAATTTATATTAAATTATGAAACTATTACTCAAAATATTGAATATACTGTTATTAAGGATTTCAATATTAAAGTTGCAAAGCAAGGAAAAGAATTAATTAGTATCGGTTTTGTTGATCAATCAAAAATAAGTAAAGGTGCTGATATAGGTGAGAATATTGGTAATACAATTTTAGTTAGTGAATTAACTGAAGAAGAAATTAGTGATATTATCACGAAAATAAGCTCATCTATTAATAAACTTATGGAAGCATAAAAAATGAATAATTTTAATAAATAGTTATAATATTAAGTATAAATAGCCGAAACACTTGCATATTAATTAGTGATGTGTTATATTATTATTGGTTTAAAAATTATTTCGTTACTTCCCAATTCTTGGAGTCCCAAATAAGTATTAAATCAAATCGAAAAAGGAGGTTACGAAATGGAAAATAAAGAATACAATGATATTACTCTAATTTGTAAAGATTGTGGAAAAGAATTTGTTTGGACATCTGGAGAACAAGCGTTCTATGATGAAAAAGGATTTACTAATCCACCAGCAAGATGCCCAGAAGATCGTGCTAAGAGAAAAGCAGAACGTAATAATAGAAATGATTTCAAAAGAAATGATTCAAATAGTACGTTTGCATACAGAACAGATAAATAATCATAAAATAATGAATATTTAAACTCTTATATTAATAAGAGTTTTTTTGTAAATAAAAATACTTAAAAATTAAGTATTTCTTTTATATTTAGATATATAGTAATCGCGAAGCTCTTTAAATCTAGTGTAATGAACAATTTCTCTTTGACGTAAGAATGAAAGGGGTGCTAGAACATCAGGATCATCGGTTTCGTTCATTAAATGTTCATACATCACTCTAGCTCTTTGCTCAGCAGCCATGTTACTCTCTAAATCCGCCCAATAATCACCAGTTGCTTCAATATATGCTGAAGTAAAAGGTACACCATTAGTATCAGTTGGGAATAATGCATGATCATGTTGAGTATAATGTCCACCTAAACCGGCAGCTTCAAATTCTTTAATTGAAGCATCATCACTTAATTGATAAATCATCGTAGCAATCATTTCAACATGCGCCATCTCCTCAGTACCAATATCAGTTAATAAAGCTTTACCTCGTTCATCAGGCATTGTGTATCGTTGATTTAAATATCTTAAAGCAGCCGCTAATTCACCATCTGGGCCACCGTACTGTGCGAACAAGTATCTTGCCATTGCGGTATCTTTACGCTTTATATTAATTGGATATTCAAGTTTTTTTTCATAAATCCACATAATTTACCTCCTATTTATTTTCCCATGGCCATGGTTTCTTATTCCATGCCCAAGGAAATGCAGTTAATGAATCTCCACTAAGTAATAGTGGTCCATATTTTGAATCGTATTCTTTCTTTAAATCATTTAATTGAGTACGATATTGATTGAAAAGATTAAGCATATTTCGATCTTCTGGGTGAACATCCAAATATAAATTTAAATCGATTGCTGCAAAACTTAAAGCATCAATATAAGTAAGCATCTGTGCCTGATCATTAAGTGGTTGAATGTCATATGGTTTAGATATTTCGTAAGGGTCATAAAGGGATGGGAACATATTACCGTGAATAAAACCGGTATAAGGGTCAAACAGATTATTGGTAGCATTATAATTATTATCACTAATATTCTTGTAATAATTGCTATTAGGATAATTTTGATAGTTATTCATCTAAATTCCTCCTCGAAATATAGTATGAAATTAAGATATTAGTGTATGGGCTTTAATCTATATTCAAGAAAACAACAAAAAAGGTTGCTTTTTAAATCTTTTTTTGATAATATATTAATACATGGCGACTATGGTGAAGTGGTTAACACGGCGGATTGTGGTTCCGTTATGCGTGGGTTCGATCCCCACTAGTCGCCCCATTAAGAAAATACTGCTCATTATCAAATGGGCCTTATAAATAAAGGGATTGCATATTTGCAGTCTTCTTTTTTTATGCTTTAAAAACACAAAACAGATCAAATTATGTAACTGAAACTACTCATTTTAAAAATAAAGCATTACGCAGTATAATAGAAAGGGTGATAAAGTGATAGTAAATAAAATAAAATAATTTTTTAAAACTAAAAATATAACTCAAGATTACTAAGCAAAGGAATTAGGAGTTACTAGAAAAAAATAAATCAAATTGAAAGTGTTAATACTATACCTAAAATAGATGTAGTGTATAAACTATTAATTTTATTAGACGCAACAATAGAAAATCTTTTCTATGACAAAGAATATAATAAACAATCTCAAAACATAAAGAGGAATCATTTGAAGAAATAGCAAAAGCATATTTTAATTTTAAAGGAAAATAGAAATTAGAAAGAAAATCTATTAAAATTTAAGATTTGCATAAGTAAAACTTAGTTTTTGCCATAAAAATGATATAATGTATACAGGTGGTTTAATAAGCCCAATATTGATTACATAATTATTAGTATTTTTTTCTGGAATACCTTTATTAGAAAAAAATATGAGAATAATAAAGAATTTCAAGAATATTCAAAGAAAACAAGCAAGTTCATACCTTGTTTTGTTAAGAAAGGTGGTAATATTTGATTTAATAAATTTAGCTACAATAAAAGAATGGTCATTAAAAATTACTATTATAGATTTAATATGGGGATTCTCATTATCTAATATAGTATCAACAATAACTTATTATTTTTATATGTTAATTAAATAGGAGGATATATGAAAGATAAATATGAAAAATTAATTAAATTTAATAGAAACATGGGTTTTTTACATCTAATACAAGCAATAATAATGTTATTATTAGCAACTTCAGTTATAAGTAAGATAGCAGAATTTTCACCTACAATAACAAAATTATTCATCGAATATAATACTGCTACTCAATCATTACAACAAGCTTCTAAACCATTATTTGATTTACCATTTGGTATTTTAGTATCAATGTTTTTATTCATATCAGCATTCGCACATTTCTTTATAGTTTATAAAAAGGAAAAATATGTTGAAGGTTTAAAAGAAGGAATCAATAAATTCAGATGGATAGAATATGCTTTATCATCTTCTATAATGATAGTATTAATTGCTACATTATTTGGAGTATATGATATTAGTTCATTAATATTAATATTTGTTGTTAATGCATTAATGAATATATTTGGATTAGTAATGGAACAATTAAATAAAGGAGAAGATAAAAAGAAAGTTAATTGGGAACCCTTTTTATGGGGAACAATTGCTGGATTAACTCCTTGGATAGTAATATTAATATATATGTTTGGAAATGGTAATTTAGATATGGTTCCATGGTTTGTATGGGCTATAGTTGCAACATATTTTGTTGCCTTTAATACATTCCCAATTAATATGATTCTACAATATAAAAAAGTAGGTAAGTGGAAAGATTATTTATATGGAGAAAGAGTTTATATTATACTTAGTCTTGTTGCTAAAACAGCGTTAGCTTGGTTAGTTTTATTTGGAGCAATGCAACCATAGTTTAAATATATATTTTTGAAAAAATGAGGGGATATTATGAATGAAAATTCAAACAACAATCAAATTTATTTCCTTCAAATCGCTGGACTTTCACTATTAAACGCGATATTGTGTTTTTAACTAGTGAGATATAGGGTTGATAAAATAGATGACTAAAGCCCCATTAAGAAATTGAAGCGAACTTCCAATAGGTGGTTCGTTTTTTGTTTAAAATGATATATAATTAACATAGAGGAAAAGAGGTAAACAATGGAACTAAATTATTCAGATAAGAATGTTATTATTAGTAATAAAAATTCAATATTTTTGGCTGGACCAACACCAAGAGATGAAGATACTATTTCTTGGAGAATTGAAGCAATCAAATATTTAAGGAAAAGAAAATTTGATGGAATTGTATATATTCCAGAGGATGAGCTTATACGTAAAAATGATTATATTGATCAAGCTGAATGAGAAAGAGAAGCTCTTACAAATGCTACAATCATAATTTTTTGGGTGCCAAGGGAATTGGAAAAAATGCCAGCATTTACTACTAATGTAGAGTTTGGTTATTGGCTTGCTAAAAAACCAGAGAAAATTATATATGGACGTCCTAATAATGCAAAAAAAATAAAATATTTAGATTGGTTATATAAAAAGGAATCTAATAAAGAAATATTTGAAACTTTGGAAGAAACGATTGATAAGGCTCTAAAACTTATAGAAAAAAAATAATTATAAAAAAGAACCTTTGTTTATTAAGGTTCTTTTGATTTTTTATAGCTATATTATATTTATTTTGATCTTGTTTTGTTTTCGGTCATATCCTTAGTCATAATGTTTTCAACAATTTTAGTTAAAGAATCTAGATGCATAAGGGATTTTACATCCTTTTTTAGGTATCCGTTTAAGTTCATATAACGCCTATAACCTTCAACTGATGGATTTCTATTTGTTTCTAAGTAATACCAATTATCATCATTGGAATTATAGATAAAATCAATTCCTAACACAATACCCTTTTTAGATCCAAAGAATGTGGATATTTCCTTACATTGTTCGACTATTGTTTTTGGTAAATCTAAAGTATCTATATTGATTTCGTGAAGAGTTAGCATTATTTCATCATTTGCGCTAAGATTACTTGTTTCTTTATTTAACGGTATTACTCTGCCACCACCAGCGGCATTAGAGATAATACTTTTAGCATTGAGATAATAAGGGGAATTTGGATCATTTAAATATTCACAAGGATTAAAAACATTAATACCAAAGTTTTTAATCCTTTTTTTAGGAGTTTTATCCATTGATACTAAAAATAATGAAGATAATATATCACCTGTACAAGAAGTAAATACTCGAATAGAACTGTTAACTCCTTCAAAACTCTTAACATATTCTTGAACAACGAATTCACTTTTTAAGTTTATTTCCTTACTTTCGGGTAATTCAAATAATGATATGATTTTTTTTAATTGTTCTTTAGTTTCAATTAAATATTTATCTTCACCACGATTAGCTGTGCTGTTTTTAAAAACAACTGGTAAAAAAATGTTTTTTAAATAATCATCAACAGATAATGTCAAAGGGACTTTAACATTGGGAAGATTAATTGCTTCTTCTTCGATTAAACCTTTATTGATGGATTCTATACCCAACAAATCAAATAGTTGACCATCATTATGATAATCACTCATTTTTGTTATAACTGTAAACCCTAATTTTTGTGCTACTTCATTAAATTTTTTCATTATCTCTGATATCTTTAAAGTTAAAGAGATAGGCATGGCTTCGTTTTTAGAAAAATAATATTCATAAGCTGTTTCCATTAATTCTTTTTCTTGGTCAGGAATTAAAAGATAAGTTTTATTATTTAAGCGATACGGAAGATTGGCAATTATTTCATCAGCTAAATCTAAAAAAATAGAGGTTTTTTCTTTTTTCTCAATTAAATTATTTTGATAATTTTTAATAATTTCTGCTATATTCATAAGTGTCTCCTTATACTAATATTAAACTATTGCTTTTAAACAATCTAATTATATCATTTTTGCGACTGTTACACCATATATATGGATTTTCTTATAGTTAATATTTACATATTATAAAAATGAAATAAGGATTGATACATATTTAATAAACAAGGTATCTAAATAAGTTGTCAATTTTTATTGTTAGTATGTTATAATTTGTATGGATGCTAAAGTGAGAGGTATATAGAATGAACAAATTTAATGAATTATATGAAGCAAATAAAAAATTAGATAAAATGTTTTATGATTTATATGATAATAATAGGGAAATTTTTGAAAAGAATGTATTAGAACTACTAGTTGAGTTAGGCGAGTTAGCTAATGAAACTAGATGTTTTAAATATTGGTCAAATAAAGGACCTAGTGATAAAAATATTATATTAGATGAATTTGCTGACTGTATGATTATGGTTTTATATTTTTGTAATATTTTAGATATTGATTTAAATGAAGATTTTGATGAACCAGAAGATAAAGGCGTTGTTGAACTTTTTATTTATTTGTATCATGAAAGTTCATTATTGTTAGAAGACTTTACTAAATCAAGAATAAAAAAAGTATTGGTTAATCTTGTTAAGTTAGGAAATGATCTTGGATTTAATGATACGGATATTATAACTGGTGGATTGTTAAAGATAGAACGTAATAAACTAAGAATGGAAACTGGTTTTTAATTATAAAGGAGAAGGATTATGAAAACACCGCTTAGATTTCAAATTACAGAGTTTGATTGTGGAACAATTGCTTTATTAAATGCTGTTAGTTATTTATTTAATAGAGAAGAAATTCCGGCAGAATTAGTTAGAGCGATTAATTTATATACATTAGATTGTTATGATGATAAAGGCAATTTAGGAGCAGGCGGAACGAGTAGGCATGCAATTGATTTATTAACTCATTGGATTACAGATTTTGCGAAAAGTAAAAATTTTAATATTGAATGTGAACGATTTGAAGGTGCAGATGTTACTTTAGATAGATTAAAGGGTTGTTTAAATAAAAATGGGGTTGTGTTTATTCGTTGTTGGCAAAAATGTGAACATTATGTAATAATTACTAAGATTGATGATAACTACGCATATATATTTGATTCTTATTATTTTGATGAACAATATTATAATAAGGATAGGGAAGTAACAATAGTGTTTGATCAACCGTTTTTATATAATCGTGTTGTTACCTTAAATAGGCTGTTTTCTGAGACTAAAAAGGATTTTGCGCTTGGAGATATTTCTAAACGAGAATGTGTCTTAATTATTAAAAAATAAAATAAAAAAGACTTGGTTAATTCCAAGTCTTTTTGCAACAATTAATATCTGTTTTTATTACTGAAGTTTCTATTATTATTACGTTCAGCTTTTTTCTTGTCGCGGCATTCTTTACATCTTGCAGGTTCATTAGTGAATCCTTTTTCTTCGTAGAATGCTTGTTCATTTACTGTGAATACAAATTCTGCTCCACAATCTTTACAAACGATTGTTTTATCTTTCTTTTCCATTGCAATACCTCCTTCTTCGAAAATTGTTTATATAAATATTTAAACTCTTCAAACCTTTTCAAATTTGGAAATATTGAAATAAGTAATAAACTCAAATCAATAATATCACAAATTTTGAATATTAGGAATACCTTTTTTGAATTTCTTTTAAATAATTAATAAAAATTTATAATTGTGATATAATATGAATTAATTTAGTGAGGCGAGTAACATGGTCAAAGATTTATGTTTTGAAATAATTCAAAAATGTCCAAATAATTGTTTGTTTTGTTCGTCATTATCATCAAGTGATTCTAAATATATCATTTCATTTGAGGTGTTTAAAAATACTATAGATAGGTTTCTTGAATTAGGTGGAATTAAAGAAATTTCAATATCTGGTGGAGAACCATTTCTGCACCCTGATTTAATTAAAATGATTGAGTATTGCAAATTAAATGGAATAAGAACGGTTATTTATACAAGTGGTATTACTAAGAGGGAAAGGATTACTGATTTAGAAAAGGAAAAATTAAATCCTTCTGAATTACGAATTATAGAACAAATTGAGAAAAATGATTATAGTTGTTTAAGTAGAGAAAAATTTAAGCAATTGAAAAAAGTTGGACTTGATAAGGTTGTTTTTAATTTTCAATCATCTAATTCCGATGTATATAATTATTTGATGGGAAGTAAAAATCAATATGCCAATATATTAAGGTCGATGTTATTTGCTAATTTTGAAGAATTGGAAACAGAAATTCATTTTATTCCTTTAAAATCTAATTACAAAGAATTTGATGATATTTTAGAATTAGCCGAATTAGGAAATGTAGCTACTGTTAGTGTATTAAGATTTGTTCCTCAAGGGCGTGGTAGGGATAATGTAAGTGATTTATTATTAACTAGAGCTGAACTAATTGAATTCAAAGAAATTGTTTCTAAGTTAAAATCGTCTAAGGTTAAAATAAGAATGGGAATTCCGATGACGGAAAATGATACTCATTTATGTACAGCTGGAAATAATAAATTTGATATTAGATATGATGGTGTGGTTTTGCCATGTCCCTCATTTAAAGATACTGATTTAGAAATATTGAAGAACAATAATATAAATGTATATAATATATATGATGATTTAAATAATTTGGATATTAAAAATCAAAGTATTAAATCACCATTATGTAAAAAAATCCATTTTAAAGAATATTAGAAAAAGAGAATCTTAGGAATAGGTTCTCTTTTGTTTTAGGGATTCCTCAAAAGCCGGTAATCCATAGTCCTTATTATAATAATTTGAAAATTCATTTAAATGCGCAAGTGCAATCTTCATAGTTAATATTAAATTGTCATCAGTTACATTAGTATTGGGGTTTACTGTTCCGTGTTCTAACTCTATATTAACCCCTGTTATTAAGTCATCTATTGTAAACTTATCAAAAGTAATTCCTAACATTTGAGCAGTATTAAATATTTGTTCTTTACTAAACATGTTATACCTCCTATTTATAATATATCTATTTAAAGTAATTTGTTATGTGATATAAACCCTAGTTTATCTTGTTTTATGGATTTGGAAGTTTAAAAGAAATGTTGTATAATTAAATTAGGTGATATAAACTGAAAAAAGTAACGATTAATGTGACAAACCAATTACTAGAAATTCTAAAATTAAGATTTGAAAATAATTTAAACAAACAACATAATATTAAATGAGATTAAGTTTTAGGGTGATATTAAAAATATAATTATAAGGAGGTGTAGATATGAAAGATAAAAACATTTATAAGTTGGTATCAATTATTTTGTTTATATTTGGATTGGCATTTAGTTATTTTGTTGCTGAAATAGATGATGCACCGGGATTTATATTCGTTGGCACCGCGGTAACAACATTATTTTGCTTAATACTTTTTGGAATAGGTGAATTAATTGAATCTATTAAAAACAATAATGTTTTATTAGAAAATATTCATAAGGAACTTAAAAATAAATAATGTTTAACAGATGATTTTTCATCTGTTTTTTATTTGATATTTTGTCTATACTAATTTTAGGTGATAAAAATGAAATCTATATGGATGAAAGACTATGTTGATAAGAATATTCCAACGATTGAAAAAGATATGGAAACTCCAATTTTAATAATTGGTGGTGGAATTGCTGGTTTGATGTGTGCCTATAATTTTATGAAAAATAATATTAAATTTATTTTAGTTGATGGTCGTAAAATAGCGCAAGGTGTTAGTTCCAAAACAACCGCACAAGTAAGCGTAGCCCATGATAAGTTATATGAAGATATAAAAAAGAAATACAGCAACCAAAAAGCAATATTATATTTAAAATCACAATTAGAAGGTCTTAATATAATTAACCAAATTATAAATGATGAAAAAATAAATTGCGATTATAAAGAAGAAAGTACTATATTATGTTCTAGTGATAAAAAAAACAAGGATACTTTAATTGATCAATATGAACTAATAAAAAAATATAGTGATGTTCAATTGATCGGTTCCTCCAGTGATGGCTTTCTGTTTGAACACGGTCTCGAGTTTAAAAAGCAATTTATTTTTAATCCTATGAAATATATGATGGGGATAATCGACATTTTAATATCCAACAATGTAAAGTTATTTGAAAATTCATTAGTGACAAAAATAGATAAAAAGGATGAAGGTTATGAGGTAATAATTAATGAACAATATAAAATAAAAACTCCTAAAATTGTTATGGCTTGTCATTATCCAATTTTGAATCCTGACAATATGTACTTTACAAAAATATATCAGAGTAAATCTTATGCAATAGCTTTTGAGACAAAATTAAAAATTCCTGCTAACTATGTATCCCTTGATCAACCGTATTTTTACCTTCGAACATATGATGATAAAACTTTAATAATTGGTGGTGGAGACCATTATACAGGGATTGACATTGATATTAATAAACAGTATCAACTTCTAATTGATAAGATGTATACTTTGGATAAGGATGCCAAGATAAAATACAAATGGTTTACAGAAGATTGCATGCCAATTGATTCGTTGCCATTTGTTGGTAAATATTCTAATAAAAATCCTAATATAATTTTGATCACAGGCTTCCAAAAATGGGGTTTTACTAACAGTCATGTTGCTGCTAAAAATGTAACTGATATGATTCTTAATGATGATTATGAAGTAATATATAAACCAAACCGATTTACATTAATAAAAGATTTAAAATCAACATTCAGAATGATTGGACACAGTCTTGACGGTTTGGTATTTAGTAAATTATTTGTTTCAAAACACAAGTTAAATGAAATAAAAATAGGTAGTGGGAAAGTTATGAGATTTAATGGAATTAATGCACTGGTTTACAGGGAAAGTAAAGATGATTATGTATTTCTTAAAAACAAGTGTACCCATCTTGGTTGTTCTTTGATTTGGAATGATGTTGATAAATTGTGGGAATCAAAATGTCATGGTTCAATATTTGATAGATATGGTAAGGTAATTTATGGACCAGCGATTAAGGATTTGGAGAGACTTAGTTTTAAATAAAGAATGGATATACTATTTAATATATATTTTCATAATCATTAATTATATAATAATATGTTATAATATTATCATAATAGGAGATGATAATATGAGTGAAAAAGAAATTAAAATAGTTGGGATTGCTGGAAGTTTGAGAAAGGGATCTTTTAATAAAAGTGCCTTAGTAGCTGCACAAGGATTGTTACCAGAAGGTAGTAGTTTGGAAATTGTTGATATAAGTAATTTACCATTTTTTAATGAAGATGTTGAACGAACTGGTGTACCTGATGAGGTTGTTAAATTTAAAGATAAGTTAGCGAAGGCTGATGCTGTTTTGATTGCCACACCTGAATATAATTATTCAATATCAGGAGTTTTAAAAAATGCTCTTGATTGGGCATCAAGGGGAGACTTGTTACCGCTATCTAAAAAACCTTTAGCGATTATGAGTGCATCTATGAGTGTTTTAGGTGGTTCGAGAGTTCAATATCATCTTCGTCAAGTATGTGTTAGTTTGGATGCACTGGTTCTTAATAAGCCCGAAGTTTTTATTATGAAGGCTCATGAAAAATTTGATGAAGAAGGAAACTTAACTGATGAGTATACTAAAAATTCTATTTCTAAATTAGTAAAAGAATTAGTTAATCTTGCTAAAATATGTAGATAAAAAAATGAATAAATATACGTTTATTCGTTTTTTTGTGGAGTTGGATTTTTTTTAGAAATATGATAATATAAATATATTATAGTAAAGGGAGTACAGTAATGAGTAAAGATCGACGAGATGGAAAATATCTTAAGCCTGCAAGTTCAATACACGCAATAATGCCTTATTTAATGCCTAATAGAACTGAAGCAGAAGTCTATTTGCAAGATACAATTGATGTTACTGAATTAAAAAAACATTTAGAAAGAAAAAATAAAAAGATTGAAGATTATAAAATAACTATCTTCCATGCTTTTGTTACGGCTATTGGTAAAACGATTTATAATCGACCGGTATTAAACAGATTTATTGCCGGTAAGAGAATGTATCAAAGGAATGATATAACGGTGTCGTTTGTTGCTAAAAACAAGTTTTTAGATGATGCTGAAGAAAGATTGTTAGTTTTAAAAGTAAAAGAAGATATGAAGTTAGATGATATATCTAAAAAAATATATGGTGATGTAGCTAAAGTGAGAAAAGAAGGCGGGAATTCAATTGATGACATCTTAAAACTTATTGCTAAGTTTCCAAGATTTATAGTATCAATAATTATGTGGATATTTAGAAAACTAGATTTTTATGATTTAGTACCATCTTCAGTTATTAATGGAGATCCTAATTATACGACCGTTTTGATTTCAAATTTAGGTAGTATAAAATCGAATCCTTGCTACCATCATTTAAACAATTATGGAACGAATTCAATACTCGTGACAATTGGAGAAATAAGGGAACAAAATGTTCTTGATGATAAAGGTAATGTTGTTAAGAAGGATATTGTCGAAGTCGGGATTACACTTGATGAACGAATTGGTGATGGCTTTTATTTTGCTAAGTCATTTAGACTAATTAAACATATTATTGAGAATCCTAAATTATTAGATGAAGAAGTAAACAAGGCGGTAGAGTATGAAAAATAAAGAAGTAAAAGTAGCTGTTAAAACACCATGGTATGGATCTTATGGCGATAAACCCAGACATTTAGAATATAAAGATTGTTCACTATATGATGCTATATATGAAACAAGCCAAAATTATCCAAATATTGTTGCTTATAACTATTTTGGTGTTGAAAAAACATACAAGGAATTTAATGATGAAATTATCGAATGTGCTCGATCATTTAAATCAATTGGTATTAAAGAAAAAGATGTTGTAACGATTTGTATGCCAAATACACCAGAGGGGGTAATTGCTTTTTATGCAATTAATATGATTGGTGCGGTTGCTAATATGGTTCACCCTTTATCTAGTGAAAATGAAATTAAGTATTATTTAAATGTTTCTGATAGTGTCGCCCTTATTGCAATTGATATTGCTTGGGAAAAGATTGAAAAAATTATAATGGAAACAAAAGTTAAAAAAACAATCATTGTTTCAGTTAAAGATTCAATGCCTACAGCTTTAGGACTTGCTTACTATGTTACTAAAGGTCGTAAAGTTAAAAGACCAGAAGCAAATGGTAAAATTTTGTATTGGAAAGATTTTATAAAGATTGGACGAAATTATTTACAAGATTGTAATGTTCATTTAAAAGGAGAGGCAACAGCCGTAATCTTATATAGTGGTGGAACAACGGGAACACCTAAAGGAATTGTTTTAACTAATCTTAATTTTAATGCTTTGGCGTTACAAGGAATTACTGCTTGTGGTGGTTTAGAGCCAGGCGATTCTATTTTAGCCATCATGCCTATCTTTCATGGTTTTGGACTTGGAATTTGTATTCATACGGTAATGTATCTTGGTGGTAAAGCTATTTTACAACCACAATTCAGTGCGAAAACATTTGATAAGTTATTAACTAAATATAGACCAAACATTATTGCCGGTGTTCCTACTTTATATGAAGCCTTACTTAAGAATAAAAGAATGGATAATGTTGATTTATCATTTTTGAAAATAGTTATTTCAGGTGGTGATTCATTATCTATTAGTCTTAAGAAAAAGGTTGATACTTTCTTAAAAGAACATAACGCAAAGGTTCAAGTTCGTGAAGGTTATGGATTAACCGAGTGTGTGACTGGGACTTGTTTAATTCCAGCTGATGAATATCGTGAAGGAAGTATTGGTATTCCTTACCCTGATACTTATTACAAAATTGTAAAACCAAATACTCATACTGAGGTTGAATATGGTGTTGATGGTGAGATTTGTTTATCCGGATTAACAGTTATGTCTGAATATTTAAAAGAGCCAAAGGAAACGGCACACACTTTACAAGTACATGAAGATGGACTGACTTGGTTACATACTGGAGACTTAGGTTGTATGGATAAAGATGGTTGGGTTTATTTTAAACAACGACTTAAAAGAATGATTATTTCATCAGGATATAGTATTTATCCACAACATATTGAAAATATTATTGATAGTCATCCAGATGTTTTAATGTCTACTGTTATTGGTGTTGATCATCCTTATAAGGTTCAAGTTATTAAAGCTTTTGTTGTTCTAAAAAATGGTGTTGAACTAACTGATGAAATTAAGGATAGTATTTATAAACATTGCGAAAAAAATATTGCTTCTTATTCTATGCCATATGAATTTGAATATCGTGATTCATTACCTAAAACTTTAGTCGGTAAAGTTGCCTATACCAAATTAATGGAAGAAGAAAATAAAAAAAAGGAAAATAATTAAAAATTTTTCTTTTTATTTTAATTAAAGTTAAAAACTAATAATATAGTTATATATTTAATTGTTTTTTCTTGGTATACTAATTATAGAGGTGTTATAAATGGCCAAAAAGTATAAAACAAACATTGAACTCCAAGTGTTAGAAGATAGTCCATTATTGGAGTTTTTATATGCATCAATAAAAGGAAAATCGAAAAATAATATTAAATCATTACTAGGTCGAGGAAATATTTTAATTAATAATAAAGTTGTAAAAAAGTTTGATTATCCTCTTAAAAAAGGACAAATTGTGATGATTAAAATGGCTCAAATAAATGATAGCTATGATAATAGTTTAGATATTATTTATGAGGATGATGATTTAATTGTTATTAACAAAAGTGCGGGTTTATTATCTATTTCTACAACTAATGAGAAGATAAATACGGCTTATAAAATGGTTATGGAGCATGTTAAAAAACAAAATCCAAGGCTGAAATTATTTGTTGTACACAGATTAGATCGAGATACATCAGGAATATTAATGTTTGCTAAAAAGGAAATTGTTAAAACGAAACTTCAAGAAAATTGGAATGAATTAGTAAAAAAACGTAGTTATATTGGAATTGTCGAAGGAAATGTTTTAAAAGAAAAAGATACGATTAAATCATGGTTAAAAGAGAGTAAAACGATGGTTGTTTATTCAAGTCGTAAGAAAGATGATGGTAAAGAGGCGATTACTCACTACGAAAAATTGAAAAATAATAATTCCTATAGTTTACTTAAGTTAGAACTTGAAACGGGTCGTAAAAATCAGATTCGTGTTCATATGAAGGATATTGGTCACAGTATTGTTGGCGATAAAAAATATGGTTCAACAACCAACCCCTTAAAAAGGCTAGGGCTTCATGCTCATATTCTTGAATTTGAGCATCCAATTACTAAAAAAACAATGAGTTTTAAAGCAGAAATACCTGCATCATTTTTAAAAATGTTTAAATAAATAATGAAAAAATTTTTAGATTATAGTTAAAGATGGTATAATTTTATTATTGAGTAGGAGAATAAAAGTATGGAAAACGAAAAATTATGGTACAAAGAAGATGCTCAAAAGGTCTTATCCCTTTTAGAAACTAGTGAGGAGGGATTATCAACTTTTGAAGTAAATAAGAGATTAGAAAAGTATGGTGCAAATAGGTTACCGAAAGCAAAAACTAAAAGAATTTTTAGGATTTTTCTTGAACAATTTATGAATCCTATTACATATATTCTAATTATTACGATCATTTTATCATTTATGATTGGTGAAAATTTAGATGCCATTTTTATAATGCTTGTTATTTTAGCTGATGCAATATTTGGCACTTATCAAGAATGGAAAGCTAATAAAAATGCTGCTAGTCTTCAAAATTTAATTAAAGTAACAACTAAAGTATTAAGAAACAATCATGAGCATGAAATTGATTCGGAATACTTGGTTATTGGTGATATTGTTATTATTGAACCAGGAGATAAAATATCGGCTGATTTAAGAATAATTGATTGCTATAATTTAAAAATTGATGAATCATTTTTAACTGGAGAATCACTTGCTTCCGAAAAAATTTGTACTACTATTAGTGAAGATATTGGCATTGCTGATCGCGAAAATATGGCTTATGCGGGCAGTTCAGTAATTAGTGGTCGTGGTCATGGAGTTGTTACTGAAATCGGGCATAATACAGAAATAGGGAAGATTGCTTCTAAAGTCCTTTTGTCTGATGAAACAAAATCACCACTTATTATTAGAATGGAAAAGTTTACTCATCAAATAGGTGTTGTTACAGCAATTGTGGCTGTTGTTATTGCACTTATTTTATATTATAAGGGCTATGTTGCAAGAGAAATCTTCTTTACCGTAGTTGCTTTATCAGTATCAGCAATACCTGAAGGTCTCCCACTCGCACTTACTTTATCATTGTCGATTGCCTCCTCTAGAATGGCTAAAAAAAATGTAATTGTTAAAAAACTAAATTCGGTTGAAAGTTTGGGTAGTTGTACGGTTATTGCTAGTGATAAAACTGGGACTTTAACTTTGAATGAACAAACAGCAAAGGTTATTATATTACCTGATGATACAACCTTTAATATTGAAGGTGTTGGTTATAATAGTGATGGTAGTGTGACTGGCAATAAAACAAAAATTAATTTAGCTAAAAATATTGCCGAACTAGGATTATTAAATAATGAATCGGAATTAGAATTAGTTGATGGAAAATGGATTAATCATGGTGATTCAATTGATGTTGCTTTTTTAGCGATGGCTTACAAGCTTGGTGTTGATAATGGTTTGAGAGAAAACATCGTTGGTGAAATACCTTATGAATCAGAAAATAAATATTCAGCGGTTTTTTATAAAGAAAATAATAGTATTTATTGTACGGCTAAAGGTTCGGTTGAAAAAATTGCCTCATTTTGTAAAACAATGGATGTTAACGGGGTACAAGTTGGTTTAGATTTCGAAAAAATAAAATCCCAAAATGAAAAATTAGCAAGTCTTGGTTATCGTGTAATCGCTCTTGCAAAAGGAATAAAAAAAGATTTTACCGAAAAAGAAGGATACGAAGAAGTTGACCTACCAGAATTAACGTTGGTTGGATTGGTTGGATTTATAGATCCTATTCGTAAAGAGGCCGTATCATCAATTGAACAATGTCATAATGCGGGTATTAAAGTTGTGATGATTACTGGTGATCATCCGCTTACCGCTTTTGCTATTTCAAAAGAACTTGGAATTGCTAATAGTTATGAAGAAGTTGCTAAAGGTAGTGACATAGAATTATATTTAGCAAAAGGTCATGCAGAGTTTGATAAATATATCAAAAATAAAAAGGTTTTTACAAGAGTAACGCCTTTACAAAAATTGGAAATAGTTGAATCTTATAAAAGGATGGGCGAGTTTATTGCTGTTACCGGTGATGGTGTAAATGATGCTCCTGCTATTAAAGCGGCTAATATTGGTATTGCTGTTGGTAGTGGAACTGATGTTGCTAAAGAAACTAGTTCAATGATTATTGCTGATGATAATTTCTTATCAATTGTGTCTGGAGTAAAAGAAGGACGAGTTGCATATGGCAATGTTAGAAAAGTTATTTACATGTTACTTTCTTGTGGTATTGCTGAAGTTCTATTTGTTATTATGTCAATTTTATTTAATTTACCTATGCCATTAGTTGCAGTTCAACTATTATGGCTTAATCTAGTAACCGATGGAATTCAAGATGCAGCATTATCTTTTGAAAAAGCTGAAGATGGAATTATGGATGAAAGTCCACGACCACCCAAAGAATCAATATTTAATCGACAATTAATGGAAGAGACTTTACTAGCGGCATTCACAATAAGTATTATTGTTTTTACATTCTGGTATTACTTAATTAATCATTTAGATATGGAAATCCATTTGGCTCGTAGTTATATTTTATTATTAATGGTATTTATTCAAAATGTTCATGTTTTTAACTGTCGCAGTGAAAAAACATCAATTTTTAAAATTCATTTTAAGAGTAATCCATTTATCTATGTTGGTATTGCAGCAACCTTATTATTACATATAATTGTTACAGAAACTTTCTTAAGTCAATTTTTAAAGATTTCGCCAATACCATTTAGTGATATAAAATATATTTTCTTACTGGCACTTCCTATTTTGCTAGTTATGGAATTATATAAAAAGTTTCGCAAAAATATAAAATAAACAGATAGGTGATAATTATGAAACACGAAGATTTAAATAATCTTATGCTAACTGATTGCAATTTGATTAATAGTGGCAGTGATGCACTTATATTTGAATTGGGAAATGGTTCTATTTTAAAAATATTTAATAGAGATAAAATTCTATCATCAAAGGATATTAAAAATCCTGATAATTATATATTTATTAAAGAACTAAAAGTAAAAATGGCATATAACTTCAAATCATTTAAAGAAATAATTATTCCTGAAACAATAGTTTACGATAACAACAAATTTATGGGCTATACAATGAAAAAAAACGATGATGAAACTTTTTCTGAAATTTTTAATTCGTCAATAGAAAACCAAACAATTGAAAAAATAGCTAATTATTTTTATAAATTAGAAAAAATTGTTAAAAAAGGTAACGAACAAGGAATTGTTTTTCCTGATTTATTAACTTATGGGAATGTCAGGTATAACCCGAAAACCGATGATATAACATTGCTTGATTATGATGGATATCAAATAAAGGAGATGCCAACATGGGATATGAGTAGTTTACTACATCCTGAAATCAATACGTGTTTGTTTCAAAAAAAATATTTGAAAAAGAATCGCTTTACCAATAATGTTGATAAGTTATCAATTGCTTTAGATTTTCTTTTATATGCTACTAATTTTAATATTGCTAATCATTATTCTAGAATAGAAAAAATAAAAGAAATTAATTTAATATTGGATTTTGTTGGATTAGATGATAACAGTATTAGGTATAAAATGTTAAAATTGTTTGATACTAAAGAAGACAATGAATATTTAGAAGAAGATTTACTTAGAATCGCTGATATGTATCGTCTTGAACAACATGATGTGATACCTAAATATCGTAAATTTGTTAAAAAAAGATAAAAGTGGTTATGATAATCACTTTTTGTGTTTATTTTTAACAACTTTTGAATAATCAGCAATTTTGCTTGTATAAAAATTTAAAATATATTATAATTAACGGTTGGAAAGAGGAAGTATATGAATAATAAAAAATTTAATGAACTTGGGTTATCTGATAATGTATTAAAATCAATTGATAAACTGGGTTATGATACCCCAAGTAAAATACAAGAAGCAATCATTCCTTTAATTATGGAAGGTAATGATGTTATTGGACAAGCACAAACGGGAACAGGTAAAACATTGGCATTTGCAACTAGTATTTTATCTAAAATTAATGTTAAAACTAATTTTGTTAAAGCAATTATTTTAACACCAACACGTGAACTTGCACTACAGGTTAGTGAAGAGTTTCAAAGTTTAAATACATCAAGTAAATTTGATGTATTAGCAGTCTATGGAGGTTCTAATATAGAAACTCAAATTAGAAGTTTAAAGAAGGGTACTGATATTGTTGTTGGTACACCAGGAAGAGTAATGGATTTAATTAAACGTCGTGTTTTAAATATCCAAGACTTAGAATTCTTTGTTTTAGATGAGGCCGATGAAATGTTAAATATGGGTTTCTTAGAAGATATAGAATTTATCTTTAATAAAACAAATGCTAATAAGCAAGTATTGTTATTTTCAGCAACTATGCCAAAAACTATTCAAAGATTAGCAGAACAATATATGAAAGCGGATTATCGTTTTATTTCAATTGAAGCTGATAGTAAAACATCTATTAATGTTAAACAATATTATTATTTAGTTACAGAAAAAACTAGATTAGAAGCATTATGCCGTGTTTTAGATTTAAAATCGGCAGCTTTAGGTATTATTTTTTGCCAAACTAAAAGGGATGTAGATCGTTTAGTTACAGAATTATCGAAAAGAAATTATAATGTTGAAGCAATGCATGGTGATATAGCTCAAAATATGCGAATTCAAACTCTTGAACGTTTCAAAATGGGAG
>JAQWBL010000002.1:76443-82360 GCA_028706395.1 Bacilli bacterium | reverse complement strand
GCATATGATGCTTTATCACATTTTTCTGCATCAAAGTTAGCAATATCTACTTCACTATTTGCTAATGCTTCCAATGTTATTTTATGATTATTGATTCCTATTACTTTTCCTTCAATATAATCTTCATAATATTTGGTTGCTTTATCTGCTAACTCTTTTTCTAATTTTGAATAATCTGTTTTCGCGCATCCTACTAATACAAGTACAGATACTAATGCTATTAATACTTTCTTCATACTTTCTCCTTCTTTTATTCTCTAACTATTTTTACTTCAAAGTTATTAACTGATCCATAATCTCCCATTATTGATACTTCAAAGTCTCTTTTTTCATTTACAGCTAAGTCTTTAATTTCGGTATCAACTCGTCCATAAACTCTTTCGGTTTCTTTATTACTCATTATTAGTTGTACTTTAAAACTATCTACTGCTTTTGTTTTATTTTCAACATTTCCACGAACATAACTAGTTGCACCTTTTTTCTCGATTCGAATATTTGAAAATACAATTCCATCTTGATTTTTCTCTGTAGAGTCTTCTAATTTATCTTCAACTTTTGGATCTTCATCCTGTTTTTTAGGTGCTTCATCTTTTTTACCACAACCAGTAACTAGTGCAAAAGCCATTATGAATAATAATAAATAACTTGCAATTTTTTTCATCCTATCCCTCCTTTCATTGATTTATGTAAACATTATCTGGAATTGCTAATCCTCTTAAATATGGAGTTGTAATACCTGGTTCAATTCCCCAGACATTTGTAAAATCATAATTAACATATTTAGAACTTGTTGTCGCATCTGCAATCGTACTAATTAATGTTGCATAACTACCAGTTGTAACTCCAGTTGTCGCCCCGATCCAATAATTATTTGCTATTGTTCCAGTTCGTCGATATCCCATAAATACTTGGGCATTCGTTAATTTTCCCATAACATATGAATTTGTCACATTACCAGCATAATGGTAACCAACTAGGCCACCGATATATCCACCTGTTCCAGTTCGTTTTACCTCTCCTGCTGAATAACTATCAATAATTGTAGAACGATTATATCCTATTAATCCACCTGTTCCATGAGAACCACTTGCTGAATTTGTTGTTGATTCAACATTCCCACTAGAGTAGCTTCTTTGTACTGTTCCGCCAATTGTATATCCAACCAAGCCTCCAATACTATCATATCCTTTAACATTTACGTTAGCATAACTATCACTTATGTTAGCAGTATATAAATGACCAGCAAGTCCTCCGACATGATGATTAATTCCCGTGATATTACCAAGTGCATAACTTCGTTCTATTAAAGCGGTACCACCTGAATGGTATCCAATTAATCCACCCAATAAATTTGTTCCATTTATTGTAATATTTCCATAACTATCTGATATTGACGCATTTGATGTTATATATCCTATTAATCCGCCTACGCTTGTTGTACCATTTAGTGTTACATTAACACTTGAACTTTCAATTGTAATAGTTGGTGCATGTCCTATTAGTCCACCAATATTACTTTGACCTGATATGATTCCATTACTACTTGAAGCACTGATTATTACTGAAGAGGCAGAACCTATTAAGCCCCCTATATTTTGTGAAGTCGAAATAATACTAGAGGTACCAGTAACATTAATACCACTTAATGTTACCTTTGACCCTGTTCCTATTAAAGCACCCGTACCTGCCGTTGTACTATTAACTGCAACATTCTCTAATGTTAAATTTTTAACTTCCATTTCAACCGTACTATTGAATAATCCACTTGTTGTCTTTAAGTTTATTATCTTTTTATTATTTCCGTCAAAGACACCGTTAAACACTTCAATTGTTGGGAAGTTATCCGTATAGGCACTTGTACTCATATCTATATCATTCACTAATTTATAATATGATCCAGTACTTAATCTTACATTATTTAAATCTTCGGCTGTTTTTATTAGATATGGATCTTCAGCTATCCCAGTTCCTTCTCCAATAAATTTATTAATATTTGCTAAATAATTTTCTTCAGCTATTGTTAACCCAAGTAAGTATGGTGTTGTTTTTCCATATTCGATTCCCCAGACATTTGTAAAATCAAATCCATTATAATTTAAACTATTTGTCGCTTCTTGAACACTACTTATTAAGGTAGCATAACTTCCTGAATATAATCCTGTTGTTTCGCCTATCCAATAATTATTTGTTACTGTTCCAGTTCGTTGATATCCCATGAATGCTTGGGCATTTGTAAGTTTCCCCATAACATATGAATTTGTTATATTACCAACATAATGATAACCTACTAAACCACCAATATATCCACCATTACCAGATCTTTTTACTTCTCCGGCTGAGTAACTATTTGTAATTGTAGAACGATTATATCCTATTAATCCACCTGTTCCATGAGAACCGCTTGCTGAATTTGTTGTTGATTCAACATTTCCGCTAGCATAACTTCTTTGTACTGTTCCACCAATTGTATATCCAACCAGACCTCCAATACTATCATATCCTTTAACATTTACGTTAGCATAACTATCGCTTATGTTAGCGGTATATAAATGACCTGCAAGTCCTCCAACATGATAATTAATTCCCGTGATATTACCAAGTGCATAACTTCGTTCTATTAGAGCCGTACCACCTGAATGGTATCCAATTAAGCCTCCCAATAAATTTGTTCCGTTTATTGTTACATTTCCATAACTATT
Source organism: Bacilli bacterium (assembly GCA_028706395.1). Lineage (GTDB taxonomy): Bacteria > Bacillota_I > Bacilli_A > RF39 > UBA660 > DUPI01. The sequence continues at coordinate 79,661 of JAQWBL010000002.1, read as the reverse complement.
TATTATTGATACATTTGATGTTATATATCCGATTAACCCTCCGACGTTCGAGGTTCCGTTTATTGATGCATTAACACCCGAACTATCAATCGTCACAGTTGCAGCAGAACCAATTATTCCCCCTACATTTTGTGAAGTCGAAATAATACTAGAGGTTCCAGTAACATTAATACCACTTAATGTTACCTTTGACCCTGTTCCTACCAAAGCACCAGTACCTACAGTTGTACTATTAACTGCAACATTCTCTAATGTTAAGTTTTTAACTTCCATTTCAACTGTACTATTGAATAATCCTCTTGTTGTCTTTAAGTTAATTATCCTTTTATTATTTCCATCAAAGACACCGTTAAACACTTCAATTGTTGAAAAGTTATCCACATAGGCACTTGTACTCATATCTATATCATTCATTAATTTATAATATGATCCGGTACTTAATCTTACATTATTTAAATCTTCGGCTGTTTTTATTAGATATGGATCTTCAACTATACCAGTTCCTTCTCCAATAAATTTATTAATATTTACTAAATAATTCTTTTCAGCTATCGTTAAACCAAGTAAGTATGGTGTTGTTTTTCCATATTCTATTCCCCAGACATTGGTAAAATCAAATCCAGTATAATTTAAACTATTTGTCGCTTCTTGCACACTACTTATTAAGGTAGCATAACTTCCTGAATATAATCCTGTTGTTTCACCTATCCAATAATTATTTGTTACTGTTCCAGTTCGTTGATATCCCATGAATGCTTGGGCATTTGTAAGTTTCCCCATAACATATGAATTGGTTATATTACCAATGTAATGATAACCTACTAAACCACCGATATATCCACCATTGCCAGATCTCTTTACTTCTCCGGCTGAGTAACTATCAGTAATTGTAGAACGATTATATCCTATTAATCCACCTGTTCCATAAGAGCCACTTGTTGAATTTGTTGTTGATTCGACATTCCCACTAGCATAACTTCTTTGTACTGTTCCACCAATTGTATGTCCAACCAAGCCTCCAACACTATCATATCCTTTAACATTTACGTTAGCATAACTATCACTTATATTAGCGGTATATAAATGACCAGCAAGTCCTCCGACATGATGATTAATTCCTGTGATATTACCAAGTGCATAACTTCGTTCTATTAGAGCCGTACCACCTGAATGGTATCCAATTAAGCCTCCCAATAAATTTGTTCCGTTTATTGTTACATTTCCATAACTATTTACTATTGATACGTTTGATGTTATATATCCGATTAAACCTCCGACATTTGAGGTTCCGTTTATTGATGCATTAACACCCGAACTATCAATCGTCACAGTTGCAGCAGAACCTATTAATCCCCCTATATTTTGTGAAGTCGAAATAATACTAGAGGTACCAGTAACATTTATTCCACTTAATGTTATTTTTGATCCTGTTCCTACTAAAGCACCAGTACTTTGAGTTGTACTATTTACTGTAACATTCTCTAATGTTAAATTTTTAACTTCCATTTCAACCGTACTATTAAATAATCCACTTGTTGTCTTTAAATTCATTATCTTTTTATTATTTCCATCAAAGACTCCATTGAACACTTCAATTGTTGGGAAGTTATCCGCATATGCACTGGTACTCATATCTATATCATTCATTAATTTATAATATGATCCAGTACTTAATCTTACATTATTTAAATCTTCGGCTGTTTTTATTAAATATGGATCTTCGGCTATCCCAGTTCCTTCACCTTTATACTTGTCAATGTTTTCTAAGTAGTTTTTATCAGGTATCATTAATCCTTGTAAATATGGTGTTGTTTTTCCATATTCAATTCCCCAAACACTTATAAAATCAAATCCTATGTAATTTTCATTATTGGTTGCTTCTTGAATACTACTTATTAAGGTTGCATAACTTCCTGAATATAAATCTGTCGTTTCACCAATCCAATAATTATTTGTGAAAGTTCCACTATTTCTGTATCCTACAAAAGCTTGGGCATTTGTTAATTTTCCCATTACATATGAATTAGATACATTTCCTGAATAATTAAATCCAATTAATCCACCAATATATCCACCTGTTCCAGATCTTTTTACTTCTCCAGCTACATATGTATCAGTTATTGTTGCATAATTCGCACCTACTAATCCACCTGTTCCATAACCGTTGGATGTACCATTTGTCACTGAAGTTACATTTCCACTTACGTAACTTCTTTGGATTGTTCCGCCACCATTGTATCCGACTAAACCACCAATGCGATCATATCCAATAACATCTACGTTTGAATAACTATCACTTATATTAATATTATTTGAGTAGCCTACTAATCCTCCATAATAATAACTATTTGATACTTGGGATACACTCCCATTAGCATAGCTTCTTTTAATTGTTATATTTCCACCTTGTCCGATTATTCCTCCAAGTGAACTTGTGCCAGTCAAAGCAACATCAGCATAGCTATTTTCTATTATTACTGTTGTTGGGGCATAACCAACTAGACCACCTGTTTGATTGGTTCCTTTTATTGTAGCAGTAATACTCGAATTGTTAATTGTTATATTTGTACCATAACCTATTATTCCACCAACATATGATGTCGATGATGTTATATTTGACGTTCCAGTTATATTTATCCCACTTAATGTGATTTTTGATCCTGTTCCTACTAAAGCACCAGTACTTTGAGTTGTACTATTTACTGTTGTGTTTTCTAATGTTAAATTTTTAACTTCCATATCAACCGTACTATTAAATAATCCACTTGTTGTCTTTAAATTCATTATCTTTTTATTATTTCCATCAAAGACTCCATTGAACACTTCAATTGTTGGGAAGTTATCCGCATATGCACTTGTACTCATATCTATATCATTCATTAATTTATAATATGATCCAGTACTTAACCTTACATTATTTAAATCTTCGGCTGTTCTTATTAAATATGGATCTTCTGCTATTCCAGTTCCTTCTCCATCATATTTATTAATGTTTTCTAAGTAGTTTTTATCAGGTATCATTAATCCTTGTAAATATGGTGTTGTTTTTCCATATTCTATTCCCCAAGTACTTATAAAGTCAAAACCTATATAATTTTCATTATTGGTTGCTTCTTGAATACTACTTATTAAGGTTGCATAACTTCCTGAATATAAATCTGTCGTTTCACCAATCCAATAATTATTTGTGAAAGTTCCACTATTTCTGTATCCTACAA